>CAKZRW010000066.1 GCA_937148845.1 uncultured Actinomycetes bacterium | reverse complement strand
AATGTGTTTGAAGATGGGCAAAGGCTGCGGGCTTGGTCGAAGCGCCTGCTAGCGTTTCTCACCATAGTCTCACTCCTTGTACTCTCGTTCCCGAGTGTCTCTCACGCGACTCCTGCCATAGAGAAGGCCAAGGCCGAAGCCGCCGCCTTGGTCCGACTGATCGAACAGCTGGAGGAAGAGCTCAGCGCTGCCACCGAGGAGTACAACTACGCCAAAGAGCAGCTGAAAAAGAAGAAGGCGGCCGCGGATCGGGCTGCCAAGGAGCTGGAGCAAGCGCGAGCCGATCTTGACGAGGTGCAGCAGCGTCTCAACCGTCGGATTGTGGCCATCTACAAGGCCGGGGCACCGGGCTGGCTCGATGTGTTCATGGGTGCGGCTTCCTTCTCGGAAGTGATCTCTCGCTGGAACCAGTTGACCCTGCTCAGCAAGCAGGATGCCCGTCTCATGGACGAGGTGGAGACGTACAGAGCCCGCATGGAAGAGAAGCGGGCCGCCCTCGACAAGCAGATCAGCGAGCAGAAAGCCCAGGCTGAAGAGCTGGAGAAGGCCAAGAAAAAGGTCGAAGCCCAGCTGGCCAAGCAAGAGAAGGCGCTCAAGGGTAAAGAAGCCCTCATCGCGAAACTGAAGAAGGAAGAAGCTGAGCGCCAAGCGCGGCTGGCAGCGGAGGCACGGGCCCGGCGGGCCTGGCTGGCTTCGCGGCCAGGGCGAGTGATCACCATTGCCATGAAGTACTTGGGAGTACGTTACGTTCGGGGAGGGGAGAGCCCCCGGGGGTTCGACTGCTCGGGCCTGGTCAAGTACTGTTTCGCTCAGGTGGGGATATCTCTACCCCACTCGAGTCGCATGCAGTACGAATATGGCCGGTACGTGGCGCGCAGCGACCTCAAACCGGGCGATCTAGTCTTCTTCTACAACCCTATCCATCACGTGGGCATCTACATCGGCAATGGTCGCATGATCAACGCCACCGGCAACCAGGTGCAGATAAGCAATGTCTGGCGAAGCAGCTACTTTGGTGCGAAGCGTCTGTTCTGACACCTGGGCTGGGGACCGACTGTGAGCACAGGGGGCGAGAGGCCGCGGGTGGCAAGCAGGAGTCGGGACCGGCTGCGAGACGACTCCCTGTTTCCTCATCGGTTCTGGCCCGTGATCCTGGTGGCCGTTCTGGCTCTGGCCGTCATTGCTGCTGGCGTGTGGCTGTATGTGGACCAGAACCGTGATGCTCGCGAGGACGCTGAGCAAGACCTGCTTGCCGTCGGAAGGCTCAAGGCCGATCAGATCAAGTCCTGGCGGGCAGAACGACTCGCCGACGCGGCTCATATCTCGGCCAACCCTCTCGCCAGTGAGCTGGTAGCAAGGTGGCTGGAATCGCCCTCCGAATCTGTGCAGCGCGTGCTGGCAGCCTGGCTGGACAGTCTGCGAGTGGGGCGGTCTTACTCGGATGTCCGGCTGGTGGATGCGGGCGGCCGGGTACTGTGGAGTCTCACGGGGAGATTGGGGACCATCGGGCCGGAGATGGCCACCGACCTGGCGGCGGCGCTGACAGAAAACCGCGCGGTACTTACCGATCTCCACAAGGGGGATGGGGATATCATCCATGTCGACGCCATTGCTCCACTGTTTGCTGAGAAGGGTGGAGTGAGGTGGCGGCTGGGGGCCGTGATCTTATCGGAAGAGGCAAACAGCTTTCTCTTCCCCCTCATCCAAACCTGGCCCACGGCCAGCCCGAGCGGCGAGACCCTCCTGGTGCGCCGCGACGGGGACCACGTGCTGTTCTTGAACGAACTGCGGCACCAGACGGGTACTGCTCTCACTCTGCGAGTGCCCCTTACCCGGACTGACCTACCAGCGGTACAGGCCGTCTCAGGAGTCAACGGGATCATCGAAGGGGTGGACTACCGAGGCACCCCGGTCTTTGCGGCCCTGGGGGCGATTTCTGATTCCCCCTGGTTCATGGTGGCCAAGATAGACAAATCAGAGGTCCTGGGCCAAGCGCGGGCCCGATCCGTGCCCCTGTTGGTGGCGAGTCTGGTGCTGGTGGCAGCCATGGTGGGGGTAGGGGGGACGGCGTGGCAGCGCACGCTCAAGAGACGCTACGAGGACGCCTATCGGGCGCAGCGTGCGCGCGAAGCCCTGCTCTTGCGCTTCGAGCACCTCGTGCGCCAGGCGAACGACGCCATACTGTTGGCCGACGCTGACTTGCACATCCTCGAGGCGAACCAGCGGGCGGTCGAGCTCTATGGGTACTCGCCGGAAGAACTACTCCGCCTGAAGTTAGTCGACTTGCTCGCCGCGAACGACGCGGAGGCGGTCGCTGAGGTTCTGCGCCTTCTCGAGGAAACAGACGCCTACGTGCGCGAGGCCACCCATGTGCGCAAGGACGGGGAGGAGGTCCCGGTGGAGGTGAGCGTGCGGCGTTTCCTCGTGGAGGACCGGGAACACGTGCAGGTCATCGTGCGTGATATACGCGAGCGGAAGCGGGCAGAGGCTGACCGGCGGAGATTGGAGGGCCAGCTACAACACAGTCAGCGGCTGGAGAGTCTGGGCAGGCTGGCAGGGGGCATCGCTCATGATTTCAACAACATACTCATGGCTATCCTGGGCCACGCCGAACTGGCGCAGGCAGAGCTTCCGCCGGGGTCGCCCGCCCGCGAAGACCTCCAGGAGATCGCCAACGCTGCTCACCGAGCAGCCGAACTCTGTCGCCAGATGATGGCTTACTCCGGTCGCGGACACATACAGGCGGAGGCTGTCGACCTGGTGGAACTTATCGGCAACATGGTGCACTTGTTATCAAGCGTCATCTCCAAGAAGATTCTCCTGAACCTCAACTTGGAGAAGAACCTTCCGTCCGTACTGGGCGATCCCAGCCAGATCGACCAGGTGGTCATGAACCTGGTGCTCAACGCGTCCGAGGCCATCGGCGAACGAAGCGGGGTGATCACTATCTCTGCCGGGGCTATGGAATGCACCCGGGACTACCTGCGGAGCACCTACCTTGACGAGGACTTGCCCGCAGGTCTGTACGTGACGTTGGAGGTTTCGGACACCGGGGTGGGCATGAGCAGGGAGACCCTGGGCCGCTTGTTCGAGCCCTTCTTCAGCACCAAGGCCGGAGGCCGTGGGCTGGGACTGGCGGCGGTGCTGGGCATAGTCCGGGCTCATAAAGGCGCCATTAAGGTCTATAGCGAGCCGGGCAGAGGCACCACTTTCAAGGTGCTTTTCCCGGCAGCGGCGGCCGAGGAGACCCTGCGGCAGGAGCAGGTCGAGATCGCCTCTGGCTGGAGAGGGGAAGGGACCATTCTCCTGGTAGACGATGAGGAGACTATCCGCGCCCTGGGGAAGCGCATGCTGGAGACTCTTGGTTTCGACGTCATCACGGCGGCGGACGGTCGGGAAGCGGTCGAACTCTATCGAACGCGGAGTCGAGACATCAGAGTCGTTCTGCTCGACTTGACCATGCCGCATATGAACGGCGAGGAGACTTTCCGCGAGCTTCGCCGACTCGACACGGGGGTGCGGGTGATCCTGTCCAGTGGCTACATGGAAAACGACGTGGCCAGCCGCTTCGCCGGTAAGGGCCTGGCCGGCTTCATCCAAAAGCCGTACACCCTCACGGCGCTGGCGGAACGTCTTCGTCTAGTGCTGGGTGCGTCCAGGGTCTAAGCAGCCCGCTTGAGGCGTTGCGGCTTCGTCCGTCCGCGGCTGGTGCTAGCCTATGTTCATGAGCGCCAAGATCTCGCCACGTCTTTCCAAGACCCGGTTCCTGAGCGGCCTGCGGTGCCCGAAGTCCTTGTGGCTCGATTGCCATGAGCCTGGTCTTGCCGATCCTGTCGATGAAGCAAGCCAAGCTCTCTTCGACCAGGGGCATCTGGTCGGGGCGCTGGCCCGCGAACGCTACGCAGGCGGGATATTGGTAGAGGAGGATCACACTCAGAGCTGGCAGGCGGTCGGCACTACCCGGCGGCTGCTCGCTGAAGGGGTGGACTGCCTGTATGAGGGGGCTTTCGCTCACGACGGGGTACTGGTTCGGGCCGACATCCTGTTCCGCGAAGACCTCGATGAATGGGTGCTTCTCGAGGTCAAGTCTTCGGCCTCCGCCAAGGATGAACACCTGCCCGACCTCGCCATCCAGGCCTATGTCCTCTCCGGGGCGGGCGTCCCCGTTTCCAGCGCTCGCCTTGTTCACCTCAACACGGGTTACGAGTGGCCCGGGGGACCCTACGATCTCGGCGAGCTTTTCGTCGAGGTCGACCTGACCGCCGAAGTGGCGGTCCTGCTGCCCCAGATTCCCGAGCTTCTTGCCGGGATGCGGCGGATGCTCTTGGGGCCCCAGCCTCAAGTTCCCATCGGAAGACGCTGCGAGGACCCGTATCCGTGCCGTTACTACTATGGTCGCTGCCACGAGTTTCTTCCTGAATACGCGGTCACCGAACTCCCCCGTGTAAGCGAGGATGTCCTCGACGCGCTGATCGCGAGCGGCTACTACTCCTTGCGTGATGTCCCGCTGGACTTTCCGGGCCTCACTGCGCGGCAACGCACCCTCTGTTATCTCGCACGCACGAGGGAGCTACGGATAGCGCCCGGCCTGGCTGAGGTGCTGGAGGTCCTTGACGAGCCCCTTTACTTCCTTGGCTTCGAGACCTTCGGTCCCGCGGTGCCGCTCTATCCGCGGACCCGTCCGTATCAGCCGGTGCCGGTGCAGTGGTCGTGCCACGTCCTGGATGGGGATCTGCGCCACCGGGGGTTTCTCCACACCGACAGTAGCGACCCCCGTCGCCCCTTCGCCGAGAGCCTGCTGGAGGCGGTCGAAGGTCAAGGACCTATTGTCGTGTACACTTCCTTTGAACGGCGGCTGATCGAGTCACTGCTTCCCGAAGTACCCGACCTGGCTCCGCGGCTGGTCGCGGTGCAGGGCCGACTGTTCGATTTGGAGCAGGTGATCCGCGAGTACGTGCAGCACCCTGGCTTTCGCGGACGGACTTCCCTCAAGTATGTCCTGCCGGCCTTGGTACCCGATCTTTGTTACCAGGGTTTGGCAGTATCAAGCGGCGACGTGGCCAGTCTGCGGTGGGCCCAGGCCGTGCATGGCCAGCTTGGGGAGGAGGAGCGCGAACAGGTCTTCGCCGACCTGCGTGGTTACTGCGCTACTGACACGCTGGCCCTGGTCCGCATTCTGGAGCGACTGCGCTCGCTGGCCCACTGAGCAGCTCGGCTCCCTGGCCGGGTGAGTGGGCCGCGTTTCCGCTTGATCAGGACTTGGTCAAGAACACCACGGCGTCCACGAACAGCTCGTACTCCTCGTCCTCGTCGAGGTCATGGACGCGGATCTTCTCCAAGACGCCTTCCCCGCCGAGCGCAAGCGGCTCACTGCGTAGAAGGATCTTGAGGTCGGACTGTTTAGCCCGGGCTTTGAGGTCGGCGTCGCCGGGAAGGTAGGCGGCAGGTGACAGAAAAACCACCCGCGCGGCCTGCCCGGCTGCCTCAAGAGCGTAGGCCAACGAGTCTGGCCCGGCGTCGACTACGAGCAGGCGCAGGTCCTGCAAGTGCGCTGGATCGGGCCGGCTACGGTAGTAGCCTTTCCCGAGGTAGTCATCCGCGCCGGCGGGCTCGGCGACCGCCGGCGCCGCTTCAGTCGCGGCTGGTGCGGCCGGGGCCTGAGGCCCACAGGCTTTGGCAGGCACCGCCAAAGGATCCATGGGCTCCAGCTTGATACCTTGTCGCCAGTTGTTGATGGCGTCATGCAGAGCATCGGCAGCCAGGTTGGAGCAGTGCATCTTGATGGGGGGAAGACCGTCCAGGGCGTCCGCCACGTCGCTCCGGGTGACCTTGAGAGCTTCGTCCAGGGTCATGCCCTTGACCAACTCGGTGATCATACTGCTGGTGGCCACTGCCGAGCCGCAGCCGAAGGTCTGGAATTTGATGTCCTCGATACGGTCGTCCCGGACACGGATGTACATCTCCATGAGATCTCCACAGACCGGGTTGCCGACTCGACCGATGGCAACGTCGTCGCCTTCCAGCACACCGACATTGCGGGGATTGCGGAAGTGATCGAGGGTCTTCTCAGAGTAGCTGGTGGATTTCATGAGGGAACCTCCTCCTTGTAAAGCGG
Source organism: uncultured Actinomycetes bacterium (assembly GCA_937148845.1). Lineage (GTDB taxonomy): Bacteria > Actinomycetota > Thermoleophilia > RBG-16-64-13 > RBG-16-64-13 > CAKZRW01. The sequence goes on along the minus strand of CAKZRW010000066.1, from coordinate 58,061 downwards.
GGAGAGCTGGCGCAGTCGTCTAACCGCTCGAGGAACCGCCTCCAGGGCGGCCTCGATGTCCTCGGGGCGAGTGAAGCGGCCCAGGGTGAGCTCCAAGGAGCCGTGGGCCTCTTCGTGGAGCAAGCCGCAGGCGATGAGCGTATGCGAAGGCTCGAGGGTCTTCGACGAACAGGCTGAGCCGGTAGCAGCTTGGATGCCTTCGTCGCGGAGCAGAAGAACCAGGGATTCGCCCTCGATCCCTGTGAAGCGGAAATGGGCGTTGTTAGCCAAGCGTGCGCTGGGATGTCCGTTCAGGAAGGACTTGGGCACCGTAGCGAGCACGCCTTCAATCAGGCGGTCGCGCAAAGTGCGCAGGCGAGCTACCTCCTGCTCTCTTTCTTCCCTCATGATCTCGGCGGCCCGACTCATGCCCACGATGGCAGCGACATTCTCAGAGCCCGAGCGCAGCCCGTTCTCCTGACCGCCGCCAATCATGAGGGGAGTAAGAGGGATGCCCTTGCGGACATAGAGCACGCCGAGCCCCCGCGGCCCGTAGATATCGTTGGAGGACAGACTCATGAGATCGAGGTGATCCCGTTCGACGTCCAGCGGCAGCAGTCCCTCCGCCGCCACCGCATCAGTGTGGAAAGCGATGCCCTTTCCCTGCAGGAGCTCCCCGATCTCGCGGATGGGTTGCAGGGTGCCTATCTCGTTGCTGGCCATGCCCACGGATACCAGGATGGTGTCGTCACGGATGCGCGCGCGGACCTTGGCCGGATCCACCCGGCCGTAGAGGTCGAGGGGGATGCGGGAGACCTCGAAACCGTTCTTCTCCAGGTACTTGGCAAGGTTGTGGATGGAGATGTGCTCCATCTCGGATATCACTATGTGGTTGCCTTTGCGCCGGTTGCGCAAGGCGTAACCGACCAGGGCCAGGTTGTTGGACTCGGTAGCTCCGGATGTGAAGATGATCTCCTCCGGCCTGGCATTGATGAAAGCGGCGATGGTGCGGCGAGCGCTCTCCATCGCCTCGGCCGCCTCGTCCCCCATGGTGTGAAGCGAGGCGGGATTGGCGAACCGCTCCGTGAAATACGGCAGCATAGCCTCCACGACGCGGGGGTCGACAGGCTTGGCTGCTTGATAATCGAGATAGACCAGGGGTCGGTCCCTGGCCGGGTGCTCTGTCTTCATAGTTGTTGGCCGTCCCCTCGTCAACCCTTCTTGCGGATGAGTATCCGCACATGATCTTCTTCGTGCTCTACCTTCACTATCTCATTGCCCGTGCGCTTGGCAAAGCGATTCAAGTCGCCCTCGGCGGCTGGGTCATCGGCCAGCACCTCAAGGATCTCTCCGTCCTTGAGTTGGTCGATGGTCTGCCGAGTGCGGAAGAGGGGCTCAGGGCATAGCAGCCCGATGCAGTCCAGGGTTTGGGCGGGCTGCAGCTCTTCAGTCATGAGTGATCCTCCCGAACAGTCATCCTGTCTAACCTCGTCAGCGCGGTTTAATTATCGCGGTTGAGAGGGGTCGGCTCCAGGCTTGCCGGCGAGCGGCGCTTCGTCATGGTTGGTTCCCTGGTCTTGGAGGTTCGAAACCGGGGCGGCTCCGTCTTGGTCCCGTCTCCGGGGCGGCTTGCGGCGGTCAAGCAGGTGCCGCAGGGCCAGATATGGGTGGTGGCGGGTGATGCGTGGCCCGGCGTAGCGCATGACTTCCCGGATACGCTCGCGCATAGTCGGTCGGTAACAGTGGACTAGGCAGCGGGAGCACACCGGTTTGTCGGCGCCGAAGGGACAGGCGTCCACTCTGGTCAGGGCATAAGTCAACAACGCTGAGCGCTCGGCACAAAGCGGCCCGCCATGGTGGTCTCGGCAGTAAAGCTGGATCATAAGGGTCACCGTCTGCTTCTCGCGCCTCATCCGTCGGGAGGAGGAAGTCGGCGGCTTCGGCTCGGCCTCTTGGTTCATCATTCGCTCCAGCTCGTGTTTATCTCAACGTAATAGCAACGAAGGCTTGCGGCTAGGGGTAGCCGTTATGACTCGAGTGACGGCTCCTCGGCAGAGCTCGGGCCTGGCCCGGGGGAGCGACTAGGGGGCCGGGCCTGCCTAGAGGACAGCCGTGTGCGCAGGAGCCTATAAGCGAGACCGCAGGCGGCGACCACTGCAAAGAGCAGAGCGCAGGCGAGAAGGACACGGTTGGAGCGGAGGTCGGTCCCCAGGATCACAGCATGGGCGAGAGCGGCCAAGAAAAGAGCGTAGTTCAGACGGTGTAGATAGCGCCAGTAGCTCGCCAGTCTGGTTCTGAGCAAGGCGGAGGCGATGGTTACGAAGAGAGCGACGAGCACGCCGGGTCCGATCCAGAGTCCGTGGGTGGGGTAGCCCAGGATGCCGAAGATGAACACAGACGCCCCGTGACTGAGGGCGAGGGCGAACGCTGCGATCCCGGCCAAGAGGTGCAGCCGCTGGAGGGGACGCGGTCTGGCGAGGCGGGCCAGGAAAGGTCGATAGGCGCCCAAGACCAGATTGAGAAACAGAACCATGAATGCCTCGAGTCCGACCAGGCGCAGGAAGGTCCACAGCGGATCCGCCCCGGCGGTGCCGGAAAGGGTGATGACTACGGGGGGCACGGCCAGGAGGGCGAGGCCAGCAAGGACAAAGAGTGACTGGAAGAGCCGGCGGGCCCAACCGGTACACGCCTGTCGACTCATCGGGCGCTCACGCAAGTCTGGGGGCGGAAATACTTATGGCCGCTACTTTCGTCACCCGGCTGGCCTACTCGACGAGCTTCCCCACCACGGGCATACGGGCCAGGAGTCCGCGCATGCTAGCCGGGGCCTGCTTGATGAGTTCGGAAAGATCTCTCCCGGCCGAGGCGCCTAGGTTGCAGCGCGAATGAGTCCCCTCTTGCCAGCTCAGGCTGGTGGAGACGTCGTAGACGATGCCGTCGACGGCCACGTAGGCGGGCCGTCCGTCCTTGCCGTCGAACTTGGCCAGTTGCTCTAAGGTGAAGGTCTGCTCCCCTGGGGTCGGGTTCGAAGTCTCGCCACTGCCGGAGGTGGTCGCCAGTGTGGTCGTCGTTTGGGAATCCCCGCAGCCGCCAGCCGCAAGAAGCGGGAGGAAGAGTACCAAGAAAAATCCCAGGACCAGCCAGCCTGGTGCGTGCGTAGGTCTCATGCCGTCTCCTTCAACGGGGTCTGCCCGGGGCCGTGTCGGCGGCGCCGACCATTCGGTCGCTTGTCTTGGATTAGGCCGATCGCCTAGTACTTCCCACTGGATTTCCCCAGATGGACTGCCGGCTAACCCCGAGGCAGGAGACCACCGGCCCGCGGGCCTGTCGGCCAATTGCTCGCGCAGGCGGCCTACTCGGGCTCGGCGCCGGAAGCTGTCGCGGGCCGGGGTCACTTCCCTAGGGTGACCTCCAGGAAGCTTAGGAGCAGGGAGTACACGGTCTCTCCTTGGTCGCCTGTGAGGAGATTGGTGCCGTGGTCGCTTCCCGGGAGGAGGTGCAGCTGGACTCTACCTACCTCGGCGTCGCCACTCGTGGTTGCCAAAGCTGCCAAGGCCTGGGCCCCCTCAGCCCCGACGTCTCTTTCTGCAGCAATAAGAAGGAGAGGCACCACCAACCTTGGTACGGCACTAGCCGCGCACAAGCCTTTGAATTCGACGGGTGCGGACAGAGCCGCTACTCCCGCGAGTCGGATGCTGGAAAGTAGCTGGGCTTGGTCGGCGGCTATGAGGCAGGCGGTACCCCCCATGGAAGCCCCGATCAGGGCGAGCTCGGTTGCTCCCTGAGTACGTAGATAGGTGACGGCTCCCATGACGTCGCGGTCGAGATGGGCGATGTCGCGGTCGCCCTGCGAATCGCCGTAGCCGCGAAAATCGAAGGTAAGGACGAGATAGCCCTCTTCTGCCAAGCGGGTGGCGGTCTCAGCCCAACTGGTCTGGTCAGCCGGATACATGTGGGCAAGTACCACGCCCCTGTTACCTGAGCCGAACAAGCGGCCGCTCAACCGTAGGCCGTCCGTGCTAGTGAACTCCACCTCCCGGGCGGTTGGCTCGGGTTCGGTGGCTGAGACAGCTTGCGAGCCCGGGGAGCCGGCGCTCGTGACGGAAGTCTCCGCTTTACAGGCAGAGAAGAGAGCCGCCCCCACGAGAAGCAGTAGCACAGTCCCGAGCAAGAAGGGCATGGCCAGAGGAGAGGGCCAGGCGGGGCACAACGCGCCTTGCCGACGGGCTCTGCCAGTCACAGATCGTAGGCTCTCCATACCGCTTGCCCGGGCTGGTGTATCAAGGGCAGTGTTCATTCTACACCCGCAGGGGTACCCCTCTCCTCAGGGCATCCTGTCTTGACGCAAAAATAGTTCCATGGGAAACTGTTTTGCGCAAAACTGATTGGCGATGCGCTGACTGGTCCGGGGAGCAACAGGCCAGCAGCGGTTTCCGGAGGGAACAGACGAAGGCAAGGCCACCACATTGTGCGGGGGGGAAGCTTCCCAAGCCCGCTTTCCACGCTGTCGATGCTCTGACCCAGCGGGCCTTCGAAGCTTTTGGGCGGGTCTTCCATCTGCACCGCCAGGCGATCCTCATGGGACTCCGGCGCACCGGCCTCGACCATAGCGCTGTGTTCGCTCTTCGTCTCTTGGCAGAAAACGACGGCATGAGTCAGCGGGATCTGGCCGAGATTCTCCATCTTTCCCGTCCCCGCATCACCAGTCTGCTGCAAGGCCTGGAGAAAGTGGGGGCGGTGCGAAGGTTGGCAGATCCGAATGATCAGAGGGTGACCAGGGTCTACTTGACTCCCGAGGGACGGCGGCAAGAGGAAGCAAACCGGGCGGCTTTCGAGGAGTACGTGAACTCCACGGTAGGGTCTTTGAGCGACGACGACAAGTGTGAGCTGGCCAGGCTCCTAGAAGCTCTTGCCCTACGGATCGAAGAACGGCTGCGCGGTCCCGAGGACGAGCAAGCGAGGTCGGCGCGGTGAGGCGGTTGTTCGCTACCTACCTACGTCCTTTTCGGCTACGCATCGCTCTGGTTGTCATGCTGGTGCTGGGCCAGGCCATCGGTAACCTTTATCTACCGACGCTTAATGCCCACATCATCAATAACGGGGTGGCCCAGGGCGACACCGGCTACATTCTGCGCACAGGCGGGATAATGTTGGCCGTGGCGCTGGTCGTCATCACCCTGACTATCGCCGCTGTGTATAACTCTGCGCGGGTGGCGATGGGCCTGGGACGGGCTGTCCGCGGCGACCTCTACCGCAAGGTGCAGAGCCTTTCGCAGAGCGAGATGGGCCGCTTCGGCACTCCCTCCCTCATCACGCGCAACACCAACGATGTGCAGCAAGTCCAGATGTTCCTTGCTGTGGGGCTTTCCCTTATGTTGTTCTCGCCTATGATGGCCATCGGCGGGATCATCATGGCTCTGCGGCAAGACCGCCCGCTGTCATTGTCGCTGGCCATCATCGTTCCAATCATGCTGGTGTTCCTGCTACTCATCCTGCGGCAGGCCATCCCGCTTTTTCGCACTATCCAAGCCCGTATCGACCGCATCAACCAGATCATGCGGGAGAACCTGAGCGGTGTCCGCGTCATCCGGGCCTTTGCTCGGACCGACTACGAGCGCCGTCGCTTTGCGCAGGCGAACGCCGAGCTCACGGACACTACTCTGCGTGTCTTCCGGCTTTTCGCCGTGCTTTTCCCGGTCCTGTTCTCGATAGTCAACCTGTCGACCGTAGGCATTATGTGGTTCGGAGGCATGCGAGTCGACAGCGGTCAGATGCCGATCGGTAACCTGTTTGCCTTCATTGCCTATGTGATGCAGATCCTGTTCTCCGTCCTGATGACCACCATGTTGGCGGCCATGGTCCCCCGGGCGGCTGCCTCAGCCGGGCGGATCCAAGAGGTGCTGGACGTCGAGCCCGCCATCCGTGAGGCTCTCCGGCCGATCACCGTGGTGCGGCGGGAGGCGGGCCCGCGTGGGCTGGTGCAGTTTGAGGAAGTGGAATTCCGTTACCCGGGGGCCAAAGAGCCCGTGCTCAGTCAGGTCACCTTCACAGCCCGCCCGGGGGAGACCACCGCCATCGTGGGTAGTACCGGAAGTGGCAAGTCGACCCTGATCAGTCTCATACCGCGTCTGAACGATGTGACTGCGGGGCGCATATTGATCGATGGGCATGACATCAGGGATATGACTCGAGCTGAGCTCTGGCGACGTATCGGCTTCGTTCCCCAGAGAGCTTTCCTATTCTCGGGCACGGTGGCGAGCAACCTTCGCTTCGGCAAGCCCGAGGCCAGCGACGAGGAGCTTTGGCACGCTTTGCGGGTGGCGCAGGCGGAGGACTTCGTGCGGGCTATGCCCGGCCGACTGGAGGAACCGATCATGCAGGGCGGCCAGAATGTGTCGGGAGGCCAGCGCCAGCGACTAGCCATAGCGCGGGCTTTGGTGAAGCGGCCTGACATCTATGTGTTTGACGACAGCTTCTCTGCCCTCGATCTCAAGACCGACTCTTTGCTACGGGCCGCTCTGCGCGAGGAGACTCGAAACGCCACGGTTATCGTGGTAGCCCAAAGGGTGAGCACCATCTTGCACGCCGACCAGATAGTGGTGCTGGAAGAAGGCCGCATATGCGGTCTGGGCCGGCATGAAGACTTGATAGACCGGTGCGAGACCTACCGGGAGATCGTCTACTCCCAGCTCACTGAGGAGGAGGTCGCTTGAGCGCGCGAGAGCATGGTGGTGACGGGGCGGGCCGCCCCGCCGGTCCCGGCCTGCCCCTAGGGGGAAGGCGGGGCGGCCCGCCCCAGGGTCCCGGCTACGGCCCGCCGGGGTTGATCGGTTCGGGACAGCGGGCCAAGGACTTCAGAGGCTCCTTCAAGCGCTTGGTGCGCAGATTGCGGCCGGAGCGCCCCATGATCTTGTTCATCGTACTACTAACCGTGGTCAGTGTCGGCTGTACAGTGGCCGCTCCCAAGATTCTGGCCCGGGCCACGAATCTGATCTTCAGCGGAGTCATCGGGGCCAAGCTTCCTTCCGGCATGTCCGTGGAGCAGGTGGTAGCTGGCCTGCGAGCCGCCGGCCAGGACAACCTGGCTGACATGCTCGCAGCAATGAAGGGCATCGTGCCAGGCCAGGGAGTGGACTTCGGGGCCGTGGGACGGGTCTTGCTCATTGTGACCGCCATCTATCTGCTCAGTGCCTTGTTCGGCTGGCTGCAAGGCTACTTGATGGCGGGAGTGGTAGCCCGCACCGTCTACAAACTCCGGGAAGATGTCCACGCCAAACTCGCTCGGCTGCCTCTCAAGTACTTTGACGGTCACGCCCGCGGGGACATCCTCAGCCGCGTCACCAACGACATCGAGAACATCCAGCAGACCATGCAGCAGACCCTGAACGAGATCCTACGCGCAGTCATGATGCTGCTCGGGGTCCTGGGGATGATGTTCTGGATCAGTCCCCTCTTGGCTGTCATCTGCCTGGTCACAGTGCCTCTTTCGGTCGCGATAACCATCGCCATCGCTAAACGGTCTCAGAAGCAGTTCGCGTTGCAGTGGGAGCACACCGGCACGCTGACCGGTCATGTGGAAGAGACCTTCACCGGTCACACCATAGTCAAGATCTTCGGCCGCCAGCAAGAAGCCATCGCTCGCTTCGACGAGGAAAACGAGCGGCTCTACCGGGCCAGCTTCAAGGCCCAGTTCATCTCCGGGATCATCATGCCCATGATGATGTTTGTCGGTAACCTGCAGTACGTGGCGATCGCTGTGGTGGGGGGCCTCCGAGTGGCCACCGGGGCTTTGCCGCTCGGTGAGGTCCAAGCCTTCATCCAGTATTCCCAGATGTTCACCCAGCCGATAACCCAGACAGCGAGCATGGCCAACGTGCTCCAGTCCGCGGTGGCCTCGGCGGAGCGGGTCTTCGAATTGCTGGACGAAGAGGAAGAAGAGGCCGACCCTGCGCGACCGGTAGTGATGAAACAGGTGCGGGGCCACATCGAGTTCCGGAACGTCTCCTTCCGCTATCTGCCGGATGTGCCGCTCATGGAGGACCTCAGCTTCGAGGTCAAGCCCGGGCAGACCTGTGCCATCGTGGGACCTACCGGTGCCGGCAAGACCACCCTGGTCAACCTGCTGATGCGTTTCTACGAAGTCGACCGGGGCACCATCCTCATCGATGGGGTGGACACGCGTTCGCTGGGTCGGGAGGACCTCCGCCGGCTGTTCGGCATGGTTCTCCAAGATGCTTGGCTCTTCTCCGGCACTATCCGCGAGAACATCGCCTATGGTCGGGAGGATGCGACCGAGGAGGAGATAATAGCCGCGGCCGAAGCCGCCCACGTGCATCATTTCGTGCAGACCCTGCCCCAGGGCTACGACACCCGTTTGGACGATGACTCTGCCAACATCTCGCAAGGGGAGCGTCAGCTGCTCACCATCGCCCGGGCCTTCCTGGCCGATCCTGAGATCCTCATCTTGGACGAGGCGACCAGCTCGGTGGACACCCGGACCGAAGTGCTCATCCAGCGGGCCATGGCACGGTTGCTGCGGGGAAGGACCAGCTTCGTGATCGCCCACCGGCTGTCGACTATTCGGGGAGCCGACCTCATCCTGGTCATGAACCAGGGGGCCATAGTGGAGCAAGGCACCCATGAGGAGCTGCTGGCCCGGGGTGGCTTCTACCATGACCTTTACTACAGTCAGTTCGTGGAAGCCCTGGTCGAGGCCTCGTGAGCGGGTTCGGCCTGCTGAGCAAGTTCTCTTGACAATCCCTCGGCTCTGGGCGACCCTTGCGGGCATGGAGCTCACCCCTAGAGGATGGCAGAAGATAGCGCTCCTCCAGGAGCGCGGCGTCTTTATCCCCAACCCGCTCAGTATCGACATCGGCGAAGAGGTGGACCTCGACCGCATCGCGACCGAGGGAGTGGTCATCTATCCCGGTTGCCGTCTTTACGGCTCGCGGACGGTCATCTCTCCCGGGGTCGAGCTGGGGGCAGAAGCGCCCGTGACCGTGGTCGACTGCCAACTCGGCCCTGCAGTGGAGTTGCGGGGCGGGTATTTCAAGGAGTCGGTGTTCCTGGAGAAGGCCAAGATGGGGTCGGGGGCCCAGGTGCGGGAAGCCTGTCTCTTGGAAGAGGAAGCTAGCGGTGCCCACTGCGTGGGTCTCAAGCAGACCATCCTCTTCCCGTTCGCCACTCTGGGCAGCTTGATCAACTTCTGCGACTGTCTCTTGGCCGGAGGGACGAGCAGGGCAGATCACAGCGAGGTGGGGAGTTCGTTCATCCATTTCAACTTCACTCCTGACGGCGACAAGACGACGCCTTCGCTTTTCGGCGACGTACCGCGAGGCGTGATGCTGGATCAGCCGCCCATCTTCTTGGGCGGTCAAGGGGGAGCCGTAGGGCCGGTCCGGGTGGAATATGGGACGGTGCTCGCAGCGGGGTCGATTCTCCGCGACGACGTTCTTGAAGGTGGGCAGCTGGTGGTAGTGGGGCCCTACAGACAGTTGAGGAGGCGCCGTAGCCCCTATGCTTATGGCAACCTGCCCCGCCTGGTGCGCAACAATCTAACCTATCTGGCCAATCTGACCGCGCTCGAACTCTGGTACGAGGAGGTGCGCAGGCCCTTCTTTACCCGGCAACCGCTGGGGGAGCTGGTGTGGGAAGGTGCGCTCGCCGTTCTGGCCAAGGCCAAAGAGGAGCGGGCAGCCCGGCTCAAGGCCCTGGCGGCCAAGGTTCCGCAAGGCCTGCCCGCGGGGCGAGAGTTCCGGGAACGGGTTGATGCCCTCTGTGCCATGTTCGACTCCAAGCAAGACCTGCCGCGTGGGGACGCTTTCTTGGCGCGCTTCCGCGCGGCTGCCAGCGATTCCCCCGCGGGTTATGTGGCTACAATACGCGCGCTCGACCCCGACACCAAGAGGGCGGGCGTCGCCTGGCTTCAGGACATAGTGGACACATTGGTGGGGGGGGCGTTTGCGCTAGTGCCCTCCTGTGCGCCCCGCTAGTAAGAGGAAGAGGAGGATGGTTAGACTCTTCGGCACCGACGGTATACGGGGGGAAGCTAACCGGCCCCCTATGGATCCGGCTACGGCGCTCGCCGTGGGTCAGGCAGTGACGCACGTGTTGCGCCGGCCGGGGCACGTCACCAGGATCATCATCGGCAAGGACACGCGCATCTCTGGCTATATGCTGGAGAGCGCTTTGGAGGCCGGCATCACCTCGATGGGGGGCGAGCCCTTCCTGGTCGGGGTCATGCCCACTCCCGGCATTGCTTTTCTTACCCGTAGTATGCGGGCTGACGCCGGTATCGTGATCTCGGCCTCTCACAACCCTTACCAAGATAACGGGATCAAAGTGTTCGCCGGCAGTGGCTACAAGCTCTCCGATGAGCAAGAGGCGGCGGTGGAGGAGCTGGTCTTGGAGGGCGGTCTGACCAAGTTGCTTCCCCCTGCGCGGGAGATGGGGCATGCTCGGCGGCTGGAAGATGCGCCCGGCCGCTATGTCGTCTTCCTGAAGGAGACCTTCCCTGAGTCCTTGAGCTTGGAGGGAGTCAAAGTAGTCCTCGACGTGGCGAACGGGGCCACCTACCGAGTAGCTCCTGCCACTCTGGCCGAACTGGGTGCGGAGGTCATTGTCATCCACAACACGCCGAACGGGCTCAACATCAATCACCGCTGCGGCTCTCAGCATACGGAAGACTTGAGACAAGAGGTATTGGCCCAGAAGGCGCAGGTTGGGCTGGCGTTCGACGGCGACGGTGACCGGCTGATCGCGGTGGACGAAAAAGGCAGAGTAGTCACCGGCGATCAGATTCTTCTCATCTGTGCCCTGATGCTCAAGGCCGAAGGCAGACTGGCTCGCGATCTCGTCGTGTCGACAGTGATGAGCAATCTGGGCTTGCGGCTGGCCTGCAGGAAATACGGGTTGGAGTTGCACCAAGCCCAGGTCGGTGACCGTAACGTCCTCGAGGCCATGCTGCGGCTGGGCAGCGTCTTAGGTGGAGAGGATTCCGGTCATGCCATCTTTCTGGAGCACCACTCGACCGGGGATGGCATCTTGACCGCGCTGCAACTGTTGAGCGCCATGCTCAAAGCGGGGAAGCCTCTGTCGGAACTGGCCGATCTCATGGAGGTGTTCCCGCAGCGCTTGCTCAATGTACCGGTGAGGGAGAAGCCGGACCTCAAGGGCCTGCCGGCCGTGCAGGCAGCCATCGCTGAGGCTGAAGCAGAGCTGGGGGAGGAAGGCAGGGTCCTGGTCCGCTACTCGGGCACGGAGAATCTCTGCCGAGTCATGGTCGAAGGCCCTACCCCCGAGGACACTGAACGGATCGCCGCCCACATCGCGGACGTGGTCAGGGCGGTCATCGGGAGCGAGCCCGGCCCCGAGGCTCAGCCGTTCGGCCAGAAGTAGGGCCGGCGGAGACCGGCGCGGGGCTGGCTTGACCGGCGCCCCCACTGGAGCCCCCGCTAGCTTGAGCGCCGCACTCCCAGCGTTGGGGACGCAGAGCCTTGCTTGTAGGGTAGGTGATGATGAGGTTCCCTGCCCGCAGGATAGCCTGCTGGGGTTCCACTTCGATGCTGATAGGCCTGTCCGGATGGCGATTGCGGAGGATGTTGGCGAGGAGCAGGGCTTTCTCCAGGCCGTCTCCGCGCCGGTAGTTCCAGACTTCGTCCGGCTGGGCCAAACGACCGGGCTCGTCGTAGATGGACTCCGCGGCGAAGGTTTCCAGGAGGTCTAGGACCGCCTCGTCGGTCAGGTCGGCGCTCCCGGCGACAGAGACCGGGCAGCGCTCCAAGGCTGCTTTGAGGAACGGCTCCACGGCGGTCCGAGTGAGGTCTCGGTAGGCATAGAAGGCGAGCTCAGCCGTCTCGTTCTGACCGCGTATGGACTCGAGTCGGGCGATGATGTCGCCTCGCTCCATGCCTACTTCCAGACCCAGCGGAGCCTGGGTACGGTCGAAGGTCTTAGTGGAAGGATCCGGCAGACGCGGCTCGGTCCAGCAGAACCTGCGCAGCCGCTCGATGGCGTCCTGGGCCTGAGGGCAAGAGGGCGCTAGCTGCTCTACCAGCAAGCGAAAACCCTCTTCGGTGCGTACGTCCACCTGTTGCTCGGCGACCATCTGCTCCAAGTCGTTGATGATTATGCGGTCAGGCAGCGGACGCGATTCGAAGTCTTCTCCTGCCACTTCTCGGAAGAGCCGCTCCCGTGTCTCGTCATTGAAGCGGTAAGGAAAATCCCGCTCGTAGGCCATGAGCTTCTCCATGGCGATGTAGCGGTCGACCCCGAAGTTAGTCCAGCGAGCCTGGAAGCATTTCTGCAGATCGGCGCTGTGCCGCACGAAGTTGCCCAAGAGCTCGGGGGTGAGGGGCGTCTGCAGAAAGCGGCGGAGCTTGGTCGAGAAACGGTCGTAAGCCTGAGGGTCGATGGTGGCCCGTTCGAAAAGGATGTGGATGAAACCCGACTCGTGGGCGACGATGGTCACGCGCTCGTTCTCCAAAGCCCGGCGGGCCTGCGCCGAAAGGGCGGTGCCGTTGAACCACATGTTCTTGGTCACCAGCCGTCGGTTGTTAGTGAGGATACCTTGACCGACGTCCACGAAGTTTTGGGAGTGAAGCGGCGTAGCCATGAGAAAGATGTCTCGCAGGGGGATCTTGGCGACGATGAAAAGCGCGGCTGCATACAAGGCGGCCAGAGAGACGCATTCCCCGGCTCCCGACTCGTAGTTGGGCTTGTAGCGGAACGCGTCCATGGCCTCGACGGTCTCTGTCTTCCAGTAGGGGATGACCTCGCTGTCGTATTTGTCGAGGCCGAAGTGGGTACGGATGTCCAGGTCGAAGTAGTACTTGTCGCCCTCGTAACCGAACAGGGCATTCGACTGGGCCAGGGCTTCTTCGCTCACCCAGTCACGGAATCGGGCGATCTCCACCTCTTTGCGGGTAAGTCCCCAGGTGTCGAGGTCGAGGTTGAAAGCGTAGTTGTCCATGATGTACTGCTTGACCCGCAGGATGCGGCGGTACGGGGTGAGCTTGGCATTGTCGGCGAACCAAGGGTCATCGCGCCACTTCCAGATGCGGGGCGACATGAGGTTGGCCAGCACCAAGCTGTACATGAGCTCGGGGAAGATGAAGACCTCCATGTCGGACAGCGTCACCGCCGAGGACTTGCGCTCGAGGTCGCGCCTGTCCAGAGAGGGGCTTGAGAGCGTCACTGTGGGTATATCCGATATGTCCATGTGGTCTTGGGCTCCCGCGGGTCTGTGGTGTGGGTCTCTTCCCCGTCCGCTGCGTCTCCGGCTGGTGTCTCGCGGCGTCACCCTACCGCACCTGCACGTCCCCAGCCGATCCTGGAGTGTCCTAGCCGACTCCTTGGGTCACTTGAGCCAGAGTCTCCTCCATGATGTCCAAACCGCGGTCCAACGTCTCCCACTCGATGGTGAGAGGCATCAGAGTGCGCACGACGTTGTCGTAGGTCCCCGCGATTATGTTGACAAGGCCGTTCTCGTAGAGCCGGGCCCGGTAGGCCTTGGTGAGAGCCGTGGCCGGCTGTTTGGTGTCGGGGTCTTCCACCAACTCCATGGCCATCATGGCTCCCAGGCCGCGCACATCGCCGATCTGGGGGAAGCGCTTCTGCATGGCCAAGAAGCGCTCCCTCACTCTGCGACCTATCTCTTGCGCGCGCTCGGGCAGTCGCTCTTCCTCCATGATGTCAAACACGGCCAGGGCCACTTCGCAAGCCAGCGGGTTCCCCCCGAAGGTCCCGCCGATGCTGCCTGGTCCGGGTATGTCCATCACCTCCGCCTTCCCGGTGATGCCACCCAGCGGGTATCCGGCGGCGATGGACTTGGCCGTGGTCATGATGTCAGCCTCGACCTGATAGTGCTCCATGGCGAAGAAGCGACCGGTGCGCCCGAATCCCGTCTGGATCTCGTCGGCAATGAAGAGAATCCCGTGCTCCTCGCAGATGCGCTTGAGTCTCGCGTGATACTCAGGCGGCGGCACTATGAAGCCGCCCTCCCCTTGCACCGGCTCCACGATCACGCAGGCGATACGGTCAGCCTGGAACTGGTTCTCGAAGCCTTGGCGGAGCAACTCCGCGCATTCGACGTCGCACGCCGGGTAGCTCAGGTGGAGAGGGCAGCGGTAACAGTAGGCGTAAGGGATCCGGTAGATGTCAGCCGGAAAGGGACCGAAATCCTTCTTGTATGGGACTATCTTGGAAGTAAGTCCCATGGTCAGGTTGGTCCGTCCGTGGAAAGCGTTGGTGAAGGCAACGATGCCCGGTCTCCCCGTCGCGCAGCGCGCTATCTTGATGGCGTTTTCCACCGCCTCCGCCCCGGAGTTCACGAAGAAGCTGCGTTTGGGGGTGGGCCCTGGCGCTTTCTGGTTGAGGCGGTCTGCTAGCTTGATGTAGGACTCCCAGCCGAACACGCTTATGGAGGTGTGAGCGAAGCGCTCGATCTGGGCCCGGGCGGCAGCGATGACCTTGGGGTGAGAATGTCCCACATTCATGACCCCGATGCCACCGGCGAAGTCGATGAACTCCTTACCCTCGGTATCGACTATGATGGCGTTCTTGGCGTAGCTGACCAGGGAGGGCGTAGCGGTGACCACGCCGCGGGGGAGGGCTTCAGCACGTAGCCGGTTCAGCTCGCTGGCCGAAACAGTAGACGGTTCAACTGACATCACTACCTCCCGTGCTCCCAAACTCCGAGCCCGCGGGCTGTCCTGCCGGTGGGGTCGAAGCTGCCTGACGCTGTCCCGATGTCCCCGCGTCTTCCGAAAGTGCTGTGTCTGGGTCAACTAGTGCCGGGTCGGGGTCGGTAGCCGGGCTGGGAGGCTGTAGTCTTTCCAGCCTACGTTTGAGCCGGGCGGGCTGCACGTAGTAGAAGTCAAGAAGGGACTCGAGCAGGTCGAGCAGCCAGTCGGCCTCGCCGGCAACGGCAGGCACCAAGGCATCAGGGCGGTAACTGCGTACGTGGTCGCTTTCCAGACCGGTGAGGCGCACGTAGCCGTTCAGGCCGTCCTTGAGGTAGTCAGGGAGAGCCGGGGAGGCCACCGCCCGTTGGATTTGGTCACTGAGTCCGCCATAGCCGGCTCGGCCACAGGCGGCCAGCACCCGGTGCAGGAGCCGGCGCGAGAGGGCAGCCGAAGCCTCTTCACTGTAGGGGAGGAGTTCACCGGCAGTACGGTAGGTGGCGGCCAATTCCGGGGGCACGGCAGCGTCCAACGGGGCTCGGATGAGTCCTGCCGGGCGGGCTGGATAAGTGCCGGCTTCCCCGACCAGGCGGACTATGAGGCGATCACATACGTGGCAGCGCTGACTGGAGACTTTCCATTCGCCGTCGGGGTCGATACCGAGAGCAAAGACGTGAGGCTTCTCTTCGATCTCTGCGCGACAGTGCGGGCATTCCATAGTTTCTCGGTCCTCCTTCGGTCACTAAGCCCAGACGGCAAGCGGCCGCAGCCTCCCCGGTCTGATTCGGGCTTGGCCCGAAGCCAAGCATGGCCCAAGACACAGGTGCAGGCTTTGCTTGCGGTCTAGCCGGGCTGGTCCGCTGTCGACTCTTATGCCTCGCAGGATACTCGGGCGGACGGGTCTCCGACAACTGGCCGGGGGTCACCCGGCAAGCCGGCGAGTTAGGCGGCGGAGTCCCCCGACTCTGAGCGAGTGCCGGGTCGCTTCCCTGGGTATATGATGAGGACAACGGCGGCAGGCGAAACGTTCTGCAGGCGGCAGGCGAGCATCGCCGCCTTCAGGCAAGAGGAGCGGGGGAGTCGATGGAAGGGACCGGAAGCGATCGCGACGCTATCCGCGAAGACATGCACCTCGAAGAAAGCCTGGCAAGAGAGCTTGAGCTACTGGAAGGCAAGGCAGAGCGACTCGAGGCAAGACGAGAGCGCCTAAGGGCGGCGCTGGAACATGCTGAGCAAAGTACTCCCGTAGAACCTGAGAAGTCCGAGGCGGGGCAATGAACTACGACTTGTCTGTCATTCGTCCTGAACTGAGGGCCGAAGAGGTCAAGTTCCGCGGCCGAGACTTGACCGGTATTAGCCGTAGAGCACTGCGTAAAGCGCTGCGAACCCTCCACACTTTGGAGATCATGGCGGTCAACATATACAAGAGTCAGATCACCTCGCGACCCTGTGAGCTCAACCGTCAGCTCACGGCGGCTATGTGTAACGAGATGACTCACGCGCAGGACTTTCAGACCAAGCTGTACGAGTATGGGTTCAAGCCTAGCAAGCTGCGTTTTGCCTACTGGCTCGTGGGATACCTCTTCGGTTTGGGGTCGAGGATCATGGGGACCAAGAGCATCCTGAGGACAGGCGTGTGGGTGGAGGCCAAGGCCGTCCGACACTACGCTGAGCTTCTGGACAGCGCCGAGTGGGACGAGGAGACGAAAAGGATAATCGAGAAGGACCAAACCGATGAGTATGGACACATAGAGCGCTGGAAGTGGTTCCTTGACCACCCGGAGGCTGTCTGTTAAGCGATTAGGGATGACCCACTAAGGCCAGTGCCTCGGCTCCTTGGGGCTGCGTTTTGACTGGAAGGGTTGCGTCAGGTACAAGGGCACTCCCAAGCAGAAACGTGGAAGCTTAAGGAGACTAGCATGGTACGGTGCGATGAGATGCGGGAAGGTGAGATCTACTACTGCGAGAAGTGCGGCCTTGAAATCGAAGTGATCGCGGAATGTAGTCACGAGGAAGGTGAGGAAGCGGAAGAGACCTGCCGCGTCGAAGGCTTTGTATGCTGCGGGGAACCGCTCACACTCAAGGAAGAAGACTGAGTACTCGCTAGCGCTCAAGCCAGATCGTCGCGGGCGCGGAGCCGCGCTCGGATGGCGCGGCTCCGCGCCCATAACCACACCGTCCGCAAGCCGTCACCCACCACCAGGGCTCCTATGGCCACGTAGATACCAGTGAGTGCTCCGTAGAGCACTCCGAGGGTAAGAGCCAGGCTGATGACGACCAGTGAGAGTGCGACTGATTCGGTCACACTGCGCGTGTGCCTGCCATAGAGTATCAGCCCTTGGAAGTAGCTCTGGGCTACCGCTAGGGCTGGCATGGGGGCGAGAAGGAATAGACTTTGCCACACCACCTTTGGCAGGGGGGCAGCCAGGTCGAGGAGGCCCGCGAACACAGCGCGGGACACAGACGGAATCAGCAGTATACCCAGGAAGAGGGTGGAGCCCGCCGCAATGAGCCAGCCGCAGCGGCGAAGCGCCCAGGTCGATCGCCTCTCCTCTGTCAGGGCTACTACTACCTCGTTGAAGGCTCCGCCGCCACCCCTCACGATGTAGTTGACTGCCGCGACCACGGGCCACGCCGCCAGGGATTCAAGAGCGTGGGGCATGCGGCTCATGGCGGCGCTGGCTACCGGATTGACCACCAGCATGAGGACTTGGGTGAGTGACAAGGGTATGTAGAAGGCCAGCATGACCTTGGTGCTCAGAGGGCGAGGAGAAAGAGGGGCTTTGCGCAATGTTTCCCGCAGAGTCCTCCGGACGGCCAAGCGAGCATAGAGAGCTTCGACCATGACCCCCGCAGTCATGGCACATGCGGCCACCACTATGCCGGGGGCACGCCCCCAAAGATAGCCAAGGGTGAGGACAGCCGCATCGGCTGTAAAGCGAACCAGAGTGCCCAACCCCACTTTGAGAGAACCGCCAAAGCGGATAAGCACCCCTTGTTGGAAGCGCCGGTAGGCGATCGACCAGGTCCAAGGGGTCATGAGGAGTAGACCCCAGCGGGCAGGTTCGACGATGGCTTCCGGAACGCCGATGACTTGACGGGCGATCAGGTAGTAAAGTGGCGTGGCAGCAATGGCAAGGTGAACGATAGTGAGGGCCACGCCTAGCTGAGTCATGAACCGACGAAGCTTGAGGTAAGAAGGCCAATCTCGGCAGAGCGCTGTGGAAGCTGCCAACATCATGATGATGGGAGCTTCGACCATCAGAGCCAAGGGGAAGACTATCCCGCCCCAAGCTGCCAGGTTCACCTTGGGTTCTGGCAACCGGGAGACCACCGCGCTCACCGCCGGTCCTTCGAGGCCCATCAACACCCAGCTGGCCGCAAGCGGCCACCAGGTCTGAAGGACTCGGTAGATCGACAATGGTCGCGGTCTATCGGGACCCACGGAATCGGAGCGAGGAACCGGCAGCGAGTCTGTATGGGGCGAAGGTTCGGACATGGCTGTCCGTCATAATCTCCTAAGCGGCATCAGCAATCAACAGGTCCTAGACCGGCTGGGTCCGTGACCACACGGTTCGGCACCTTGAGATCGAGCACGCCAAAGCCCGTGTCTTTGAAACGCAAACAGGGGGTTATAATCCTGGGCACCGTCATTACCACGCGGGTCGCCCAGCGGTCTGGGGCAGACTCGGAGACATCGGAGAGACTTGAGCATGATCCTCAAACTGGGTATTCCCAAAGGAAGTCTGGAAGCGGCTACCATCGATCTTTTCCGCAAGGCCGGTTTCAACATCACCACCTCCAGTCGCTCGTACTACCCAGTGGTCGATGACCCGGAACTGCAGTGCGTTCTGATTCGAGCACAGGAGATGGCGCGCTACGTGGAGAACGGAGTGCTCGACGCCGGTATCACCGGCTTAGATTGGGTTGTGGAGAGCGGAGCCACGGTGCATGTCGTATGCAATCTGGTATATGCCAAGCAGAGCTTCGGCAAGGTGCGCTGGGTCCTTGCGGTCCCAGAGGCGTCCCCTTTCCAGTCCGTCCACGACTTGCAGGGAAAGATCATTGCCACCGAATTGGTGGCTACTACAAAACGCTACCTGGCGGAAAAGGGGGTGGACGCCAGAGTGGAGTTCAGTTGGGGTGCGACCGAGGTCAAACCGCCCGACTTGGCGGATGCCATCGTGGAAGTGACAGAGACTGGCAGTTCCCTCCGGGCCAACAAGCTGCGCATAATCGACACGGTGCTGGAATCTAACACCCAGTTGATCGCCAACCTGGATTCGTGGCAGGATCCCGCTAAGCGACAGAAGCTCGAGGATGTGGCGATGCTCTTGGAAGGAGCCATCGCTGCGTTGGGCAAGGTGGGTCTGATGCTGAACGTGCACAGGAAGGACCTGGCCAAAGTCTTGGAGACGCTACCTGCTCTCCGCAAGCCGACCGTCTCCACGCTCAGCGACGAGGAGTGGCTTGCTGTGAACACCATCATCGATGAGTCTACCGTCCGCATTATCATCCCTCGCTTGAAGGCGGCCGGGGCTCAGGGGATCGTGGAGTACCCGCTTAACAAGATCGTGATGTGATGCCGCGGGTCGGAGCCCTAGGCCCCCGACCCGCGGCATCACACCGTCATCTGGGGCAGGGGCTGCGTCTGTCGCCAGGCCGCACTTCCCCTCTTGCGACGCTGACCTATTCCCGGAGTGGGAGGCGGGGCTGGTCTTGTGTAAGACTTCTCGTGTGCCTGCCGGACAGGGAGGGGCTAACATTGTCATCCAGAACTCGGCACAGGGACGAGGAGGCGTTCGATTGGCGGCGAAGCGGTCATGCAAGTAGTCCTAGGCGGGGTGACGGGCAAGGGGGAGGCTCTGTGGTAAGACGTTCATACGCTGCGGCAATCCTTCTTCTCATCCTAGGCCTGGGCTCTCAGGTAGGGCCTCTGGGCTGTGCTGAGAGGACATCGCCAGAGGGTGGATCGTCAGCGACGGGCTCCCTGGTAGTAGTGGACACGAGTTTCCTGGCTGACATAGTGCGTCAAGTGGCCGGAGACAGCTTCGATATCGTGTCACTCGTGCCCGAAGGCGTCGATCCGCATTCGTTCGAACCCACCCCCAAGGATGCGGCGACGATTGCAGAGGCGGATGCGATAGTGGCTACCCATCTGGGTCTCGAGCCCAAGATAGTAGAGCTGGTACAAGCAGCGGCCGAGAAGGGTTGTCCCGTGATCGACGTTTCAGCCGGGATCCCGGGTGCCGAACAAGACCCCCACGTGTGGCTCGATCCGGTGATGGTCCTCGACTACTACCTACCTAACCTGGTGAAGGGATTATCCACGGTGAAGCCGGAGGCGGGGACCACGATGAGCTCGAACGCCGAGAGCTACGGACACAGGCTTCGTGAGCTGGACGAGTGGATCGAGGAGCAGGTAAAGAGCGTCCCGGCCGCTCGTCGCCTGCTGGTCAGCAACCACGAGAGTCTCGGCTGGTTTGCCCGGAGGTACGGGTTTGCAGTGGTCGGCACTCTGCTACCCGGACAACACACGGAAGGGGCGCCCTCCGCGGAGAGACTCGTTGCCTTGGTGACGACAGTCAAGCAGAGCGGAGCCCCGGCGGTGTTCTTGGAGACCGGCAGCGACCCGGGTCTAGCTGAACAGATCGCGCGGGAAACCGGGGTCGCTGTCATTACTGATCTCTACACACATTCCCTGGGGGAAGCTGCTCGCACCTATATCGAGATGATGGAGTGGAACGCGAAGCGTATCGTAGAGGCCCTGAGTTAGGGCCTGGGGTCATACAGGCGGAGTGGGATGCCCGATCTTCTGGAACTGCGTGAAGTAAGTGTCGCCTATGGTAATCGCATCGCGCTTGACTCGGTCACTTTAGGGATCGCACATGGAGCGCAAGTGGCGGTGGTGGGGCCAAACGGCGCCGGGAAGTCGACTCTGTTCAAGGCACTGGTGGGACTTCTCCCTCTGACCCGGGGAGAGATCCGCCTTCACGGCCGGCCCGTGTCCGAGTGGCAGGGTCCGGTGGCGTATGTCCCTCAGCGTGAAGAGGTGGATTGGCGGTTTCCGGTCACTGTATACGACGTAGTTGCCATGGGGAGGTACAGGCCTAGCCGCTGGCTGCGGCGTCTCAACCCAGAGGATAGGCGCATCATCGCAGAGAGCTTGGAGCAGCTTGAAGTGTCTTCCCTCGCCTCTCGCCCGATCGGTGAGCTCTCCGGTGGCCAGCAACAGAGGGTGTTTCTTGCGCGGGCTCTGGCTCAGCAGCCGCACATCCTTGTGCTGGATGAGCCCTTCACGGGAGTGGATCTGGCCACCCGAGAAGCGATACTCGAGCTACTCAAAGGTCTGCGGGCGCGGGAGGTGACGGTGTTGGTCTCCACCCATGACCTGGACCTGGCCTCGCAAAGGTTCGATGAAGTGGTACTACTCAACCGTCGTCTCGTTGCTGCCGGTGATCCGCAACACGTCTTCACCGGACGGCATCTCCAGCAGGCGTTCGGTGGCCAGATGATGGTCGTAGACGGGAAGGTGATAGTGGTCGATCAGTGCTGTCAGGGAGGTAGAGAGCGGGAGGTGGGGCGTTGATCGACTGGTTGACCGAGCCGTTTGTCTACGGGTTCATGCAGCGCGCCTTGGGGGCGGCGGTACTGGTCGGTGTGGTGTGCGCTGTGGTGGGCTGCTACATCGTGCTGAAATCCATGGCTTTCCTGGGTGATGCCTTGGCTCACGCTATTCTGCCGGGAGTGGCGGCAGCGTACCTGCTGGGAGTGAACCTCCTAGCCGGGGCGTTGGTCGCCGGGGTCCTGGTTGCACTCGGCATCAGTTTGCTTTCCAAGACCGGAAGCGTACGCGAGGATACGGCGATAGGCATCTTCTTTGCAGCGGCCCTGGCCTTGGGGGTAGTGCTTATCAGCACCATGCGCTCTTATGCCGCAGACCTTACGCACGTTCTGTTCGGGAATGTTCTTGCCGTTAGCAGCACGGACCTATGGATAACCGGGGGACTTGCCGCCGCTGTGCTTCTAGCCGTCCTGCTGCTGTACAAGAGGCTTCTCGTGGTGTCGTTCGATCCCGTGTTCGCCGATACTCTTGGTCTTGGTGTAGGTTGGTTGCGAGCCGGCCTGTTCTTGATGTTGGCAGTCACGATAGTGGTCTCTCTCTCGACCGTAGGGGTGGCCTTGGTCGCGGCCATGCTGGTGACGCCGCCCGCCACGGCCTACCTGCTCACCCGGAGGTTGCCCGTGATGATGGTCGTCTCCGCTCTAATCGGGGCCGTATCGGCGGTCGCCGGCCTCTATCTCAGCTACTACTTCGACCTTTCCTCGGGGGGGACGATAGTCCTGGTCGCGACCGGGTTTTTTATCCTCGCCTTTCTTCTTGCCCCGCAGCGGGGTCTGCTCTGGCGGAAGTGGAGGCACGCTAAGTGAGCAAGCGGCCGGCGTGAAACGCCGGCCGCCTCTTTCACCCCCGCCGTGGGGATCGGGGCCCCGTCGCCTAGGCACGGACCTAAGTCACGGGAGGAGCCCAGTGGAGAGTCCTCAGAAGCCCGCTATACCTCCTAGGAAATCGAAGCTGATCTTCTTCCGCAAGTCACTGGACAAAGACAGCAGCCGCTTCAGTCTGGCCTTCTCCGCTGACGTCAGGGTATCCAAAGCCACGATGTTGCTCGGCTGCTCGCCCTTTTCCATTGCGATCGCCTGGCGGTGTAGACGAATGCGCATCACGGCTTCGTAGTCTGGAAGTATCTGCTCGTAGGATTCGCGGCTGAGGGCACCAAGCTGGTACAGCTCGGTCAGACGGTCGAGAGTGTTGGTGGAGTCGATGCGGTGACGCAGGGCATAGAGCCGGGCGTAGTTGACAATGGGCATGATCATTTCTTTGAGACTTACAGTCTTGCTTCCGTCATTAGCTGTCGCAGCCTGCAGTTGGCCGAAGACGGTGAGGGGCGGCTTGTAAAGGAGAGCATTCTGGGCGAAATGGAGGAAAAAGAGTGGGTATTCCTCCATCTGGTCGAAAACCCAGCTACGAAGATCTCGGGCCAAGTGGTCCTCCCCGGTCACACAGCGGAAGTCGAAGAGCATATTGAGTTCGAGGAGTTCTTTGGCCTCAGCGTTGTGGATCCAGTGAGAGAACTGCTGCCTCCAGACTGCGCGTGGTAAGTTCCAACGCGCATTTTTCGCCATGATCCCACCTTCGCAGTAACGATAACCCACCTGATCCAACCAGTCGCAGACCAGGGTTCCCAGATTGAGGAAGTAGTCCGCTACCTCCTTAGCCTGCTCTGGCTCGGGGTCTTCATAGATGATGGCGTTGTCCTGGTCGGTGAGTAGGGTCTGTTCTTCTCGCCCCTCGCTTCCTAGGGCCAGGAAGGCGAACCGTACCGGAGCGGGCCCCAGTCTTTCGATGGCCATCTCTACCAGACGCTCGACCACGGCGTCGGAGACGCCGGAGATTATCCGGTTTACGAACCGCGTGTCAGCGCCCGAATCCACGACCGCTTTTACCAATGCTGGCAGACGGTCATGGGCATCGACTATCTCCCCGATATTCCGTGCCCGTCGGATAGAGTCGGTGATGATGACCGAGGATGATTGTTGCGAGTGAGCCAGATCGCGCAGATGGACCGTACCCAGTAGTCTCCCGATTTCGTCCACTACCGCGAGGTGGTCGACGTGACGCTCGTGCATCCGGGTGAGTGCTTCATATATGGGAGCGCTAGCAGGTATCGAGATGAGAGGTGCGCTCATGATCAGATGAACAGGACTGTGCGCTTCGAGACCTTCGCTCACTACTCTTTCTCTGAAGTCATGGTCTGTCACCACGCCGAGCAAGGTTCCGTCCGGCCCGGTCACATAGGCGGCTGACACTCCTCGTTTCTTCATGAGGATCGCTGTCCGCACAACACTCTCATTCATGTCGACTGTAAGCGCCGGTGTCATGGCCTGGGATACGGGTTCGCGCAAGAAGAAGAGTGTGGTCTGCAGATGGGCGATGAGGGCCTCGCGTTCCTGCTCATGGCGCTTCTGCTTCGAAATGTCCTCCATGATGCCGTCAAGGTAGAGTGGGTGACCACCCTCACCTTCCACAAGGACGGCGAAAAGCGAGACATCCACGCGACTACCGTCCTCGCGTCTGAGCCCTAGGTGGTAGTTCTGGACGGTCTTGTCTCGGTTGAGAGTCTCGACCAAGGCGTTCCTTTGCTCCGGGTCGATGATGCGTTCGAGCCAGTCAGAACCCACGATGTCCGCGGCCATCGGTAGGCCCAAGATAGAGCGCACAGCGGGATTGACCTCAAGGAGTGCTGCTTTGCGGCCCCAGGTACTGCGAAACACGCCCAGGGTCAGAGCATCAGACATGTCGCGGAACTGCCTGCGGGTCTCCTCCAGGGCGGCAGCCAGCGCCTTGCGGGATGTCAGGGTTTTCACAAGGAGAATGAAGCCGGCTTTGCCTCCCAGGGAGATAGGCGTGGACGTGACCAGAGCGTCCACGGCCTCGCCGTCCTTGGTCCTGAGGCGTGCATCAAAGGTGGCCGGCATACCCTCTGTTGCCCCGGAGCGGAGCAGTTCGAACGCTTTGGAATCAGTGCCTTCGGCTGAGAAAAGGCGACTGATCTCCATGTCCACGAGCGCACTCTCTGGATACCCCAGTGCATCGGCCAGGGGCTTGTTGGAGTAGGTCGTCCTTCCCCCGATCACAATCAGAAGACCCTCTGTGGCGGCTTCCACCAGCGCCCGATATTTCTCGTGGGATTCTTTGAGCGCTTGTTCCGCGAGGGCTCGTTTTCTCTCGATCGCTAGGCTTTGCCGACTACTGTAGAAAAGGAGAAGGGCCACGAGGACGGCGATAGCGACAGAGGCGTAGATCAGGTTTCTTCGTACAGCTCCTATGGCGGCTTCCACCTCGTCAAGGTAGATCCCAGTACCGACCACCCAGTCCCAAGGCGCGAATCTCTCCACGTAAGAGACCTTCTCTACGACCTGACCAGGGTCGTCTTTGTACTGCCAGTAGTAGCTCACATAGCCGGCACCTTGTGCTTTCACGACGTTGACCATGTCAACGAAAAGCCGGTGTCCAGCCTTGTCCTGGTAAGCGGAGAGGTCTTGCCCGTTGAGTTCAGGCAGATAAGGGTGCATGATCATGACCGGAGTCATGTCGGTTATCCAGAAGTAGTCTTTCGCTTCGTCGCCCCAACGCAGCAGTTCTACTCGGCGGGCGGCCTCGGCCTGCGCCTCTTCGCGCGACAGTTTCCCCGCCTGCTCGTCGGCGTAGAACTCTTTGATGATGCTGATCGCGGAGCGTGTGAGTTCCTGGACGGTCTCTTTCTTCCCCTCCATCATCTGATCTTCGACGGCAGGGATGAGGAGTAAGAAGGTAACCAAGACGAAAAGGACTACCGCAAGAGCTGCGGGTAAGACGATACGTAGAACAAAACTCCGGGTGGTGCGCAGAGCGCTCAGACCAGTCTGCTCGGTAATCACCAAGGCCCCTTCCTTCGTCTAGATGAGTTTAAGAAGTCCAGTCCGACTCATGGCTGTCGATACCAGAGATTCGGCTTGTCAAGGGCTACTCGAGGCACTGCCAGCTCCTCTCTCACAAGGTGTTTCAACATCTTGTTCCACTCTCCTCGGGGCACGTCCACACCTGGTGTTGCCCCGTCGGAGTGATGGAGGCCGTGGAAGTCGCTACCTCCAGAAGGTATCAGACCTCTTCTCACTGCCAGCGCTAGCAAGGCGAACCGCACTCCTTCCGGGTAAGAGCGGTGAAAGACCTCCAGACCGTCAAGACCCTGCGGCTGCAAGAAGTCAAGAGCTTCCTCCAAGCGCTTGAAAGTCCCCAGACTTTCGAGAGGGTGGGCCAGGAAAGCAATACCTCCCGCCTCATGGATGAGGCAGATTGCCCGAGCTGTGGAAAGAGAACCTTTCCGCGTGCTGGGATCGGGGACGCAGCCCGTCACAGGCTCTCTGCCATTCTTGGCGGCCGGGTGCAAGCGACCAAGCAAGCGGTGGAATGACGATCTGAGCGGCTTGCGGACTGCCTCCAGAGCCGTCAGCAAAGCTGGGTGTCCGATATCGATGTTGTAACCCAGGATGTGCAAGGGGCCAAGAGGTGAGCGGGCGTCTATTTCGACCCCCGGAATGTATCCGATCCCGTACCGGGACAATGCCCTGCGGAACTCGTCTTGTCCGGCTACGGTGTTGTGATCCGTGAGTGAGGCCCATATCGCACCGATCTCAGCCAGGCGGCGGGCGACATGGGAAGGGGAATGGTCACCGTCGCTTGCCGACGAGTGGCAGTGTAGATCGATACGCACGGTTTCCAAATGCTGTGCCTCTGACCTTGCCGACTTGGGTTAGTCAATGCTTCCGCTCACTAATGCCGGGACATTCTACAAGAACTGAGGCATCAGGTGGACAACAGACCCAAGCCCCAGTATAGTGTCGCGCGGCTCGGAACAGCGACCTAGAAAGGGGGGAGCGGTCGCGGTAGGTGTTGTATCAACTGACCGCGTAAGGAAGGAGAGTAGCGACGAGAGATGGCTAATTCAGTGGTGTCGACCGAGACGGTCGCAAAGTTACTTGATACCAACGCCAACCCGGCACCTTTGGGGCTGATGGGATTCGGTCTCACCACGGTGCTCTTGAACATTCACAACGCCGGGTTCTACGAGCTGAACGCAATGATCTTGGCGATGGGCGTCTTCTACGGCGGAGTGGCTCAAATCATCGCGGGGGTCATGGAATGGAAGAAGAATAATACCTTCGGGACCCTGGCCTTCACTTCATATGGTCTTTTCTGGCTGACGCTTGCTGGCATCTGGCTGTTCCCGGCCGTGTTCTCGGAGGCTGGCGCAGCTGCGAAGCCATCCGAGACCTCTTTGGCTTGGTATTTCGTGTTTTGGGGTCTCTTCACCCTATACATGTTTATCGGCACACTGAAGCTTAATAGGGCTTTGCAGGTCGTTTTCGGATTGCTCACCGTCCTGTTCTTCCTGCTTGCCGTCCGTGATTTTGGTGGAGGCGCTGTCTGGGGCAAGATCGCCGGCTGGGAAGGGATATTGACCGGCTTGGCTGCTATCTACACGGCTATGGCTCAGATCCTCAATGAGACGTACAAGCGGGTCGTCCTACCTTTGGGGCCCATCAGCCAGCTTCCCAGAAATTTCGTTCAAGAGTATGGCGAGGAAATCGCGAGGATGTGGTTGGAGGCGCTGCGGGCGAGTCCGCAGACACCTTCCTATGGTGTGGTGAGCGACGAGGAATTGGTCGGCGCCAGCGAGTTTGCCCTTCAGCAAGTGCAAGAGTATTTCAGCGGCAAACCCAGTGAGGCTGACATTGGGAGTTTCTTCCATAAGCTTGGAGCCACAAGGGCTGCGCAGGGTCTGCCTTTGCCGGAGCTTGTGAGCGCTATTCTTCTTCTCAAGCGGGAGATTTGGATGACCGCGCGTACCCATGGTGTGTGGGAATCTGCGATGGATCTCCAGCGGGCCGTCGACCTCAACCGCGAACTCGGTCGCTTCTTCGACCGGGCCGTGTACTACGCGACCGCGGGATACACCGGCTACCCGCTGCGTCCCAAGGACGTTTTCTAGACCACGGGTCGGAACAGCAGAAGGCCGGTGCCGGATTCATCCGGCACCGGCCTTCTTGTTTACCCAGTGACCTCACCCGACCCCGGCGCTCGCTGGCTCGGGTGTGGTCACGCGTGCACCAGGCCGCTTCCTATTCGGAGGCTGGTGCAGGCGCAGGTACTGACTTAGGAGAGCTGGGCAGCTTGTGCTCGTCTACCATGTCCGGCTTCGTAAGTAGGGAGACCAGGATGATGGTGATGAAGCTGACCGGGATCGAGAAGATACCCGGGTTCTTGAAGGGTATCGGGGCATCAGCTGGCACCAGTCCGTAGAGCTCCCAAGCGGTCGGGGACAAGAGGATGATGCCCACCGACACGACGATGCCGACGATTATAGAGGCGATCATGCCCTTGGAAGTCGTGCGCTTCCAGAAGAGCATCATAAGGATACAGGGGAGATTGGCAGAAGCAGCGACGGCGAACGCTAGACCCACCAAGAAGGAGACGTTGACTCCATGGAAGGCGATACCCAGAAGGATCGCCACTCCCCCAACAGAGAAGGCGGCGACTCGTCCGGCGATGACTTTCTGACGTTCGTTCTTGATCAGCCCGCCGAACCGGTCCATCAGGTCGTGTGCGACTGCGCCTGACGCCGCGATGATAAGGCCGCTCACCGTACCCAACACGGTTGCGAAGGCGATTGCCGAGATCATGGCAAAGAGGAAAGTACCAAAAGACTGAGCCAACAGCGGCGCTGACATATTGTTGTCGGCCGGGTTGACTGTAGCGTTCACCATTGCCCCCAGCCCTAAGAAGAGGGTCAAGATGTAGAAGAATCCGATGGCGGCGATGGCCACCACCGTGGACTTACGGGCCGCTCGCTGACTGGGAACGGTGTAGTAGCGGATGAGAATATGCGGGAGCGCTGCAGTCCCGAAGAAAAGGGCGAGCATCAAGGAGAAGAAGTCGATTCTGTCTAGCGCAGAACCCTCGAGCTTGAACATCTGCCCTGGCCGGGTCACCGTGTCACCAGGGACAGGGTGTTCGTAGTAGATGGTGACGCTCTCTCCTGCGTGAGTGAAGCCGGCCTTCTTCCAAAGGTTGACAGTGCTGTCGGGGTCACCTATGAGGGCAAGGAAGCGGAAAGGATTGAGGGCTCCGGTCTTGACATCTTCCTCGCCAGCTATCTTGCTCAGGTTCCCTGTTAGACGCAGCTTGTTGTCCTTTGAGGCGGGAGCCCCGTTGATCCACTTGGTCCCATCTGCTTTGATGACCACTTCCTGCGTCTCGTGCAGGGTGATGGTGCCATCTTTGATGTCTGCCTTCCACCAGGTGGCGATGCCATCCTTTTCCAGCTTGACGAACGTTGTGACCTTGTCCTTCACCTTGAGGTCGTACTGATCGACTGCCTTGTAGCTGGGGTCTTGAGGCTCGATTCCTTCTGCTGTCTGAGTGGCAGTGATCGTCTTGTACTCGTAGAAGGGCACTCTTCCGCCCTGGTCCGGAGTGGTGGAGAGACCGCGTACGCACAACGCAACGGTGATGACCAGCGTGAAAACAATGAGCAAGGCGCCCTTGATGAATTGTACATAGGTGGTAGAGGTCATACCCGCGGTGGCGACGATCGTGATCACGATAGCGCCCACCAGCACCACGCCTGCCCAATAAGGTAGTCCCAGTAGAGGTTCGATCAGCACTCCTGCTCCCACCATCTGGGGGATCAGGTAGAAGATGGAAACGATCAAGGTGGCTAGTGCCGCCATCAACTTAAGGCCGCGCTTGTTGAACTTGGCGTCGAGCGCATCGGTGAAGGTATAGCGACCCAAACGCCGCATCGGCTCGGCCACCACGAATAGAGCTACCACCCAGCCTGCCAGATAGCCGATGGAATACAGGAACCCGTCATAACCAGCCGTGGCGATCATCCCGCAGATGCCGAGGAAGGAAGCCGCCGAGAGGTAGTCACCGGCAAATGCTATGCCGTTGACACCCCAGTGGATACGTCCACCAGCCGCATAGTAACCACTCGCGGACCGGGCTCTGCGTGCTGTATAGAACGAGATGCCGAGCATAAGCCCAACGATGACAAGAAAGAGAACAATCGCGAGAGGCTTGATTTCACCCATCTCAGGCCTTTCCCTCGGTCTCGAACGACTTCTCGTGCCTAGTGCATAGCCAGTTGTAGATGATGGCCAGAATGAAAGCTATGGCGATTAGCGCAAAGCCGTAGATGATCGCGAGGTTCAGCCCTGCCACCACCATGACGCCCATGGTCTTGGGCACGCTCACATTGATGATGATGAAGACGAGGTAGAGGACGCTGTAGACGGCCAACATCCAAAGACCGAGGCGCCTCTTGTATGCTGCGGCCTCATCGACTCCTGTCACGACATTTGCGGGTTCATGGAGCATGCGCACCCCCCATACATTACGCGGCGACCCGGGCGGGTCGCCAGTTGAACGTTCCGTGTGCCTC
Source organism: uncultured Actinomycetes bacterium (assembly GCA_937148845.1). GTDB lineage: Bacteria > Actinomycetota > Thermoleophilia > RBG-16-64-13 > RBG-16-64-13 > CAKZRW01. The sequence continues at coordinate 28,354 of CAKZRW010000066.1, read as the reverse complement.
TATGTCGAGCTGCAGGCACATCAGCGTATTTTGGGTGTCGTCTTTCGTGCTGTCAAGTCAGAAGTCTGCCAGCCGGAACTCCGGCCTCTATCGGCACCCGGGTTTGCGCTAGAATCTGGGCATGATCCTCTGGGGTGATATCAAGGAGTTCCCACTTCCGACCGTCCTTCAGTTCTTGGCCGCGCAGCGGCGGTCTGGGGTGCTAGAGATCCAGGATTTCGAAGAGCAAGGGGCCATCTACTTGCTGCACGGGTGGATCGAGGGCATCAGTCTGCCTCAAAGCGATGAGGATTTCGGGGCTCGTCTGGTAGCCCTGGGTGCTTTGAGCGAAGAACAATTCAAAGACTGTCTCCTGCGGTTCACGAGCGATGGCTCGCGGCCGCTTCTGGCTGTCTTGCTGGAGGAGGTCCGGGGTGACCGCGAGACCCTTTTGGAGTTGGTCAACCGTCACGCCACGGACCAAGTGATGCAGCTCATGTACTGGCACAGCGGGGCCTTCCGTCTGGTCCTGCCCAGTGAGCCGGTCCGCTTCGCCGTGGTCCCGACGCTCGATGTGGAGACTCTTCTTCTCGAGGCCTACCGGCGCCTGGATGAAGGGGAACGGCCGCGTCGCGAGAAGGTCGCAGTAGAGGCGGAGCTGTGTCTCGGCTGCACGCTGGAGTGCACCCCTCGCATCAAGGCGCGCTATCTCAAGCCTGATGTCTGCCTCTGGAGAAGCATGCCGGCCGTGCTCAAGGACCCCGAGTTCGCTATCGTCACCAAGCGCCGAGAGCCACGCGAGGACGAGGGCGAGGAAATCGACCTGCCCTTCCTGTAATCGATGCGGATAACTCTGATCTGCGTAGGGCGCTTGAACCGGGAGTACCTGCCGTTGTGGCGTCACTACGAGGGTCTCCTGCGGCCCTACGCGGAGCTGCAAGTCCTGGAGGTGCCGGAGCGGCCTCTCAAACAGGGCCTGCAGCAGGCGCGGACCAAAGAGGGGGCGGCTCTCCAGGGTCTTTTGCGGGAGCGGGCTGATCTGGTGGTGCTCGACGCGAAGGGACGGGAGTTGTCGTCAGAAGAGCTGAGCGCGTATCTTGCCCAGCGCAAGTCGGCGGGGCAGAGCCACTTCCAATTCGTCATCGGTGGGCCTGCGGGTCTGCCGGCTGAACTCCTGACGGAAGCCGACCTGGTATGGTCCCTCTCGCGGTTGACCTTGCCTCACCAGCTGGTCCGCTGTCTCGTGGTCGAACAACTCTATCGAGCCTGCCGGATCGAACGAGGCGAACCCTACCACTATTGATTGACATGTTCGGCTCACGGAGACAGGAAGCACAGGCAGTTCTCGCCTTCGTCGGTTCTCTGGTAGCGGTAGTGGTCGTAGGCACGGTCGGCTACCGGCTCATAGAGGGGTGGGGGCTGCTCGACTGCCTGTACATGACGGTGATCACCATCTTCACGGTGGGTTACCGGGAGGTACATCCCCTGTCGACGACCGGTACGGTGTTCACCATGGTGCTGGTCGTGGTGGGAGTAGGAGCTATCCTGTATGGCCTCGGACGCATGGCCCAGTTCGTGCTGGGCGAACAGCTCGCCGGGGTCTTCAAGCGAAGGGCGGTGAAGCGGCAAGTGGAAAGGCTTCAAGGACACTACATCATCTGCGGCTACGGCAGGGTCGGTCAGGCGGTGGCTCGACAGTTCTCCAGTCACAAAGCCAAGTTTGTCGTCGTCGACAACGATCCGGAGGCTGTGGCCCAAGCGGAGACCGAGGGTCTTCTAGCGATCCGCGGGGACGCTACCGCTGACGAGGTCCTTGAAGCGGCGGGTGTGCGTCGGGCTAGAGGCCTGGTGGCTGCGGTGGGATCTGATGCCGGGAACATCTACGTTACGCTTTCTGCTCGGGTGCTGAACCCGGCTTTGTTGATCGTGGCCCGGGCCGGGTCCGACGACGCGGCCAGCAAGCTGAAAAGAGCCGGGGCCGACCATGTGGTCTCGCTCTACGGGATCGGCGGTGAGCGGATGGCCACTCTCGTACTCAAACCCGCAGTCAGCGACTACCTGGAGGTAATCACGGGTGGGGGACAGCTGGAGTTCAGGTTGGAGGAGTTCGCTCTTCGTCCCGGGAGTCCAGCGGTGGGGAAGTCCCTCGAGGCCTTGGCCGTGCGGCGCGAGACCGGGGCCAGCATATTGGCGGTGCGGCGGTCTGACACCGGGGTATTCGACACCAACCCCTCGGGGCAGACTTGTTTGCGGGAGGGAGACATGGTCATAGCCATCGGGACCCCCACCGAGATCGCCAAACTGGAAGAGTTGCTCGGGCCCAAGGGAGATGGTTCCTGAGTCCTAGGTCGTGAAGTCTAGGGAGAGGACTGGTAAGGCTTGATCACGGAAAAAGTGCAGCAAGTAGTGGATGCCTGGGCCTCGGCCCGAGGCTTGACGGAGTTACCCGCCTGTCGGTTGGAGCGTCCGGCAGACGAGGCCCATGGCGACTATGCCACCCCTCTCTGTCTTCAACTGGCGCGAGCGGCGGGCAAGCCACCGCGCGTACTGGCAGAGGATCTCCGCGCCTGGTTAGTGGCCGATCCTGAGCTGGCCGATCTGGTCGAAAAGGTGGAGGTAGCCGGACCCGGGTTCCTCAACTTCACGCTGGGGCAGAAGGCCTATGCCAAGGTGATGACCGACCTGCTTGCGCAGGGCGAAGAGGTAGGCCGAGGGGAAAGGCGCCCTCACCCCCGGGTGAACCTGGAGTTCGTCAGTGTCAACCCGAACGGGCCGCTCCACGTCGGCCACGGTCGTTACGCCGCCTACGGCGACTCTCTATACCGGCTGTTGGTGTTCAGCGGTGCTGAGGTCTCCACCGAGTACTACATCAACGACTATGGCCGGCAGATGGACCGTTTCGGTCGCAGTATCGCGGCTCGCTACGCCCAGTCTTTGGGGGTGGATCTTCCCGTGCCAGAGGATGGCTATTTCGGCGAGTATGTCAAGGATATCGCAGCCGTTCTGCGGGACGAGGTGGGCGACCAGTACCTGCCGGTGCTGCGCGAGGTGGCGGAGTCTTTGGCCCAGGGTCAGAGTGACGCAGAGCCACGTTCTTCTGCTGTCGGAGGTACGGCAGTGGGAGCGGAGCTGGAACAGGAAGAGGAAGCCGAGGAGGAAGAAACCGCGGGGCTTCCCAGCGAATGGCCGAGCGACAGCGCTGTGGAAGAGGCGGTGACCTTCTTCCGCACCCGCGGTTGCGAGCTGATGCTGAAGAGCATCCGGGAGGAGCTGGCAGCCTTCGGGGTGGAGTTCGATTGCTGGTTCAGCGAGACTACCCTGCATACCAGTGGCCGGCTCCAGCAGGTGGTGGAAAGGCTGCTGGCCAGCGGCGAGGCCTACTACAAGGGAGACGCCGTCTGGCTACGCACCAGCGCCCGTGGCGACGACAAAGACCGCGTCCTCATACGCAGGAACGGGCGCCCCACTTACTTCGCCGCCGACATCGCCTACCACGAAGACAAGCTAGAGAGGGGCTTCGAGCATCTCATAAACATCTGGGGGGCGGATCACCACGGCTACGTGCCTCGGATGATGGCTGCCGTCGAGATCCTGGCCGGCCGGCCAGGGGTGCTTGAGGTCATCATCGGGCAACTAGTCAACCTCATGGAAGAGGGCGAGACACGACAGATGTCGACTCGCCGAGGTGAGATGGTCACCTTGGCGGAACTCATCGAGGCCATCGGGGTTGATGCCGCTCGTTTCTTCTTAGTCATGCGCTCACATGATCAGACTTTGGACCTTGACCTAGGCCTGGCTCGGCGGCAGTCGCAGGAGAACCCTGTCTACTACGTGCAGTACGCTCACGCCCGTATTGCCAGCATCATCCGCAACGCGCCGCCTGACTTGGTGGCCGCGGTAGGGGGCGACCCGCAAGTGTACGCTTCGCCCTACGAGCGCAACCTCATAAAGCGGTTGGACAGCTTCTCGTGGGTGGTACAGGAGGCGGCGGCGCGGAGGGCGCCGCACCGGCTGGCTGCCTACGCTCAAGATCTAGCGGCCGACTTTCACGTCTTCTATAAGCATTGCCGGGTGATAGGCGCGCCGCCGCTGCTGGCTTCCTCGCGATTGGCCCTGTGCCTGGTGACCAAGCGGGTGATAGCCCGCTGTCTCGACCTGCTGGGCGTGAGTGCTCCCGACAGTATGTAGGCGGGAAAGGTCGGGCATGCCCGAACTGCCAGAGGTCGAGACCATCCGCCGGCAATTGGCCCAGTGTTTGCCGGGGGCGGAGTTCCTGCGCGTGGAGCGGTTAGAACCTGCCATGCTCGAGGATTGTGACGAGGAGGAGCTGAAAGAAAGCCTCCCCGGCAAGCGGGTCGAGGACGTCGGCCGGCTGGGCAAGTTCCTCATCATAGGCTTGGAGGCGGGCCCTTGTCTGACCCTTCATCTGGGCATGACGGGGCAGCTCCTGCTGGATGAGGCCCCTGTTGATGACCACACGCGGTTTGTCTTCTTACTCCGTGGTAGCTCAGGCCGACCGTTTTCACTGCGCTTCCGGGACACGCGTAAGTTTGGGCGGGTGCATCTCACCTGGGGTGGGCCTGCCCCTCGTCTCGCCCGTCTGGGTCCCGATGCCTGGCTGGGCGACTGGGACGCGCCATACCTGGCCGGCCGGCTAGCTGGCCGCAAGGCACCGCTCAAGGCGGTCCTCCTGGATCAGAGCGTATTGGCGGGCTTGGGCAACATCTACGCGGATGAGGTGCTGTGGTGGACCGGCCTTTCCCCCTTGCGGCCCGCGGGCGCCTTGAGTGAGGCAGAGGTCGCCAGCCTGTCGGAGGAGATCAGGAGACGCCTCGGGGAAGGAGTGAGACTTCTTGGTTGCTCATTCTCCGATTTCGTCGATACTCAGGGGCAGACCGGCGGCTTCCAAGATTGGCTGCAAGCCTATGGCCGTAAAGGAGAGCCTTGCCGTCGTTGTGGCGGGACCATGACGAGGGTCGTCGTCGCGGGAAGGGGCACCACTTACTGCCCGGATTGCCAACGCTGAACAGGCCGGGCTAGAGGGGCCTGGGCTACAAGGCCCGCGTTAGAAGGCCCCGTCACGGCCGCGAAAAAAAGCGAGCCCCGAGTGCACTCGCTTTACGTCTTTCACCGGCTCTCACTTCGTTCCCGCCTCTCTGTACTCTGCGGCCATTTACCTCCGCATTTCCTCCGCGGGCCCCCTTGTAAGCTCCTCAGACGCCGCGTCTGAGCTCTCGGGACTCTATTCATATTCTACACGGCTCCAGCGATCGGTCAAGTCTCGCTGAGGGGTGGGCACGCAGGAAATGACGGTGTGTGCGCTACTCTTGGGCGGACGGGGGGTACGCCCTGAGCGTACTCAGGCGATCCCCAAGGGGCTTGTTCTATGCTAGAATCACTACACCCGGGGCCGATAACACCGGGCTACCGGAGCGAGCGGAGTTAACTCAGTTGGTAGAGTGCCAGCTTCCCAAGCTGGATGTCGCGGGTTCGAATCCCGTACTCCGCTCCTTTTTTGTGCGGTCGCCGCTTCCTCTGCCTTGAGTCTGACCCGCATTGTTCAGCTTGCTCTGGTCTTGCTCGGCCCTCCTCATTCAATGGGCTTGCTCCACGGTACCCCCTGGGGTATCATGAGGCAACCAGGGCAAGCTGGGGCAGCAGGGTAGGTAGGAGGGCTGGCACTGTGGACGAGCGGCCCAGCGAGAGGCACGGTGCAAGCGGGCACGGTGCGAGCGAGTACAACGGGGAACAGGATCCTTCGCGCATCCTCCATCGTCTGGCCCGGGTGGAAGGCCAGGTGCGAGGTCTGAGGCGCATGCTGGAGGAAGGCAAGGACTGCGAGCAGATCCTCACCCAACTTGCTGCAGTGCGCTCCGCTCTTGACGGGGTGGGGGCGCACCTGATCGCTCACCATCTTCGGGAGTGCCTTCGCGAGGAAATGGGCCCCAGTATGGACCCGAGCGCGTTCGAGCGCGCTTTCTCTCTGCTGCACAGGTACGTGAACTGTTTGCGCTGAACCGCTGCCACTGCTTTTCGGCCTCACCCTTTCCGTCCTGCCAGGTCGGCGAGCCAGTGGACGGTACAGCAATGGACGGCGGGGTCGTGTTGGGCCGAGGTGTGGCTGCCGCCGGGGAGGATCTTTAGGGTGACCTCGCCGGGAAGGCGCCGGGCCAGCTCGAGGGACTGCTCGAAGGGCACAACTTCATCATCCCGGGCGTGGACGACAAGAACTGGGCAGGTGACCTGCCAGACACCTTCCCACTCCTTTTGTTTTTCCAGATAACGGCGCATCCTCGCTAGGTCCCAGCGGGCGGGGGATGAGTCGGCCGCAGAGGCCCGACTGCTGTCTTGGCCTTTCTCGGCCTTCCTCACCGCGTCCAGAAGAACTCTGCGGCTGGCCGGGCAAAGTAGGACCAGGCCGGCGAAGCCTGCTGCAGGTGCGGCTCGTATACCGTAGTAGCCGCCCATGCTGGAGCCCCTGTAGTAGATGCGGTCGGGGTCGACTTCTCCTTGCTCGCGCAGGAACCGCGCGGCCGCGACCAGATCGAGGTCAAGGTCGCCGTCTGCCATCCCTCGGCTTTCGCCGTGGCCTCGGAAATCAATTGCCAGAACCAGAAAACCGTGATTGCAAGCCACCCTGCAGAACTCTGCGTGTCTCCCTCGGTGGCTGCTCGCCCCATGGCCTACCACCAGCGCAGGCCTTTTCCCAGCCTCGGGCTCAGCAGGCAAGGCCGAAGCCGGGAGGGTGGCCCCGGCCGCAAACGCAGACGATAGCCGCGATGAGCGGGGTCGGTACAGGGTAGCGGCCAGGGTCAGGTCTTCCCGGGAACCAGGGTGGGCTGGCACCGAGAGGGCAACCGTCGAGATATCCATAGCGGACGTTTCCATAGGTCAGATGCGGTCGGCCGGGATCTGTGGAGCCCAGCTCTTTTCTAGTCAGCTCTTTTCCAGTCGGCTCTTTCTCGGTCTGCTCTCCCTCAGAAGAGGGATTGCTGGAGGCTACTCGGCTCCAGATAAGCTACGTAGGGAAGATTACGATAGTACTGTTGGTAGTCGAGGCCATAGCCGACGAAGAAGTCGTCCGGGACTTCAAAGCCGCGGTAGCGTACTTCGATGTCGACCAGCCGTAGCTGTGGCCGGTCGAACAAGGTGCAGGCCTCCAACCGGCGCGGCCGCCGCAAGCTCAGCGACCGGTGGATGAAGTGGTAAGTCAACCCGGAGTCCACCATGTCCTGGACCACTATCACGTTCTTGTCCTTGATGGGCTGGTCAAGGTCTTTCAGAAAGCGGATGGTCTTGGCGCCGATCTGATGGTGCTCCTTGTGGTAGGAACTGAGACTGAGGAAGTCGATCTCCAGAGGAACGTGGATGGCCCGAGCCAGGTCGGCGAGAAAGAAGACCGCGCCCTTGAGGATGCCCACCAGCAGCACCTCTCCGCCGGCGAAGTCGCGGCTGATCTCGGCTCCCAACTCCGCCACGCGGCGCTCGAGGGCCTCTGCGGTGAGGAAGATGGGACCGGTGACAGGCATGCGGACCTCACAGACCGTATTTCTGGGCCAAGCGCACGAAGTCCTTGCGATAAAGCAGCTTGATCTTGATGTCGGGGTAGCGTTCGCGCAGCTTGCGCACCTTACGATTCTTGGCCGTGACCAAGGATTGCTTCATCTCCGTGACTTCCACGTAGAGGTCGAGGTCGGGCAGATAGAAGTCGGGAGTGAAGGCTTCCAGAATGTTGCCCTGGTCGTCTTCTTCCAGGATGAATGTACGCGGTTCGTACTCCCAAGCTATGCGGTGGTAGTCGAACAACTTGGCCGCCTCAAGCTCAGTGCGAGTCGCGAATTCGGGCTCTTTGGTGCCCCGGTAATAAGCGAAAGTGGGCAGTTGTTCCCTCATGCCGAAGCTGCATTCTACCAGCTTCGCGTTGTGTGATAAGGTACCCGCGTGTTTCCTGCCTGGAGGTTGTCTTGACTCACACACTTGTCTATCCGATCACGGCGCGCCACAACGCGTCTGGGCACCTAGAGATAGCTGGCTGCGATGTCGTGGAACTGGTGGCGGCTTTCGGGACGCCGCTGCTCATCTACGACGAAGAGTCAATACGGGACCAATGCACGCGTTACCGAGAGGCGTTCGCTCAGCACACCGACGATTTCGAGATCATCTATGCCAGCAAGGCGTTCCCAGCCCTCGCCGTCGAGCAGCTGGTCCTCGAGGAAGGGCTCTCCGTAGACGTGTCCTCGGGGGGTGAGTACCACATCGCAAGGGCGGCGGGCTTCCCGCCCGAGAAGATCTTCTTCCACGGTAACAACAAGACCAGAGAAGAGCTGGAATACGCTCTGGCCGGCGGTGTGGGCTTTGTGATCGTGGATAGCTTCCAGGAGTTGAAGCTCCTTGAGGAGTTGGTCGAAGCTCGGGGCCGAGACAGCGGGTCACGGCAGAAGATCCTCCTCCGTATCACGCCCGGCATCGAAGCCCATACCCACTCCTATATCCAGACGGGTCAGCTAGACTCCAAGTTTGGGTTCGGCCTGGCCGAAGGGATCGCGCTTGAAGCTATCCGTCAGGCCCTGGCTTCCCCCTCCTTGGAGCTGATAGGTCTTCATGCTCACATCGGTAGTCAGATCTTCCAGTTAGAGGCTTACCGCAAAGCCATCGAGATCCTTGTGGGGCTCATTGCCGAAGCCAGGGAGAGGCTCGGCTTCGATTGCCGCTATCTGAATGTCGGCGGCGGACTGGGCATCCGGTACACAAGAGAAGACGCCCCCTCCTCGATCGGCGAATACGCGGCGGTCAAAGTCGAGGGGGTGCGAGAAGAGATGAGCGCCCTTGGTCTCCCTATGCCGCGAGTGCTCATCGAACCAGGACGATCTATCGTCGGGAAGGCAGGAGTCACCGCCTATACCGTGGGCACCATAAAGGCCATCCCCGGTGTGCGTACCTATGTGAGCGTGGATGGCGGGATGAGTGACAACATCCGTCCCATGCTATACGGCGCGGAGTATGAGGCCATGCTGGCCAACAAGGCGGAGTGGCCGGCCGACACGGTGGTCACCGTGGCCGGAAAGCACTGCGAAAGTGGTGACATCTTGCTGCGAGAGGCCGTGATCGCCCGGCCTGAGCCAGGGGATACCCTGGTCATGCCTGCCACTGGGGCCTACTGTTATGCGATGGCCTCGAACTACAACGGAAGTCTACGGCCAGCCGTGGTGATGGTGCGCGAAGGCAGGGCCAGAGTCATAATCGAGCGGGAGACCTACGGCGATCTCATCGCCAAGCACCGGCCGCTTCGCCCGGACCTTAGTCCGCCGGATGGAGGAGAATGATGAACCGCGAGAGGATTGTGAGGATCGGGTTGCTGGGATTCGGCACTATCGGGTCCAGTGTCTATCGTCTGATCCAGCAAGAGCACGGCCAGATACTAGAGGGCACTGGAGTCGATCTGCAGGTAGCCAAGATCCTCGAGATTGACCCGCGGAAGGTGCCTCCGGATGCTCCCGCCGGGCTCTTCACCACTGATTTCGTGGAGATCGTAGACGATCCCAGCATCGCTATCGTAGTGGAGGTGATCGGCGGCACTGAGGCCGCCTTCGACTTCCTGGATGCCGCCATGCGGAAGGGCAAGGATGTGGTCACTGCCAATAAGCAACTCCTTGCTACGCGGGGTCAAGCGCTGTTCACCCTGGCCCGCGAAGAGCGACGCCACTTGCGGTTCGAGGCCTCGGTAGCTGGAGCCATACCTATCATCAAGGTGATGCGGGAAAGCATGATCGCGGCCGGCCTTAAGACCGTCTACGGAATCGTGAACGGGACGACCAACTACATTCTCACCCGCATGCATCATGAAGAGGGTGACTATGCTGAGATCCTGGCTGAGGCCCAGCGGTTGGGCTACGCCGAGGCTGACCCCACCGCCGATGTGGGCGGGGCAGACGCTGCCGCCAAGATGGCCATCCTGGGCTCCATCGCTTTTCACAGCCGGGTGACATTGGCCGATGTCAGCTACACGGGCATCCAAGACGTGACCTTGGAGGATGTGCGCTACGCCAAGGGGCTGGGTTTTGTGGTCAAACTCATTGGAGCGGCGCGCCTCATCGGTAACAGAGTGAGTGTGCGGGTGTTCCCGGCTTTGGTGCCCCAGTCACATCCCTTGGCTTCGATCGAGGGGTCCAATAATGCCGTGTTCTTGCAAGGGGATGAGATCGGCGAAATCATGCTGATGGGCCCGGGAGCGGGAGGCCGGCCTACGGCCACCGCGGTGGTCAGCGATATCGTGTCCATCGCTAACACCAAGGATGTCGGTTTCCTGCAGAGCTGCTCCTGCTACCGGAGTCTGGAGTTCCTGCCCGCGAGCGAAGTGGAGTCGGCATTCTTCATCAAGATGAACGTGGAAGACCGCGCCGGAGTACTCGCCCAGATAGCCTCCGTCTTCGGTGAGTATTCCGTTTCCGTTGCCAGCATGCTCCAGAAAGGGCGGGGGGCTGAGGCCGAACTAGTGCTCATCACCCATCCCACCAAGGAAGCAGGTTTCTTCGCTGCCATCGAGCAGGTCAAGGGACTCTCCTGCTGCAAGAGTAGCCCCAGGACCCTGAGGGTGCTCTGATGAAGGCGCCGTTCGGTGTCATCGAGAGGTATCGCGAGCATCTGCCCCTGCGCGCAGACACCCCGCCGGTCACGCTGGGGGAAGGTAGTACCCCCCTGATCCCAGCCCCTTGGCTCAGCCAGGAGCTGGCCTGCCGGGTCTTCCTCAAGTATGAAGCGGCCAACCCCACCGGGTCTTTCAAGGACAGAGGCATGACGGTAGCCATCACTCGGGCGGTGGAGGAGGGTTCGAGAGCGGTCATCTGCGCTTCGACCGGGAACACTTCTGCCTCTGCGGCCGCCTATGCGGCCAGGGCGGGGATGCGTTGCGTGGTGCTCATCCCCGAGGGGAAGATCGCCATGGGCAAGCTTTCACAAGCGCTCATGCACGGAGCGGTGGCTATAGCTATAGATGGCAATTTCGACCTGGCCCTGAGTTATGTCAAGGAGATCGCCGAACGCCACCCCATCACCCTGGTGAATTCGCTCAACCCGTACCGGATCGAAGGGCAGAAGACAGCCGCTTTCGAGATAGTCGACAGCCTGGGGGAGGCCCCTGCGTTACTCTCCATCCCGGTGGGAAATGCCGGCAACATCACCTCGTACTGGAAAGGCTTCAAGGAGTATCAGTCCCGGGGCACGGCCAAACGCCTGCCGGTAGTCTGGGGGTTCCAGGCCGAGGGTGCCAATCCGTTGGTGCGCGGCTATCCCGTAGAGAACCCGGAGACTGTGGCTACCGCCATCCGCATCGGCAATCCCGCTCGGGGCGAGGAGGCTCTAGGTGCCGCTCGGGAGTCGGGAGGTGCGATCCGTGACGTGACCGACGAGGAGATATTGGCGGCACAACGGTTGCTGGCGCAGAGGGAGGGGGTGTTCTGCGAGCCAGCTTCAGCAGCCAGTGTCGCCGGCCTCCTCAAGTACCGGGAAAGGGGGCTTCCTGTCGGGGACACCGTGGTCTGCGTGTTGACGGGTCACGGTCTCAAGGACCCGCAGATAGCTATCGAACAGTCTCGGCCTATCCTTCATTGTCCTGCTGACCTGGGGCGTGTAGAGGAACTGATAGCCGGCACGGAGTAAACGCGATGCCAGACCAACAGTGTTCCTGCGTCATCGCCCATCTTTCCGACCTTCACACTGGCTCCCAGTACTTCGTTTCCAACCTGCTCGACCGCGCTCTGGTGGAGGTGAACGACCTGGGACCGGACGTGGTGGTGGTGACCGGAGACCTCACCAATATGGGTTTTCGCCAGGAGTTCCGCGAGGCGAAGGAATACCTGGACCGGTTGAGCTGTCCTGACGTCCTAGTGGTGCCGGGGAACCACGACAGTCGCAACGTGGGCTATGCTCACTTCGAGCGCCTGTTCGCCAGTCGGGAGACGGTGATACGCAAACCCGGCGTGACCATCGTGGGGGTGGATTCCACGGAGCCCGACCTGGACAACGGTCGCATCGGTCGCCACCGGTATCCCTGGATAAGGCAGGCTTTCTTGGAGAGACCCGACGATTTCAAGATCTTCGTACTCCACCACCATCTGCTGCCCATCCCCGGTACTGGCCGGGAGCGCAACATCGTGAACGACGCCGGCGATGTGCTCGAAGTCCTGATCGAGTGCGGGGTGGAGCTCGTTCTCTCTGGGCACAAACACGTGCCTTACGCCTGGCGCCTTGAGAACATGTACATCGTCAACGCCGGTACGGTATCGACTCTACGTCTTCGCGGCGACACCAAGCCCTGCTACAACGTGATCAAGATCGAAGACTGCCACGTGGTGGTTACTCGGCGCTTTCCTTTCCACGGGGAAGAGCCGATAGTGGAGTTCGACCGCTCGAAGAGCTGATGAGACGAAGAGCCTTAGCCCTGATCGACGGCGAGCACTACCCGCCGGTGGTGGCCGACACGTTGAGATGCGCTGCCGAGGAATATGAGTTCCTCGCTGCGGTGTTCGTCGGGGGGGCGGAGAAGATAAGAGTGACCGGCCTTCGGGAGGAAGCGGAGCAGGTCTACGGCTTGCCCGTGCTTTTCGGAGAAGATGTGGTGGAGACCCTAGCCAGGGCGATGGAGCAGTTCCGCCCGGAGGTAGTCGTTGACCTGAGCGATGAACCAGTGCTAGGATACGAAAAGCGTTTCTGCCTCATCAGTGAGAGTCTGGCACGCAACATCGACTATGTAGGTTCCGATTTCCGTTTCCATGCCCCGGCTCGTCAACGCCTTTGCTCAAGTCCGTCGCTAGCAGTCATCGGCACGGGTAAGAGAGTAGGCAAGACAGGGGTCAGCGGTTACGTAGCCCGCAGGATCCGGGAGACCGCTGAGGCTGGAGGGGTCTCTGCGCCCCCGGGAGCGCCGCCCGTGGTGGTAGTGGCTATGGGAAGAGGGGGGCCTGCAGTACCCGAGATCGTGGACGGTCGGGATGGGCGCCTGCAAGCGGTCGATCTGCTTGCTCTCAGTCGACAGGGTCGGCATGCCGCGTCGGACCATTTCGAAGATGCGGTCTTGGCGGGCGTGATGGCGGTGGGCTGTAGGCGCTGTGGCGGTGGATTGGCTGGCGCACCCTTTTCCTCGAATTTCGCCGAAGGGGTGAGGCTCGCCAACCAGCTACATGCGGACTTCGTGGTCCTGGAAGGAAGTGGGGCCGCGCTGCCTCCTGTCGCCAGTGACGTCACGTTGTTGGTGGTGGGAGCTCAGCAGCCGCTCGCACATGTGGCTGGGTACCTGGGCAGGTACCGGACGCTGGTGAGCGACGCGGTGGTGGTCACCATGGCCGAGGAGCCGCTTGCCCGCGATGCCCAGGTGAATCTCCTGGTCGACGCGGTGCGGGGTGTGAAGCCAGGCATCGAGGCGGTGCCGGTAGTGTTCAGGCCTCGGCCCCAGGCGGAGGTTAGTGGTCGAAGGGTGGCCTTCTTCACGACCGCGCCTGCGGAGTTGGGGCCGCATCTGGCCCGGCACCTGCAAGAGCAGTGGGGGTGCCAGGTCGAGTTGGTGTGCTGCCGACTGGCTGACCGGAGGGGGTTGCGAGAGGCGTTGGAGAGCCCGGCCATGGCGAAGGTGGAGCTGGTGCTTACGGAGATCAAGGCTGCCTCCATAGACCTGGTGGCGGAGGAGGCCGACAAGCGGGGGCTGCCCATCGTGTTCGTCGACAATGTTCCGGTGGAGGCAGAAGGAGTGCGCGAGGGACACTTGAGAGAACTGGTCGACAGACTGGCGGCTTTGGCCAGGAAAAGGTTCGCACAGGGAGTATGACCGCGTGATCATCCATCTCGTGAGCGAGGGTCATAAGGTCCCCTTCTCCAAGGGGCTGCTGGCCACTGCTTTGACCTCGACCGGTCTTCCCCCGGAGCGCTCCTACGTGGTGGCACTCGAGGTGGAGAGTCGTCTGTCTCAGACGGGCAGAAGTGAAGTGGGATTGGACCATCTGCGCATGATGGTGGAAAACGTGCTCGCCGGCCTGGGAGAGGATCGGTACCTGCAAAGATATCGGCTGTGGAACAAGGTGGCCGCTGAGGATAAGCCCGTGGTGATCCTGATAGGGGGAGCCACGGGGGTGGGCAAGAGCACCATTGCCGCGCGTCTGGCCAACCGACTGGGCATCGTGCGCATCATCTCCACCGACTCCATCCGGGAGGCCATGCGGGCATTCTTCTCCAAGAGTCTGATGCCTGCTATCCACTACTCCAGTTACGAGGCGGCTCGCGCGGTACGCATCCCGGTCGGAGGCGACGTCGATCATCGCATGCTGGGTTTCATGGAGCAGGTGGAGATGGTCAATGTGGGTGTTCTTGCCATCATCGACCGCTCCATCCAGGAGCACACGAGCATAGTGGTGGAAGGTGTACATATGGTGCCGGGCATGCTGGCCTCCATGGGGGCCAAGGAGAGGGTGCCGGAGGTCTTCCTGCTCCCCTTGGTCGTGTCAGTCCAGGATGAGGAGCTGCACCGCAGCCATCTGTTGGTCCGCGAACAAGAGACTGCCGGTAAGCGAGCGGTGGCTCGTTACTTGCGCAACTTCTCCGAGATACGCCGCATACAGGATTTCATCCTGGAACAGGCCGAAAGAGAAGGGACGCTGGTGGTCGACAACGTGAACATCGATGACACGGTGGTGTCCATCGTAGATGCGTTGTACGACGTCATCGAGGAAGCAGAGGGCGTCCGTGTGGCCTGAGGTCTCTTGTGGCTGCCGCCACTTCCAGGCGGTGACCGAAGCTGCGGCCCTGGCCGCGGCGCAGTGGCTGGGCCGGGGCGACGGAGTCGCGGCCGACCTGGCTGCGCAGGCAGCCATGGCGGAGGCGTTGTCACAGGTTTCGGTCAAGACCCGAGTGGTAGCGACCAAAGGGTCGGGAGGGCCCGGGGCTCTCCGGGCGGGACAAGAGTGGGGGGATGCGGGGGAAGGGTGGGACATAGTGACGCTGCCCCTGGAGGGAAGAGAGCCGCTGGCTCGGGGAGCCGAGGGGGCACTCTCGATGCTCGCGGCCGGGCCGCTCGGTAGTCTGCTAGCGGTCCCTGAGATGTACATGGAGAAGATCATGACCGGCGGCTCGATCAAGGGCTCGCTCGATCTGGATGCACCTGTCGGCAAGAACCTGCGGAACCTGGCGATCGCGTTGAACCGGCCGACGCAGGAGCTGGTGGTGGCCGTGCTAGACCGGCCACGGCACGAACGGCTGTGCGCGGAAATCAGGGAGGCAGGAGCCCGGCTGCGCCTTATCCCCGATGGGGACATCTCGGCTGGTCTGGCAGCCGCGGTCAAGGACGCAGGCGTGGACATCTGCATCGGCATCGGCGGCTCCATCGAGGCCGTCATCGCGGCCGCCGCTCTACGGGGTCTGGGTGGGCACATCCAGGCGCGTTTCTGGCCCGTATCCCGGCGGCAGGTGGAAGAGCTGCAGTCGTTCGGTCTCGCAGATTTCGAAGCCAAACTGAGCACCACCGACTTGGTGGGAGAGGGCGTGGTGTTTGTGGCCACGGCCGTCACCGGGGGACGTTTCCTGCGGGGGGTCGAAAGGCGCAGCGAGGGAGTCTGTACGGAGACGCTAGTGATCTGTTCGCGGTGTAAGGCAGTGAGGACCGTCCGGACCTTGCACCGCAACGAGGATGGGGCAGGGGTGCATCTCACTCTGCGCTAGAAGTGTCAAACCAGCGCAACATGGAGGAAGAGAAGAACGAAAGTGGAAGAGCATGAAGAACAACAGGCACTCGCGGTGAAGACTACTGCCGCGAACGAGATCGAGCCCAAACTGCTGTCCGATCTGCACATCATAGCGGGCGAGCTGGGCATCAAGAACTACCGCAAGTACTCGAAACAGGATCTCATCATGAAGATCCTGAACGAGCAGTCCCAGGACCGCGGTCTTCAGTTCCGCACTGGCCTGCTCGACATCTTGCCCGACGGTTACGGCTTCCTGCGTACCCAGGGCTATACCCAGTCGGACTCCGACATCTACGTCTCCTTGTCGCAGATACGGAGGTTCAAGCTCAGACGGGGCGACGAGATAACCGGTCAGGTGCGGATGCCGCGCGACAACGAGAAGTACCATGCTTTGCTCAAGATACAGTCCGTTAACGGCATGGACCCGGAGCAGGCGCGGCACCGGCCGAATTTCGAGTCACTGACTCCCCTCTTCCCGACGGAAAGACTGCGCTTGGAAACCACGCCCGACCGCATATCGGCCCGCGTGATGGACATCATCAGTCCCTTGGGGAAAGGGCAGCGTGGTCTGATAGTCTCGCCTCCCAAGGCCGGTAAGACCACCATCCTCAAAGACATTGCACATGCCATAAGCATCAACAACCCCGAGGTGCACCTGATCGTCCTCTTGGTTGACGAGCGCCCGGAAGAAGTCACCGACATGGAGCGCACAGTCAACGGCGAGGTGGTGGCCTCCACGTTCGACCAACCAGGGGAGAACCACATCCAGGTGACGGAACTGGTACTCGAACGGGTCAAGCGTCTGGTCGAGATCGGTAAAGACGTGGTGGTTCTGTTGGACTCCATTACCCGGATGGCCAGGGCCTACAACCTGATGGCACCGGCCAGCGGGCGTATCTTGTCCGGGGGTGTTGACTCTACTGCCCTCTATCCGCCCAAGAAGTTCTTCGGAGCGGCCCGCAATATCGAGGAAGGTGGTTCGCTTACCATTCTGGCCACGGCCCTTGTGGAGACGGGATCGCGGATGGACGAGGTCATCTTCGAGGAGTTCAAGGGCACTGGCAACTGGGAGGTCCGTCTCACCAGACAGCTTGCCAACAAACGCATCTTTCCAGCTATCGATATCGAGAACTCCGGTACGCGAAAAGAAGAGTTGCTCTTGGATCCGGCCGAAGCGAAGATGATCTGGAAACTTCGCTCCGTGTTGCACGCGCTCGACCCGAACGCGGCCATTGAACTGCTCATCCAAAAACTCAAGGAGACCAGGTCCAACGCCGAGTTCCTCGAGCAGATGAGGAAGAACTCGCGCTGATCCGTACGACAAGGCCATGACGGCGGTCCCCGGGCTTGACGGTATCTTCATCGGCCACCACTCTGACTATGTGGGCCTGACCGGGTGCACGGTGGTGCTTGCCCCCCAAGGGGCGACCGCCTCGGTCGATATCAGGGGAGGAGCCCCGGGAACGCTGGAGACCGCCCTGTTATCTCCCTACGCCTCTGTGCGCGAACTCCACGGCGTTCTTCTCACCGGAGGCAGCGCTCCCGGGCTAGCGGCAGCCGCCGGGGTGAGCCGTTTCCTGCGGGAGCGAGGGCTGGGTTACCGAACCCCTTATGCCCGCGTGCCGCTAGTGGCCGGAGCAGTGGTATATGACCTGGGTCTAGGGGATCCGTCTGCCTGTCCTCAGCCTCACGATGCCTATCTGGCGACTCTTTCCGCCTACGAAGGCACGGGCGCTTTGACCGAGGGCTCGGTGGGAGCAGGTACAGGCGCTACCGTAGGCAAGCTCCTCGGCATGACCGGGGCTGTGAAGGGGGGCGTGGGACTGGCCCGGGCTACCATCGGTGCCGGTATCACGGTTGCTGCGCTTGCGGTCGTGAACGCCCTGGGAGACGTGCTGGCCGAGGACGGTTCGGTGCTGGCCGGGGCCCGCGAGAACGGAGTCTTCATCAGGAGCAGTCGGCGGCTTCTCTCCCTGCCCAGCGCGCCGGTGTTCAACGCGGTGGAAGCGACTACTCTTGCCGTGGTGATGACAGACGCCGCGCTGGATAAGCTTCAGTGCGGGATCGTGGCTCGACTGTGCCACGACGGGTTCGCCCGAGCCATCGATCCGGTGCATACTCCGGTGGACGGAGATGCCGTTTTCGTCCTTGCCACCGGAAAGGTGCCCGGCAACGTCTTTCAGGTCGGCGTGGCTGCGGCAGAAGTGGTAGCCCGCGCCATACGCCGGGCGGTAGAGCAAGCGGAAGGTAAGGGCGGAGTGCCCGGGCTGAGGGAGTTGCCCCCGGATCAGGGAGAGCCACTGGGATGACTCGGGAAGCGAGGTCGGGAACTGGGATGCCGTATGAGGATGGAAGCGGTGGAGCGAGCGCCCTCGGGGACGAAGAAACCCTGAGACCTCGTTCTGGGACCGCTCCGCTTGCCGCGCCGGGGGGGCCTGCCGAGTCGTGCACTCCCGAAGGGCCGGATGTCCCCACCCGCCCGGCTCGCGTCGTGGAAACCATCGTGGAGCTCCGCTCACAAGTTGCAGCTGCCCGCGCCAGCGGTCTAAGTGTAGGTCTGGTGCCCACCATGGGGGCTCTGCATAATGGTCACGCCTCTCTTATGCGCCGGGCCCGCTCAGAGAACGGCCTGGTCGTAGTCTCCGTGTTCGTGAACCCCACCCAGTTCGACGACCGGCGCGACCTCGCTACCTATCCCCGCACTCTGGAACACGACCGCCAGGTGGCGGGGCAGGCCGGCGCTGACCTGGTTTTCGCTCCTTCGGTGGCAGAGATGTATCCGGACGGTTTCGCCACCTGGGTAGAGGTCCAGCGGTTGACCGACCACTTGTGCGGTGCCTCCCGTCCTGGTCATTTTCGGGGAGTATGCACCGTGGTCGCCAAGCTCTTCGCTATTTGCAGCCCCGACCGTGCCTACTTCGGCGAAAAAGATTTCCAACAGCTGGCCGTGATCCGGCGCATGACCCGGGACCTGAATCTTCCCGTGGAGATAGTGGGCTGTCCCACAGTGCGGGAGGCAGACGGTCTTGCTCTCAGCTCGCGCAACACTCGCCTCACGAAGGTCCAGCGGGAGCAGGCGCCGGTGCTTTTCGCCGCGTTGCAGGAGGCCCGGCACCTGGTCGAAGGGGGCGAGCGGGCGGCGGAAGTGATTGTCCGCCGTCTCTCCGAGATCGTCCATACGGCTCCGCTAGCGGTGATCGATTACGTAGAAGTGGTGGATGCTGACAGCCTCCAGCCGGTGCAAACGCTGCGAGGCCGGTGTCTACTGGCCCTGGCCGTCCGGTTCGGGGAGACGCGCTTGATAGACAGCCTAGTGGTGGAGGTACCCTAGGCCGACCAGGCGGCTTCCGGCTGGAGGAACACACAGTGGGTAGCCAGAGAAAGCGTGCCCAAGCCGACGCGCCTGACAGCAGCCGGTGGATCGGATTTCCAGACGGCTAGCGCTTCTCCCAGCGGAGGAGATACCCCACCTGGCTCAAGGTACTGCCTTCCTGTATCTCCTTGCGCAAGCGGTTCTCCCTTTCCAGGACATCCATGGCCCGGTTCGTGTATTCCAGCGCCTTCTCCCGTGGTATCACGCACACTCCGTCATCGTCCCCGATGATCCAGTCGCCCGGGCAAATCCGGACTCCAGCAATACGTATGGGCACCCCGATCTCCCCGAAGCCCTTAGGTTCGCCTGCCGTCGGGGACACCAGAGAACAGAACAAGGGGAAGCCAAGGGCCCGGATGTCCCCACTGTCGCGGGCGGCACCGTAGATCACCACCCCGGCCACCTTGCGCTGGAGGGCCGAGTGGGTGGCCAGCTCTCCCCACACCGCCGGCCCGATTCCCCCGGCGTCGATCACGATCACGTCCCCCGGGGCGGCCTTGTCGATCGCTTCCACGGGTTTAGCCCAGTCGCCGGCATAAGTGCGCACTGTGAGAGCGGGCCCGACCAGCTTGGAACCGGGGGTGAGGGGGTGGAGGCCGGGGATGTCTCCTGCACGATGGAGAGCGTCGGAGACGTTCGCCGCTGAGACTCGCGCAAGCTTCTCGCGTAAATCGGGCCCGGTGGCCCGGACGAAGTATTCCGAGCGGACGGGGGTCAGGGTCTCCATGGCCTGCTTGATGGTGCGGGTGGCCGCTGTAGCATCGGCGGCCTTTATGATCGCCCCTCCTACCACCACGATGCTAGCCCCTGCCTGGATGGCAAGAGGTGCCGTCTCCGAGTTGATACCTCCTGCCACGGCCACGGGGAGGGTGACCGCCCGGGCGACCTGCTCCAACAGAGCAAAGGGCGTCTGACCACGCATCTGCTCGTCGATGGCGATGTGGATGCCGATGTAGCTCGCGCCCATCTCCTCGACTGCTTTCGCCCGTTCCACGACGTCTGCCACCTGGATCATGTCTACAACGATCTCGGCTCCGTAGTTGCGGGCCGCTTCGATACACTCGCGGATAGTGGCATCCGAGGCGGCACCCAGGACCCCCACTACCCGGGCTCCTGCCTTGGCTGCGTATTCCACCTCGGCTCGACCTGCGTCCATGGTCTTCATGTCGGCGACGATCACATGGTCGGGCCAGCGGGCCTTGAGTTCACGCACAGCCTGGAGACCTTCGCTCTTGATGAGGGGGGTGCCGGCTTCGAGCCAGTCCGCCCCTCCGGCGACAGCCTCTTCGGCTACCTGCAGTGCGCGCGGAAGGTCGACGAAATCAAGAGCGAGCTGGAGTACTGGTTTCATAGGCCCTCCCCCTCCTGTGTGGATCAAGGCTATGGCGGGGTCTCCCTGGTGCAAGTGGTCGTAAGGTGTTCATGGTCAGCGCACTCCCATGAGCTGCAGGATGACCGTGCGTTGCCGAGGCCGATTGTCGAAGCAGACAAAAGCTATCTCCTGCCAGTGGCCGAGGCAGGGTTCAGCTTCCTCGAACGGGACCACCAATGAGGGTCCCAGCAGCCCCGCGCGGACATGGGCGTGACCATTGCAGTCGGGGTGGGTGTCGTTGTGGTAGTAGTGCTCAGTAGGAGAGGCGACACGGTCGAACAACGCCCGGAAATCCTTCACCACGCCGGGCTCGAACTCAAGAGTGGTCACAGCCCCGGTGGCTCCGGGCACGAAGATAGTCACGAGACCGGCGCGCAGGCCGCTTTCTCGCACGGCCTGGCGTACGCCTTGAGTGAGGTTGACCATGTCCGCGTCCCCCGTTGTGGTGAACTGCAGGCGCCGGGTGACAACTTCCGCCGTGCCCAGGCAGAGCGAACCCTCGGTCAGCGTAAGCTGGCGCGGGCCCGGCAGCGGCGAGTCTGGGGTGGGCTCAGGGGTCGACATAGCTTCTTCCATCATGTTCCTATCTCCATGCGGTTGTCCAGAGTGAACGGGGAAAGGTTGTGCCACTCCCCGAGGGCGCTCCTTACAGCCTTGAGTTCGGCGTCACCAAGGCGTCCTTGCAGGCGGGCCAGCTCAACCGTGGCCAATCCCAAAGCCACGTAGAGGGGGACTACCTCGGGGGCCTCTAGGCTCAGTGCTTCCAGGTGTTTGCGCACGGTGTCCCCATCGCCTCGGGCCACGGGTCCGGTCAGAGCTGCAGCCGTACCTGTTGTGCGGATGTTCTCCAAGGTCGAAGCGACCAGCGGCAGGAAAAGCGTGAGCGCCTCTTGCTCTGGGAGTCCTGCTCGGACGAAAAGCTTTCGCGCTTGTTCTGCCAGGGTTACAAAGTAGTTGCAGGCCACCACAGCGGCAGCGTGGTAAAGCGCTCGCCGGTCATCTTCCAGCAGGAAGGGATGCGCTCCAAGGAGACGAGCGAGCGCAACACCGAATGCCAGCGCCTCCGCCCGTCGTCCCCCTTCGGGTGGGGTTATGGCCACGGCCGAGCCCTGGAGACGACCGGCTCCCAGAGCAGGATCGGGGAAGGTCTGCAAAGGATGGAAAACCAGCACTAGGCATCCGGCCTCTTCACAAAGGCGCAAGGCAGAGACCGAGGTGACGCCGCTGGTGTGAAGCACCACGGGAGGAGCGGCCGATCTCCGTTCAGCGAGGAGCGCCCCCAATTCCTCGGCGGCCGCGGACACGTTGTCGTCGGGGACCGCGATGATGAAGAGACGAGGTTCGGTGGCGACCAGCTCGGCGAGTGTCTGCAACGGTTCCAGACCGGTCCAAGCGCGGGCGCGCTCCCGACCTGCGGGTGTGCGGGTAACAAACCCGGTGAGTACAGCGCCCTGATTGCGCAAAGCCAGTAGGAGGCTCGCTCCGAGTCGACCGGCGCCGATGACGGCAAAACGCAGAGGTGTGGTTTCTGCCTCGATGAGATACCTGCCTGTTCCAGTTCTACCGAGAGATACCAGACGTGGCTCGGCCTATGAGTCTTACTCCACTGCCACCCGCAGTGGTCGTGCAGCTACGCCTCCCCAGGGTAGGCGGTCCGCCTCATGACCGCGGGGGGTCAGTGGACTCTCTCCACAGTTGTCCACGGCGAAGGATAACAGTACCTCGCAGACGCGGCAAGCGGCGGAGCGCCAGCGGACAGCTAGCGGCGCCGTTCTTTTGGTAACCTGGAAGCTACGATGGACGAGACCTGGAATAGGCAGAAATCCGGAGTCGAAATGGATGCTGCTGCGGCGTTGCGGGCGCTTCACGAGTCGATACGAGACTGTACCGACTGCCCGCTCCATCGGGGGCGTACACAGGTGGTGTTCGGAGTAGGTGACCCCGAGGCTGAGTTGATGCTGGTGGGAGAGGGGCCAGGTTTCCACGAAGACCGGCAAGGAGAGCCATTCGTGGGACAAGCCGGTAAGCTGCTCACGGAGCTGTTGCAGGGCATCGGTCTAGAGAGGAACCAAGTGTATATCGCTAACGTTGTCAAGTGCCGACCTCCTGAGAATCGGGATCCAGCCCCTGACGAGATAGAGGCATGCAGTCCAAAACTGATGAAACAGATCGACATCATCGGCCCGCGCGTGATCTGCACGCTTGGTCGTTTCGCTACGCGGCTGCTCGCCGATACAGAATCCAGTATCACCGCCATACATGGGAGAGCCAAGGAGCGGGAACTCTGTGGTCACAAGGTCATCATCTTCCCGGTGTTCCACCCGGCTGCTGCTCTCTACACTCCGGCCAACCGTGTGGTCCTGGAGGAGGACTTCGCCAAACTCAAGGTCCTTCTGGCCCGAGGTGCGGACGCCTTGCGCAAGGCAGAGGCGGCCATACGGGAGGACGCAGGGCCCTGGCAAGATCAGCTCCGGCCAGGGATAGAGGGGCGCGTGGAGGCGGTCGTCCCGGAAGACAAGGTGGCTACCTCACGGGGGGAGCAGTTGCTGCTTTGGTAGGCGAGGGCGTGGTAGTGTACAGCCACTCTCGGGCGAGCCTGACCGTTCTTACCAGAGCGGCTCGGCGCCTGGCCCGGGCCTTGCGCCCGGGAGACTTGGTGCTCTTGCTAGGGCCTCTGGGCTCGGGTAAGACCACGTTCGTTCGAGCCGTGGCGGAGGCTCTTAGGGTCAGCGATCCCGTCCGCAGTCCGTCTTTCACTCTGGCCAACATCTACCGAGGTGACCTCATTGTTAGGCACCTAGACTTATACCGTCTGGAAACGCTTGCCGACGACGATGCCCTCGCGCTCGAGGAATATCGGGACGATCGAGCCGTGACTCTGGTCGAGTGGCCGGAGGTGGGGGCGGAGCGGCTGGGGGACCCTTCTTGGCTGGTGAGGCTGGAGCACGTTTCTCTGCTTGAACGCGCTATCGAGATCTTGGCCATGGACGACGCGGCTAGAACGCGCTGGGAGGCTGCTGGTGGCTGAGAGGCTGGTGGTAGCCTTGGACAGTTCCACTCGGGCGTGCGGGGTGGCGCTGTTTGTTTACGACTGCAGCAGCGAGTCGGGCGGCGATCGCGGCGGCCACAGAGGGGGGCGGTTCTCGCTGGGGCTGCTTGCCGACCGCCTCGACACGGGTGGACAAAACCAGGCGCGTAGTCTAGTCCGCTCGCTCGACGAGCTCTTGTGCAGCATGGGCGCGGAGCCGGGCGACATCGGTGCTGTGGTGGTCGGGATAGGGCCTGGGACTTTCACAGGGGTGCGACTCGCCGTGGCGATGGCTCGGGCTCTCGCCCTAGCTCTCGACCGTCCCGTAGTCGGGGTGAATACGCTGGGCGCGCTTGCAGCAGTCGCTGCCCTAAGAGTCCAGTCTGGTGAAGAGTCTGCCGAAACAGCCTCTGAGGAGGGGGAAGGGCTGGCCAACAAGATCGTCCCGTCCTCGGCTGGCACGATCGTCCCGTTCGTTGATGCCCGTCGGGGACAGGTGTTCTATGCCATCTACGAGGCGGTCAGGGCGGGGCAAGGGAGAGGCAGCGACGTGAGCCTCCCGGCCTGGCGCCGCTCTGGCCCGATAGCTCTTTGCGACCGCCGGGCTCTGAGCGATGTACTTGGGCAACGGGCCGGTACCGGCATTCTTGTGGGTGACCTTGACTTCATCCCGGTGGAGGTCCCGGCTGGCTGGACCGCGGTCGACTCTTTGCTACGCCCTCAGTTTCTCTTGGTTGGCCAAGAGTGGTTGGAGGAGCCCGCAGGGGAGGAAGGCGGGGTGGACGCCCTTGCCTGGCTGGGCCAGGCTCTTGCCGATGACCTCAAGGTAGCGCCGCTCAGACCGGGAGCCCCGGGCACTCCTGAAAGCGTCAGGCCCATCTATGTCAGATCTCCCGATGCTGACTTGCACATCACCAAGATGCGTGATCCTTGGGCGTAGGGCATCGGGCCTGGAAAACGGAGAATCCATGTCCATGAACACCGGGTTGATACTCTTGCGGGGAATGCGGCCCGCTGACCTGCCCCAAGTGGCGGCTATCGAGAGCACCTCCTTCCCGGACCCTTGGTCGTCCGGGATGTTGGCCGACGAGCTCGATGAGCCGCTAGCTTGGAAGATGGTGGCGGAAGACGCTTCCGGGAGGGTGGTTGGCTACCTCTTCGGACGGATGTACCCCGAGGTCTGGCACCTCATGGACCTGGCCGTAGCTCCGTCGTTTCGAGGCCGGGGCATAGGCCGCCTGCTCTTGGAGGAGTTCATGGCGGCCGCTCGAGAGGCAGATTGTGCAGTCCTTCTGGAAGTGAGACCCGCCAATTCGGCTGCGCTTAGGTTGTATGCCGCGGCTGGTTTCGAGCAGGTCGGCGTGCGCCGAGGCTACTACCGTGACACAGGGGAAGACGCTTTGGTGTTGAAGTGTGAGCCTGGCCCCCGGAAACCCGCCGCCCCGACGTCGCGAGCGGGGCGGGGAGCCCTGCGGGCGAAGCCGAGACCGAGCCGGGGGTCGTGGACTACTGGTGGGCGACCTTGGGACAGGGACAGACTGTTGTTAGCCATCGAAACCTCTTGCGACGATACGGCGGCTGCCGTATTGACCGGGGAGGGCCAGGTCCTGACCTCGATCTCGCACTCCCAGGATTCCATACACGAGCGCTACGGAGGGGTAGTGCCAGAGGCGGCCAGCCGGGCGCACGTGGAAAGGATGAGTGCAGTGGTTGCCGAGGCTCTGCGAGAAGCGCGCTGTGATTTTGACGATCTGGGCGGGGTGGCTGTCACGGTGGGTCCTGGCCTCATCGGTGCTCTTCTAGTGGGAGTCCAGACAGCCAAGGTCATAGCCTGGAGCCGGCGTTTACCGCTTTATCCAGTGAATCATCTGCACGGACATCTGGCGGCAGTCTGGTTGGCCGATCCCGCGGCGCCTTTCCCCATGGTCATTCTGGTGGCCTCAGGAGGGCATACCCTTCTGGTCCGCGCGGACGACAGAGCCTCTTTCCGTCTCCTGGGCCAGACTCTCGACGATGCTGCGGGCGAGGCTTTCGACAAGGGCGCCCGTCTGCTCGGGCTGGGGTACCCGGGCGGGAGAGAGCTCGATCTGTTGGCAGAGAAAGGTGATGCCGCTGCCTTCCGCTTCCCGGTGGCCCTGCGCCGCTCACGCAAGCCCGACTTTTCTTTCTCGGGAGTGAAGACGGCGCTGTACTACCTGCTGCGGGACATGAGCGCGGAGGAAAGAGCGCGGCGGGCAGCAGATGTCGCCGCCTCCTATCGGGAAGCCATCGTACGGGCCTTGGTGGAGAAATCGCTGCAAACAGG
Organism: uncultured Actinomycetes bacterium; assembly: GCA_937148845.1. Lineage (GTDB taxonomy): Bacteria > Actinomycetota > Thermoleophilia > RBG-16-64-13 > RBG-16-64-13 > CAKZRW01. Next base: position 2,575 of record CAKZRW010000066.1, on the reverse strand, counting down.
CCGCAAGGAGCAGGCGAGGACCCTTGCCGTGGCTGGTGGGGTGGCTGCCAACTCGCTCCTTCGTCGTCGTCTGCGAGAGCAGGGTGAGGCCGCTGGTTTCCACGTGGTCGTCCCTCCCTTGGCTTATTGCACCGACAACGCGGCTATGATCGGGGCCGCTGCACTGGCCGGACCCTTCCTGCCGTATCCGACCTATCTGGAGCTGGACGCGTCTGCTTCTCTGCCGCTCGGGCATTGGCTCCCTGCGGAGTCGCCCTAGACTTGGCGGTCCTCGTCTCCCGTTGCTCGCGCCGGTTCACCTGGCTGCCCTTCCACGAGGCATTTGACAAATCTTGAGTCTGCGCATAACATATGCGCGCGTTGGCACTCTCAAGGGGAGAGTGCCAATTCTCCCGATGGGGCGAAAGGCTCCACGAGCAGCAGTCATCATCAACGCCATAAGTAGGAGGATTGTGCATGAAACTGGTGCCACTCGAGGACAGGGTCATCGTCAAAGTCATCGAGCAGGAGCAGGTCACTCCGGCTGGCATCGTGCTTCCCGACACGGCCAAAGAGAAGCCGTCCAAGGGTCGGGTCGTCGCCGTTGGACCGGGCAAATACTCTGAAAAGGGCGAACTCATCCCGATGCCGGTCAAAGAGGGCGACGTGGTCGTCTTCGCCAAGTATGCCGGCACTGAGCTCAAGCTCGACGGCGAGGAGTATCTCGTTCTGCGTGGACTCACCGACATCATCGGCGTGATTCCCGGCGAATGATCCCGTCCGCACTTGCAGGCTGACAGTCAAGTGACCGTGAAGGTGTGAGACTAAGATCCAGGTAACGAGCAAAGGAGATCGGGTTTATGGCAAAACAACTCTTGTACGGTGAAGAGGCCCGGAGGGCGCTGGAGCGCGGAGTCAATCTCTTGGCTGACGCCGTGAAGGTGACTCTGGGTCCCAAGGGCCGCTATGTCGTTCTAGACAAGAAGTTCGGCAGCCCCACCATCACCAACGACGGGGTGACGATTGCCCGCGAGATCGAGGTCGAGGACGTCTTCGAGAACCAGGGCGCCCAGCTTGTGCGCGAGGTCGCTACCAAGACGAACGACATCGCCGGTGACGGCACCACCACCGCGACCCTGCTGGCGCAGGCTATCGTGCGCGAGGGTCTTAAGAACGTCGCCGCCGGGGCCAACCCCATGGCTTTGAAGCGGGGCATCGAGCGTGCAGTGGATGTGGCTGTCGAAGAGATCAAGAAGATGGCCAAAGAGGTCTCCGGCAAGGAGGAGATCGCTAGGGTGGCCACCATCTCAGCCGATGATCCCGAGATAGGCGACATCATCGCCGACGCTATCGAGAAGGTCGGCAAAGACGGCGTGGTCAACGTCGAAGAGTCCAACACCTTCGGCATGGACCTGGAATTCACCGAAGGTATGCAGTTCGACAAGGGCTACATCTCGCCCTACTTCGTCACCGATCCGGAGCGCATGGAAGCGGTGCTCGAAGACCCCTTCATCCTGCTTGCCAACCGTAAGATCGGTTCGGTCCAGGATCTGCTCCCCGTTCTGGAGAAGGTCATTCAGGCCGGCAAACCCTTGCTCGTCATTGCCGAAGACGTCGAAGGGGAAGCCCTGGCTACTCTCATCGTGAACAAACTGCGGGGAACCTTCACCGGTATCGCCGTGAAGGCGCCTGGCTTTGGGGATCGTCGCAAGCGGATGTTGGAGGATATCGCCATCCTTACCGGCGGCGAGGTTATCAGCGATGAGATGGGCCTCAAACTGGAGAACACCACCCTCTCTCAGCTGGGGCGCGCTCGCAAGGTGGTAGTGAACAAGGACACCACCACCATCGTCGACGGTGCCGGTGACATAAACCAGATCAAGGCCAGGATCAATCAGATCAAGGCTGAGATCGAGGTAACTGACTCCGATTTCGACCGCGAGAAGCTGCAGGAGAGGCTGGCCAAGCTGGCCGGCGGCGTGGCTGTCATCAAAGTCGGTGCGGCTACCGAGACGGAGATCAAGGAGAAGAAGCACCGGGTGGAGGACGCTCTCAGCGCGACCAGGGCTGCTCTCGAGGAAGGCATCGTGCCGGGCGGCGGCGTAGCCCATCTGCTTCTGGTGCCAGCGGTCAATGCCATCCAGGCCGAGGGTGATGAGCTCACCGGGGTGAGGATTGTAGCCCGGGCTTTGGAAGAACCGCTTCGCCAGCTCGCCAACAACGCTGGCCTCGAAGGGTCGGTAGTGGTCAACGAAGTGCGCTCCCGCGAGAAGGGCGTGGGCCTCAACATCGCCACCGGCGAGTACGAAGACATGTTCAAGGCCGGCATCATCGACCCGGCGATGGTCACGAGGTCTGCTCTTCAGAATGCGGCCTCGATCGCCAAGAACATCCTTACCACCGAGGTCATCGTGGCCGAGAAGCCCGAGGAGAAGCCGGCCGGCGGTGGCATGGGCGGTGGCATGGGCGGCATGATGTAAGTCGTCGAGTGATTGTGGCGCCGCCCGCGCAGCAGGCGGCGCGGCGTGGGGCCGCGGCGGCCGTACCTATGGTCCGGCCGCCGCGGCCCCCCCGTTTGGGCATCCGCTGCCGGTGG
>CAKZRW010000065.1 GCA_937148845.1 uncultured Actinomycetes bacterium | reverse complement strand
AGAAGCTATTGGCCCAGGCTTCCTCCATCGTGCTTGCGCCAAGCATCACCGCCATCTCGATCATGGGTCGCCGCACCACCTCCCAGGAAAGCGGCCCGTGGTCCGTCGCCCGGGGAAGGTAAGCGCAATGGGTGGTGTCGAACTCGAACAGATCGTTCCCGATTCCGAAGTGAAGCACCGCGCCGAGGTCGTCAGGACAGTCGGGGTCGCTCCCGATGTGTAGCACGATCTCGTCGTAGTCGTCGTGGCGCATCTTGGGAATCGGGGGTTGCGGTACATCCCATATCCAGCCGAACTCGAGATACGCCTTCGCCTGGGGAATCTGCCTGCCACTAAGGTATGTCATGGTGGGGTTCTGTCGCCCTTCCACTCGGGCTGGACCAGCCTCCCTGAGCGGACTGCGGATGACATACTGCTCGTAGTCGACCCCAGCACCCGGCGCAGCCGAGCCGGGTCCGGGCGGGGCAGACGACGCATATAGGCGAGCAGTCTCTGCATCCCACCAGTGGCCCACCGGCTCCTCCCCACTACCAAAGACCAGCCGCAGGAGCACATACGGCTGTCTGATGTCTTTCCATGCCAGCAGACCGTAAGGCGTGCCTCTAGGAATAAACAAAGCGGTGGTCGTGTCGAAGACCATACGCTGTCCGCCTAGGTAGAACTCGACCGTCGCCCCCAGCTTTTGGGGTCGCCGCCAGTCCATGCCGATGTGCAGCAGCACCTGGTCATAGTCGAGCACCTGTTCGATGGCGTAACGACCGGGTTGGGAGTCCGGACGGACCCACGTCAGGTCTACATAGTGGCCACAACCCGACACCTGGGACTCGCTCAGCAGTATCCGACGCTCGGCGTCCATCCCTTGGACTCCGACACAGCCGCTTGGGGCGAGTGGACGACGCACGACAAGACGCTCGTAAGCCGAAACGGACATCCGTCACTACCTCCTCTGCCGATCCGCAGGCCCCTGGACGATCCCGAGTTGGGAGAAGAAGGTGAAGGTATCGGCTACGTCCCAGTGCTCAGCGATCTTCCCATCCTTCATGCGGAAGATGTCCACTACATCGAATCTCACCTGGTTGCCGGTGGGGGCTTGCCCCAGGAACTCCCTCCCGGTGTGGGTCCCTAGCGTGGTACACCAGGCCATGACTATCTCCCCGTCGGCGACCACCCTCTTGACCTCGTAGTGAAAGTCAGGCATCGCCCCGAAGACCAGAGCGAAGAACTCTAAGAAGCCGGCCTTCCCTTGCGGGCAGTCTGGGTTGTGCTGGATGTAATCGTCATGCATGTACTCGTCTAACCGGCTCATGTCGTGCCGCACAAACACGTCGGCAAGGAAACGAGCTACGATCTGTTTGTTCTGGTGCGCGAGTCGGTCTTCAACCACCTCTGTCATCTCCCCTCCCAGCTTCCCGAACACCTGCCTAGCAGCCCGTGTACCTCACCCGATAGCCAGGACTCCTGCCCGTTATCGCGCAGTAAGACCGCCGTCCACGGCCAGACACTGCCCAGTGATGAACGACGCCGCGTCGGAGCAGAGCCACAAGACAGCTTCAGCCATATCCTGTGGGTAGCCCAGGCGAGAGAGTGGGACAGCGTTCTCCATGTTTGTCTTCTCCTGGGGGTTAGAGGTCGTCAAGTACTCGAAAAGCAGCGTATTCTGCGTCGGACCCGGCATGATTGCGTTCACGCGGATGTTATGCGGAGCCCCCTCCAACGCCGCCGTCTTGGTCAGGACATTGAGACCTGCTTTACTCGCGCTGTAGGCAGAGAACCCGGGAAGGGGTTTGAGCGCGCCCACGGAGGAGGTATTGACGATGGCCCCGCCACTACCCTGAGTCACCATCTGCCGCATCTCGTATTTGAGGCATAGGAAGACACCCTTCAGATTGATATCCAGCGTGCGGTCCCACAGCTCCACCGGCATATCGGTTATAGAAAGCAGGGGCACCCGCACACCGTCCGGTCCGATGCCAGCATTATTGAAGGCAAGGTCAAGCCGGCCGTAGCGACGCACGCACTCTGCGACAAGAGCCTCCACTTCGGCCTCCGCAGCCACGTCACACTGCACATACGACGCCTCTCCTCCCGCCTCTGCGATCATGTCGCAGGTCTCGCTGCACCCGGCCAGGTTGGCATCGGTAGAAACCAGTACGCGGGCGCCAGCCCGCGCGAAAAGCAGTGCTGTGGCCCGCCCGATGCCCGAGGCTCCTCCCGTAACCAACGCCACTTTGCCAGCGAAGATTCCCCCCATGCGCCCTTCCTTGGTTTTGTAGACAGAACCTAGTTCAGCGGCCTCCCACGAAACGCACCTTACGCCTCGGGTTTCGCCTTGTCAACGAGGCAACCCGGGCGGCCGGGGCGCATCTGGCCACATAAGCGAGGCGCCGGCGCCCTTCGGGCGCCGGCGCCAGCTCGCACCTCATCCTGGCGTGTCGACCTGTTCAAGCCTTGGCCAGTACCACGTCCCCCAGATACACCGACACGTTCGTCCGCACCGGGATTACCACCTCCTGATAACCGGGGCTGCTGATACGCACTGTGTAGGAGGCGTCTTTAGGCAAGCCTTCGAATTCGAAGTCGCCGTAAACATCGGTGACGGTGGAGGCAGTCATACCCTCGCCCTCTAGGGTGACCGTGACCCCAGCTCCGCACTGATCCGTGTCGCCGAAGACCACGGCTCCGGCCACGAAGTTCTTGGGGAGACCAAGATACCAGACCTTCTCACCCAGTCCGTATTCAGGATGAAGCACTTCCACGCGACCTGCCGAGAGCAACTTCGAAACCTCGCTTTCGGGGTCGTCCAAATCCCCGAACACGATGGCGTTGGTGGGGCAGGCCTCAGCGCAGCGCGGTTGTTTCCAGCCCGCGTCCAGCAGATGGGCACAGAGCGTGCACTTCTGGGGGAGTTGCTTCTCCTCGTTCCAGTAGATGACCCGATAAGGACAGCTACTCACGATGTCGCGACGCCCCTTGGCCTTCTCGGGGTCGACAATGACGATGCCGTCTGGTCTACGATACACAGAGCCGTCACCCGCCACCTCTACACACAGCGGCTTGTCGCAATGCATGCAGGGGATGGCGGTGTAGTCCACCTTGACCTTGGGATAACGCCCGCGCTCAGTCTCGATCACCCGCATCCAGGTCTGACCCCGCAGAGGCTGAGCTGCCGCGTAGGGGAGATGGTCTATCTCGCAATGCTCGTCCTTGCAGGCGATGAAGCAGTTGTAGCAACCGATGCAGTGAGCCACGTTGATAACCATTCCGTACCGGGTCATCTCAGGCCTCCCATCTTTCGATCTCGATCAGACAGGAGTTGGGGGCCATGCCCGGCACGTTCTTAGACATCAACCGCCCCGGAGTCAGCATGTTCACGCAGCCGCCCCGGTCGGTGGTGCCGGGTTTGCCTGGCTCCAGGGGGTCGTATTTGGCCGAGCCCTCATAGGAGTGCACCACTCCCGGCCGTGCCCTCTCTGTCACGTGGGCTATACACAAGACAGACGCGCGGTCGTTATAGAGGCGTACCACGTCACCCTGTCGAATACCACGGGCCTGGGCATCCACCGGATTGATACGTGCTATCCAATAATCGTAGCCGTCCTTGGGCATGCGGTGGCCAGGGATCTCCGACAGCCATTCCACGTGACTGTCGTGATGGGTATGGAAAGTGAACCGGGGATGCGGTGAGATGAGCGCCAGGGGGTATTTCTTCGCAAGCTCCGAATGGTGTCCTTCCCAGCTCACCCTGTACCGCGGCAGAGGAGCCCGTTCGTCGTCGTCGGGCGTATGGGCTAGGAGACTCTGGCTGACAAACTCGATCTTGCCGCTGTAGGTCCCCAGCTCGTGCGCCTTATCGGTACCGCGCTTGGGGTTGGCAAAGTCCGGTGTATCACAAGGACGTCCCTCGTAGAACCACCGCAGCGCCGGCGTGGGTTTGTAGTCGGGGATCTGCGGTACTAGGAAGTAGCCCTTGGTCTTGAACTCCTCGAAGTCGATGTACTTGGGCAGGTCGGACTTATAGAACATCTTCTCGATCCAGTCCTCCATGGTGTTGCCCTCGGTGTATTCGTCGAGGACACCCAGCCTCTCAGCCAGACCACAGAAGATGTCGTAGTCGGACTTAGACTCGCCCAGCGGCTCGATGCACTTCTGCTGGTAGATGATGATCCGGTGGTTAGCGCTGCCCGAAGCGTGGAGGGAATAACCGCCCGAGCTGGCGTATTCGCTGATGTCATTCCGTTCCAGGTTAGTGCAAGCCGGGAGGATGACGTCGGCCAGCCGGGTCTCGGTCGAGAACCAGCAGTCCTGGTTCACCACGAACTCCAGCTTGGGGCTCTGATACATACGCACCCAACGGTTGGTCTCGGTCATGGTGGAAAGGAAAGCCCCCCCATACCGATAGAACATCTTCACCTCAGAGTGGCCGGGCAGCGGGTACACGAATTTGGTGAACTGCTGCTCCAAGGACCCTCCGCAGAAGCCCTCGCCCATCCACTCGATCGGCGGATCGAGGATGGCTTCCGGCACCAGCAAGCGGTACAGGCGCTGCTTGACCGGGTTCTGGATGGGTTTGCTCGCCATCAGATTAAAGTTGATGCCGCTGGCGTAGCCCGGGAAATCGAGCGTGTGGTTGTACGGCGGCCCATTGGCTGTCCCCCAGATGCTCACCCCGGGCTTGCCCAGGCCCTGCATGGCCTGGAGGAGGACCATGAGCCGGTTGTGCTCAGTAGCGTAAGCTTGCCGGCAGTGCCCGCCCTCGCCGCCTTTGGTGCCACCGGCCAAACAAGTACGGTGCGAGGCCCAGTCCCGCGCCAGCGCGATGATGGTCCGGGCGGGGACGTCGGTCTCGGCAGCTGCCCACTCCGGCGTCTTGGGTATGCCGTCTTCCTCGCCCAGTACGTACTTCTTGAACTCCTCGAAGCCGACGGTCTTGCTGGCGACATAATCCTTGTCGTAAGTGCCTTCGGTGATCCAAACGTAGGCGATGCCCAAGGCCAGAGCCCCGGTCGTGCCCGGCCGATACGAGATCCACTTGTCGCCGACCGCTGCCCCGGTGTAGTTGAAGTAGGGATCGATGATGATCTGGCGGATCCCTTTTTCCTTGAGCCAGTACCGCCACAGTGCCGATTCGTTCCCGCCGTAGATGCCATGCGTGGAGTCAGCGTCATTACCCCAATGGATGATGAGGTCGGTATAGCGCAGGGTGTCTTCAAGCATGTCGTAGTGCTCGGGATTGCCCAGCCGCCAATAGAAGCCGTAGGCGTGGGTGGCGCCCCAATGCCAACCCTCCCAGCTGTCCGGGTTGTCTAGGATGTCGGTGAAGCCGATCAGGTTGAAGAAGCGGGCCCAGGCCCCGGTGCGATAGCCGACGTTTCCCCAGTTGTGGTGGGAGGAGCAGCGAGAGGTGATGGCCTCTGGACCGTAGGTCTCACGGATGCGCTTCATCTCCCCAGCCACGAGGTCGAAGGCCTCTTCCCAGCTGATGCGCACATAGGGCGACTTGCCACGATTCTGAGCGTTCCGGCCTCCGGGGCCGGTGGAGCCAGGTGCCCCCTTGGGGTCGAAGTCGACCCGCTTCATCGGATAGAGGATGCGGTCCTTCGAGTACACACGCGCGCGCTCGGTCAGCGTGAAAGTAGCCACACACGCCTTGCGCGGCGGCGTGTACTTCTTACCGTCGACCTCGATGGTCCACGACGGGGCGTCGGTCTCGTCGAAGACCAGTGGTCTCACTTTGGTGATACGACCGTCTTCGACGTGGACCCGGATGGGCCCCCCCGCCGTACAGTTGACGAACGTCTTTTCTGCCATACCGTTACCCCCTGGCCGGTGTCTTTACCCAGTCGGCACGCTGCTCCGCCGCGGCGCTACTCAGTCGGCGCTCCGATGAGATAGGCGACCTCGGTCGTCGAGAAGCCATGCAGGAAGGTGTACACGTCCCGTAGATACTTCGAGATGGGGAAATCATCGTCTCCAGTGCCCATGCCGCCGAACAGACCGATGGCCTTGCTTGCGATCTGGACGCCGATCTCGTCTACATAGGCTTTGAAGAGCATCCCCATCTTGGGGTCATAATCCTGTTTGGCCTGCCAAGACCAGGCCGCCCGGTAAAGCAAGGAGCGGGCAGCCTCGATCTGGACCTTCATGCGCGCCAGGTCGATAGCCACATGCTGCTGCTGGATGATAGGCCTACCGCCCTGGATTCGCTCACGGCAATACTTGAGCGCTTCCTCGTAACAGGCCCGCACGGTGCCCAGGTTGACCGCAGCCCCCAGCAGGCCGAAGGGGGGCGGAGCACCAGGGCCCTTGCTCCAGTCGCGTTGCGGACCGCCGCCGCCCTCGCCTTCGGAGCCCCAGGCCTCGCCCTCCTTGCCCACCAGGTAACGGGCGGGGATACGAGCGTTCTGGAACACCAGCTCGGCGTTGGGGAGGAGCCGCCGACCGAACTTGTTGTGAAAACGGCCGATGCTGAAGCCCGGCGTGTCCGAAGGTACCAGGAACAGACTCAGGCTGGTGGAGATGGGGCCTTTCTTGTCGGTCCGAGCATAGAGGAAGTACAGCTTGGCCACGCCGCCGCTGGAGATGAAGTGCTTGGTCCCGTTGATGACGTATTCGTCGCCTTGCCTCTCGGCATAAGTCTGGATAGAGGCACCCGGCTCGTCATAAAGGAAGTGCGAGTCGGTGCCCGCATCGGGCTCGGTGCGGGCTAGAGCGATGAGGTAAGTGTCGTCTTGCAAGAACTTGGGAAGGAATTCATCCCGCTGTTCGGGGGAGAGCTCGTGGACCAGGCGCGGGGACTCCGTGTAGCAGCCCCGGATGATACTGGCGAACCCGTGGTCTGCGGCTCCCAGCTCCTCCAGGATGAGAGCCAGCGTCACGTAGTCCGCCCCTTCGCCGCCCCATTCCTCGGGGATGGCGGCAGTACGCAGACCCAGCTTCGAGGCTTTCTTGATGAGATCCCAGGGTATGCAATCCTCGGGATTGGGCCGCCGGTCCAGCTCGATGGCAGCGGGCTTGACTTCGTTCTGGGCGAAATCCCGCACCATTTCCCGGGTCATTTCTTGTTCTTCTGTAAACCGGAAATCCATGCCGACGTCTCCTGACGCGATCGAGTCTTCTCTCACAGGCCAGCCAGACGTAGATGACGCCGGCTGCCACCCCGCCAATAGTAGTCCGTGCCGCGAAGGGGAAAAGCCTTTCGGCGCAACATTTCATGATAGAGAGGAACTATTACAGTGCCGTATAGCTACCCGCCCCGGGCGAGACCGGCGCGAAGGTGAGCCATCAGAGCCCGAGCCGCGGCCGACACGGGCCGGTCGCGTGGGGAGATCAAGACCAGGTCCCGAGTGAGCCGCTCCTCGAACGGCACCGCCACCAGTCCGTCCAGCGTCTCCGGAGCAGCCAGCATCCTCGGCATCGGCGCCACCCCCAGACCAGTCCGGACCAAGGCCTTGGTCAGCTCCGGATAGTTGGCTCGGTAGGCAAGTCTCGGTTCGAAGCCTGCTCTGCGAAAGGCATCGGTCACTATGTTGCTGACGTGTAACGTGGGCCGGGGGAGAAGTATGGACTCCTGGGCCAGCAAACGTATCGGCACCGATCTGCGTGTAGCGAACCTATGGCCCCGCGGCACTACCAAGACTATCTCCTCGGTCAACAGGTAGTGGGTAGCCGCCCGCGTGGAACCCCAGGGGGTCATCACCGCGCAGTCCAGCTCGCCGCTCAGTACCGCCTCCTCCAGTTGGGCGTCGTCCTTGTCGATGAGATCGACTTTCGCACCAGGGAACGCAGTCAGGAAGGACACCAGCAGGGGAGTGAGCAGGAGGGCGAAAACATTCCCCACCGCACCGAAACGCACCATGCTGGAGCCGGCTCCAGCATGTTCCCGGATCAAGCTGATGGCGTCATCAGCCCGAGCCACGATGGCCTGAGCCAGGGGCAGGAGGATCTGGCCGGCTACCGTGCATTCCACGTGGCGCCCGTAGCGCTCGAAGAGCCGCTCCCCCAGCTCTTGTTCCAGACGAGCGATCTGACGACTGAGGGTAGGCTGAGTCGTGTGCAAGGCACGGGCGGCCCGGCTGAAACTGCGGGCTTCGGCCACAGCTACGAACGATCGGAAAAGGTCCAGTTCCATCGGTCCCGTCTCGTCAGGCTTCGGCAGACTCCCTCGTCTTGAACAGAACACCGGCGCTTTGGCGGACTCCAGAGGCTTGGACCAACTCTGCCCACACGAGGAGTCCAGTCATCTATTCCGCATCGTAATACTTTGTAGTGTTTATGAAAAGTTCCAGCGAAGCTTCCCCCCAGGCATGGCCGCGGACTATCATGTACCATCCTGCCATTATGCACAGTGGCCGTCATACCCGGTCATCGCTGGCACGGCCGAAGGTCATCACGCCGAGGGAGGAATGACCCGTGAACATAATAGTCTGCGTAAAGCAGGTGGTCGACACCGAAGCCGAGAAGCGTCTCGACCCCACCTCTTGGCGGCTAGACCGCACTGTACCCAACATTCTGAATCCCTATGACGAGTATGCGGTCGAGGAAGCCCTCAAGCTCAAGGAGCAGCATGGAGGTCAGGTCACCGTCCTGTGCATGGGACCCGAGGGAGCTGCGGACGATGTCCGCAAAGCGCTCGCCATGGGGGCCGATGACGCGGTCTTGATCAGCGATGCCGCGCTCGCCGGCTCCGACGTGATGGGGACGGCGTACGCCTTAGCAGAAGCGCTCAAGACCATGTCCTACGACCTCATCATCTTCGGCAACCGCTCCACCGACGGGGAGACGGGCTGTGTGCCAGCCGCTGTGGCTGAGCTGCTGGGACGGCCCTTCCTCTCTACGCTGTCCAAGATGGAGTCGGACGGGACCACGCTCAAGGTGCATCGAGAGACCGACCTGGGCTACGTGGCCTATGACTGTCCGCTTCCAGCTGTGGTTTCGGTGGCCAAGGGCATCAACGAGCCCCGCTACCCGACCATGAAGGGCATCCTGGGAGCCAAGAAGAAACCGCTCGAGGTCAAAGACGTGGCTGCGCTGGGCCTGGATATCAGCAAGATCGGCCTGGGCGGAGCCAAGACCAAAGTGCTCTCCGCCCGGACGGCTCCCCCCCGCACCGCTGGAACAAAGATTGAGGACGACGGTTCGAGCGCTCAGAAGATCGCCGATTTCCTGGCGGCTGAGAAGCTCCTTTGAGGAAGGAGAGGTCAGTGAGCGACAAGAAAGGCATCTTGGTCGTAGCCGAGGTCGGTCAAGACCGGCTGGCTAACGTGACTCTGGAGAGCATCACCCGGGCCCGCGAGCTCGCGCCCGAGATGGGCGGGCCGGTAAGTGCCGTGATCATCGGGTCCGGGGTGGCGGCGCTCGGCGCCCAAGCGGCAGCTTACGGCGCCGAGCGCGTGTATCTGGTAGACGACCCCCAGGTGGCCACTTTCCAGTCTGGGCTCTTCACCGACGCGGCTGTGGCTGCCATCAAGGCAGCCGACCCTGCTTTGGTCCTGTTCTCGACTTCTGCAGACGGCCGGGATGTGGCAGCCGCCTGTGCGGCCCGCTTGGGTACGGGCCTGCTGGTAGACATCACCGGCCTGGAGCTCCGGGACGGTAATCTGGTCGCCACCCATCCTTGTTTCGGTGGCAGTCTTATCGCCGAGAAGCAAGCTTCGGGCGATTTGGTCATGGCCACGGTCCGGCCGAGCTCGTTCGCCCGGAGCGAGGCACCGGTCACCGCTGAGACCGTTCCCCTGAGCGTGGATTTCTCACCTACCAGTCTTCTCGCCAAGGTGACTGATGTGGTCTGCGAGAACCTGGGCCTGATCAGCCTAGAGGAAGCCACCATCATCGTCTCTGGTGGGCGGGGAGTAGGGGGTCCAGAAGGCTTCAAGGTAATCGAGGAGCTGGCGGAGGTCCTGGGTGCAGCCGTCGGGGCTAGCCGTGCGGCCGTCGATGCCGGTTGGAAGCACCACCAGTATCAGGTAGGCCAGACGGGCAAGACCGTCTCCCCACAGCTTTACATCGCCTGCGGCATCTCAGGTTCTATCCAGCACCGCGCAGGCATGCAGACCTCCCGTTACATTGTGGCGATCAACAAGGACCCCGACGCTCCTATTTTCCAGTTCGCCGATTTCGGAGTGGTGGGCGACTTGTTCGAGGTAGTGCCCAGGTTGACGGAAGAGATCCGGCGGCGCAAGACGGGAGCTTAGGAGTCGACTTTGACGACCACCGGCATCGTCTTCATCGTCGTCCTCGTAGTCGCGCTGGCGGCCTTCGCCTATTTCCTCGGGCAACGCGTGCAGTACGTCCTCGTAGGACGGCCGGAATACCGCTTTGACCACCTCCCGCGGCGCTTCGGCGGTTTCCTCTACTTCGTTTTCGGGCAGCGCAAGCTGTTCAAAGAGTGGGTGGGGACCATCCACTTCTTCATCTTCTGGGGCTTCATCGTTATCGCTTTCGGGACGCTCCAGATCATTGCCGAGGGGATCCGCGTGGGCTTCAAGTTTCCTTGGGCGGAGAACTTCGGTTTTCTCTTGGCCAAAGATGTGCTCAGCCTGTTGGTGGTGCTAGGCATACTGGTCCTGGTGTACCTCCGCTATGTCGTGCGCAAGACCCGCTTGGAGCCTAGCGCCGAAGCCGGCATCATCTTGGGCCTTATCTTCTTTCTCATCATCTCCGAGTTCCTGTACAGCGGCTTTACCTACGCTCCCGAGCCCACCTCGGCCCAGCGGGGCGCATTCTTAGCCACTGCCATATCGACGGGTGTGGAAGGAATCAGTGCCGGCGGACGCGAAGTGGCTCGCAACATCTTGTGGTGGATCCACGTCTTGCTGCTACTGGCCTTCTTGGTCTACATCCCCGTCTCCAAGCATCTCCACCTCATCATGTGCCCCGTCAACGAATTCCTCCGCAGTCTGAAGCCTCGGGGTGGTCAGATCGAGACTCTTTACCTGGAGAACGAAGAGGTAGAGGAGTTCGGGGTGAGCAAGATCCAAGGTTTCACCAGCAAACAGCTCCTCGACCTGTACGCTTGCGCAGAGTGCGGTCGTTGCCAGGATCACTGTCCCGCTTCCCAGAGCGGCAAAGCGCTCTCCCCCAAGACCCTCATGACCAAACTCCGTGCTCATCTAGATGAACGAGGTCCTGCGCTACGAGCAGCTGCGAAGGCGCTCAAGACCGGCGCCGGGGTGCAGGAAGACGATGACACACCCAGCCTCATCGGTGACGTCATGAGCGAGGATGAGATCTGGGCTTGTACCACCTGCTACTCCTGCCAGGAACAGTGCCCGGTGCAGAACGAGCACGTCAATAAGATCATCGCTATGCGTCGGCACTTGGTGATGGATCTGGGGGAGTTTCCGCAGGAAGCTATGTTGGCGGCTCGCAACGTGGAGAAGAACGGCAATCCTTGGGGCGTGGGGCAGCAGACTCGCGCTGACTGGGCCAAAGATCTCGAGGTAGCCGTCGCCGGCCAGGGCGAGTTGGGTGAATACCTGTTCTGGGTCGGTTGTGCGGGCTCCGTGGACGACCGCAGCATCAAGGTCAGTCGGGCCATCGTCCAGGTGCTGAGACACGCCGGGGTGACCTTCTCCATCCTGGGCACAGCTGAGAAATGCTGCGGAGACCCCATGCGCCGGATCGGCAACGAGTATCTGTTCCAGATGCTCGCTCGGGAGAACGTGGAGAACCTGAACGGCCTGGGTGTCACCAAGATCGTGACCAATTGCCCGCACTGTCTCAACACACTCAAACACGAGTATCCGGCCTTCGGCGGGAACTACCAGGTCATCCATTACACCGAGCTCTTCGCCCAGTTGCTGACCGAGGGCCGGCTCAAGCCGGCCGTCGGGACCACGGGCCACAGGGCGGATGGCGCCGTGAAGACCACCCTGCCGCAACGGGTCGCGTATCACGACTCCTGCTACCTCGGTCGCTACCAAGGGCAGTACGAGGCGCCGCGCAAGGTCCTCAAGGCTCTACCAGGGCTGGAAGTACTTGAAGCCAAGCGCAATCGCAGCAAGAGTTTCTGCTGCGGCGCCGGCGGTGGTCGTATGTGGATGGAGGAGGAGGCCGGTCACCGAGTGAACGAGGCGCGTGTCGGCCAATTGCTGGAGACCTCCCCCCAGGTCATCGGGGTCAATTGCCCGTACTGCCTCATCATGATGGAGGACGGCGTCAAGAGCGTGGCCACCGGAACGGAGGTCAAGGTACTCGACGTTGCGGAGATCCTTGCGGCCAGCCTGACCGGCCAGGAGGCCGCCACAGGTGGCCACTAGCTGCAAGTCGGGGAGCTAGGCGGGGAGTTGCGGAACCACCAAGAGGGAGCACAGCGCCCGTCGAGGAGACGGGGCTCAGTGTTGGAAACTCAGCAAGAAGGAGATTGAGATGCCTAGACCAGAGGAAAAGGAAGTCGTCGAGGCCATGAAGGCAGCCAAGACCGGCGAGGAGGTCCTTGCCTCCTGGGCCAAGCAACGCCCCGGCTATAAGCCCGGCGGCAAGGGTGATCCTTCGCTCGACTTCTGGGTCAAGAACCGCCCCGACATGCTGCACACCTTCGCCCACAATCAGCTTACCGGTCTGCTTGACCGCGGGATCCTCGATCCCAAGACCCGGTACCTGCTCTTGGTCGGCCTGTACATGATGAACGGCCACTATGACGGGGTTCTTCCCCAGGCTTGCAACGCCAAGGCGGCGGGCGCCACTGAGGAGGAGCTCATGGAGGTGGCCTTCTGCGTGTGCTACTCGGTAGGCAAGGCTAAGCTTCAGGAGACCGGCGCCTGCCTGGACACCGTCTTTAACAACCCGACCTTCAAGGAGATCCAGCCTCTCAAGAAGGAAGACTGAGCCGGCTTCGTATTCAGAATGGGTAAAGTCCCGCGCCCCGGTTCGTTCCGGGGCGCGGGACTTTACTTTCTCTACGGCCCGACCGTCCCCGACCGAGACCGTAAACAGCTGTCTCTACTTGGCCGCCGGCAAGATGTTGCGCAGAGGATAGGCACCGAGTTCTACGATCTTGCCACCCTGTGCCTGCTGTAGCCGCACTTGATCCACTCCTTGCGGATCCCCTTCGCCGAAGGTGAGCTTGGTGACCAAGAGACCGCCGGTGTCAAAATCTTTGATCTGCCAGAAGCCTTTCTTGAGGACATCCTCGCTGGTAAGCTTGGCACCGCCTGCCGCCAGATAGGCCAGACGCAGCGCTTCTACCTGTATCATCCCTTCGATGATGCCATCCAGGTACATAACGTTGTCGTTGCGCTTGTCGGGTCGGTAAGTGTCTTGCAGCATGTTGGCGAACTTGATGCCATCCACGTCGGCATCTTGGGCACACACATCGCCGGATACGACGACACCGTCCCCGGTCTCACCCATGTCGCGCACGAAGATGTGTAGGTGAGCGGGGTTGGCAAAGCCAAAGGTGATCTTGTAGTCAAGATGCGGCCCCATGCCCAGCCTGACTGCTTCCTTGATGGTCGGCTGGCTGCCCGCGTTGATCATGACGCCTACAGCGAGATCGACCTTGTTCTTCTTGAGCCAAGCGAGCTGCGTGGTTGGAGGAGCGGTCGGAACCATGGGCACATATTGTTCCCCCACGAATTCGAACCCGATCTTCTCCAGGTATGCGCGCATCTCGGGGATCACGATGTTGCGCCCCAGCGTACTATCCGCCGTCAGATAGGCAACCCTCGGCTTGCGGCTGGTATCCTTCCAGTTGTCCAGGAACCACTCTGCAATCGCTGCCATCTGGTCGGTGTAGATTGGAGCGGTGGTAAAGATGTTGCCCGGCGGCATCAGGTAGGCTGGTGACATGGACTGGCTCGTTGCCCCTATCATGTCCTTGATCAGCAGGTCTTTCAGAGCCATCCCTTCAGGTGACCCGGTGACGCGCTGCACCAGCATCCCCTGGGACTTGAAGTCCTCGTATATGGTCAGGCACTTGTCAGGCGAGAGCGCGTCGTCGCCCCACTTGAGTTCGTATGTCACGTTGTCCGGAACACGCTTGTCCGGATACCAAGGGGCGACGATCTTGTTCTCGTTGACCCACTTCACGTAATCCTCAAAACCAGCCAGAACAGCCGCGCAGTCTTCCGCGTAAGCACCCGTCAGCGCAAACGTGCCGCCCACCAGGAAGGTCACGGGCTCGGCCGTCGTGCTCGGTGGACCACTGGTCTCAGTACCGCCACCCGCCGTCTCGGTGGTCGACGGCGGTGCCGTGGTGACAGGGGCTGCGGTGGTGGTAGTTTCCTCCCCGCCGCCACAGGCCACCAAGCCAGCGAATGCTAAGACCGCGAGCAGGAGCAGAGTTGCGATGCAGTTTCTCTTCATCTTCTTGACCCTTTTCACTCCGTGTCCACAGTCATGTTCTTTGGTGCTGCCTTGGTTCTTCTTTCGATCCTTTCCCCCACCTCCTGCACATAGACGCTCAATAAGGCCACAGCTGGTAGTAGTTCCTCACCCTCTCCCAGAGGTGGCTGATGCCACGAGGAGCGAATATCAGGAAGAGGATGATCGCGATGCTAGGCAGGATCAGGCTCAGGCCTACCGCTGCTTGCGGGTTGACGATCTCTGCCAGAGAGGGGCCGATCTTCACCGCCAACTGCTGGAGCAGCTTGATAGCTATGACACCATAGATGACCCCCGACACGCTTCCCATGCCCCCAACGATCAGCATTCCCAAGAGCCAGACTGAGTCGAAGAACGGGAACTGTTCCACATTCGCGAACGCGTAATACTGGACCGAGAGCGCTCCGGCTACGCCGGCGAAGATGTTCCCCAGGAAGAAGGCTTGGAGTTTGTACCGGAACAGGTTCACGCCCATGGCTTCAGCAGCCAGGTCGTTGTCACGAATCGCAACAAAAGCACGCCCGATCCGGGTCCGCAGTATGTTCTTGGCAACCAAGGTCGCGATGATGGCGGTTACTATGACCACGTAGAAATAGTTCTCCCGTGAGCGGATCGACCAGCCAAAGAGGTCCGCTGGCGGGAGTGCCATCCCTTCAGTACCACCAGTCAGTTGGCGGAATTGCAGGACCAGCCAGTGGATGATGAAGTAGGCAGCAACCGTGGCCATGATCAAGTAGAAGCCCTTGATACGAAGTGACGGCAACCCGAATATGGTCCCTACTACTCCTGCCACGAGGCCCGCGACAGGAACCGCCAGCACGAAGGGCAGTCCGAGCTGAGAAGTCAGTATGGCCATGGCATATCCACCCACCATCATGAACGCGGAGTGGCCCATTGACACCAGGCCACAATTGCCCGTGAGGATGTTGAGTCCCTGTGCACTCACGATGGTGATGCCAATGACGGTAGCCAAAGTGAGGAAAGAATTGGAGGCCCAGCGCGGGACAGTGAATATGAAAGCCAGGAACACCACCAACAACAGCCACTGCGTCCTGGTACGCAAGAGCGCCATGTCCTGGCCGTAACTGTGCGCGAAGCTGCTGCTGAAGTGCCGCATCACTTAAACCCTCTCGATCCGCTTGAGTCCGAACAAGCCGTGCGGCCGAAAGACCAACACGACCAGCATGACGATGAACGGAAACACGTTCGCAAGTCCGCCCCCCGAAGGCATCATCGGGTCGAGATAACCAGCTGCCAGATTCTCCAGAATGCCGAGTATTACCCCCGCGAGGATCGCGCCACCGATCGAGTCAAGACCACCGAGAATGACTACAGCGAGCGCTTTCAGGCCTATTTCAGCCAGCGGGGGGGACACCCCGGAGACCCCGCCCAGCAGGATCCCGGCAAGGACCCCCACCACGCAGGCGATGACCCAAACGATGGCATACACGAAGGTAGCCTTGATACCGAGACCACGGGTCACTGGCTCGTCCTCGGCGGTCGCCCGCATAGCAAGACCGATCTTTGTGAAGCGGAAGAGAAACAAGAGAGCCGCGACGATGACAACAGAAACGAGCAGACCCAACAGCGAGGAAGGAGGTATCGAGACAGCTCCAAAAGTGAGGGTGATCTCGGGCAACACTTCGTGGTAGGTCTCGTAGATACCGCCCCAACCCAGTATCGCCACTCCGTCCAATGCCCCGGCTAGAGCGATGGTCATCATCACAAGGGCAAGAGCCGGCTTGCCGAGAAGCGGGCGCACGGCCAACCGCTCAATGACGAGCCCCATCACAGCCCCGATTGCTGCGGACACCACGATCGCCAACCAAACCGGCAAGCCCAGGGGAATCAGGAAGGTGTAACCCAGGTAGCCACCGATCATGACGATCTGGCCTGACGCTATGTTGAAAGCCCGCGAGCACTTGAAAATGATGACGAAGCCTATGGCGATAAGGGCATACATCATGCCCAAGGCGAGTCCAGTGATAAACAGCTGCGCGAAGAACGTCACAGTTCACCGCCCTCTCGTGATAACACATCATCGGACACGGCCACCGTGCCAACCCCGACGACGGTTCTCAGCCTGCTTGTCCGACCGTCCCGGTATGCGATTTCTGCCTCGATCTCCACGCTCGGACTCCCATCCACGAGCGCCTGCACCAACCCGGAATACCTGCTCGTAAGTAAGGCCCTCCTTAGCTTGCGGTTACGAGTCAGTTCGCCCTCGTCAGGGTCGAATTCCTTGTGGAAATTGACGAACCGTCCGATGCGCTGCTCTACGGGCAGAGACCGGTTCACCAACTCGATCTCTCGCCGTATGAGCTGGTAGACCTCTGGCTTCTGCGAAAGATCGGCAAAGGTAGTGAAGGTGACTTTGTTCCTGTCGGCCCAGCGCCCCACCGTCATCCTGTCGATGATGATCACCGCTGAGAGGTGGCCATCCTGGTAGTGGGGAGGAACCCACGCTTCCCTGATGAATGGACTGCATTTCAGCCGGTTCTCCACCTCCCGCAACGACAGGAGCCCGCCTTCCGGAAGAACAAGCAGGTCATCAAGCCGACCCATAAACAGAAGGTCTCCACCCCTCACCTGACAGCAGTCGCCAGTCGCGACCCAGGCATCTGCACAGACCGCTGCGGTCGCTTGCGGATAGTTGAAGTAGCCCAAGAACGCCCCAGGGTGCCTGACTAGAAGCTCTCCCTCGGCAGTCAGCTTCACCTCGATATCTGCGCGCATGGAGAAGCTCGCACCTGGAGCACGAGAACGGAAATCACGCACGCCGATCGCCCCGGCCTCGGCAGACCCATACACGCCTTGCAGGGGTACCCTGACCGCTCGCAGGAACCGGACCGTCTCAGGCGGCAGAACGCACCCGTGCGTGAAACAGACCCGTGTACGCCCCAGGCCAAGGCTGTGGCGTACACGGCGGAACACAAGACCTTCCCCGATGAGGTCCAGGAAGCGGAGCGCGGCAGAAGACCGTGCGCCCTCTTCTTCGATCCGAGCTTTCGTCAGACCGGCCGAGAGCAGGTAGGTGGAGACTGCTCTCTTGACAGGAGTAGCCCCCGCCATCCGTGCCCTTGCTTGACGAGCCAGACTTTCCCACAGGGACGAGACGTAGTTGACCACAGTGGGTCCGACCTCGCGGATGTCGGCTTCATGCGTCTCCAGGCTCTCTGGAAAGACCACTGTGCACCCTCGCAGTAGGTGGCAGCCGAATGGCAGCCATTGTTCGGCGATCCAGGCCGGTGGTAGGTACGAGACAAGGCGGTCTGTGCGCTTGAGCCCGGCCACTTGGTCAAGAAACACAGCACCTGCCATCAGTGACCGGTAGCTGTGCATCGCTCCCTTGGGACTACCGGTGGCGCCAGAGGTGTACACTACGGAACAGATATCCTCAGCCCGGGTCGCCGCCACATTCCTAAGGAAGTCATGCGGGCAGTCCTGCTCGTACCGGCGCCCCCTCTCCAGGACTTCGCGAAGGCCGATAAGCCGGTTGTCCTCGCCCGCGCTGAGACCTCTGTACCGCCAATATATGACCGTCTTAAGCCCGGGTAACCGGTCCTGGATAGCCAAGACCTTGTCCACCTGCTCCTGATCCTCCACCAGGGCGAACCGGACTTCGCATTCCCGGGCCACCTGTTCGATCTCAGCCGCGGAGAGATCGGAGTAAAGACCCACACTGATGCCCCTGTTGCATTGCGCAGCAAGCTGCGCAAAATACCACTCCGGGGTATTCCCACCGACAATCAGAAGCCTGTCCCCGGGTGCAAAACCTAGCGACAGCAGACCGCAAGCCAGATGGCGCACTCTCTCAAGGTAGTCGGCCCAGCTGTAGGAATCCCAGATGCCGTGGTGCTTGTAGCGCATGGCTGTAAGACCCGCACCGAAGACGCGACCGTTGTGCTCCAACAGCTTGGGCCAGGTGTCGAGTGAGCCGGCGTTGGTTTCCACTACACCCATCTCTTCCTGCGACGATAATGCTTTACCTCGCGGTAGCTCTTTCGAGCTCCGCTCGAGGAGATGCCCATGTAGAATTCCCTGACATCTTCGTTGTCCCGCAGTCGTTCGGACGGCCCGTCGAGAACGATTCGGCCGTTCTCCATGACGTAGCCATAGTCGGCGATTCCCAGAGCGGCTCTGACATTCTGCTCAACGATGAGCATGGACAGACCTCTATCCTGATTGATCTGTTTGACAATGTCGTAGATGGTCTGGACAGCCATGGGAGCCAGCCCCAGAGAAGGTTCATCCAGTAACATCAGCCTCGGAGCAGCCATCAAGGCCCGACCAATGACCAACATCTGCTGCTCGCCGCCGGACAAGTAGCCGCTTACCCGTTTTCTGTACTGACGGATCCTTGGAAAATACTCGAAGACCATCTCTAGGTCGCGTTTGACGGCTGCGCGATCTTTGCGGCGATACGCACCCACCATGAGATTCTCTTCAACCGTGAGGTGCTCAAGCACACGACGTCCTTCCATGACCTGACTGACACCAAGACGAGCGATCTCCTCGGGACTCAGGCGGTCTATACGTCTGCCATCGAGGGTGATCTCTCCGCTCGTGATGTTGCCCTGCTCAGTGCGCAGCAACCCTGAGACGGCCTTGAGAGTGGTGGTCTTGCCCGCACCATTGCTGCCGATGAGCGCCACGATCTGACCATCGCCCACTTGGAGCGAGATCCCGTGCAACACCCGGATCACACCGAGGTAGGCTGCTTCCACATTAGTTACCTTAAGCATCGGCATCGTCAGCCTGGCTGGCCAGGCTCTCCCAGGTACGCCTTGATGACATCAGGATCACTCTGGATCTGAGCCGGAGTGCCCTCTGCGATCTTTCGACCGAAGTTGAGCACTGCGATGCGATCGGCCAGGTCCATGACTACGCCCATGTCGTGCTCGATCATGACGATGCTGCGGACTCCGTCTCGAAGCACTGGACTGTCGGGATAGGTGTCACCCTGCCCCTCGAACACATCGAGAATGAAGCGGGCGATGTCCTCCTTTTCCTCCAAGGTCATTCCCGCCATCGGCTCGTCCAGGAGAAGGACCTTGGGCTCAAGGGCTAGAGCTCGGCCCAGTTCCACCCTTTTCCGCAATCCGTAGGGCAAGGTGCCCACGATCTGCTTCCTGATCGACTGCATCTCGAGGAAGTCTATGATCTCTTCCACAGTCTTCCGGTGGGCGATCTCCTCCTTCCGCGACCAGCCGAAGTAAAGAGCACTGGTCAGGAAGTTCTGCTTCATGAAGACATGACGCGCCGCCATGATGTTGTCGAGCGTGCTGAGCCCGGTATAGAGCCCTATGTTCTGGAAGGTGCGGGCAATACCCAGTCTGGCGATCCTGTCGGGCCGGAGACCGGTGATCTTCTTCCCGTACAAGTACACTTCACCGACCTGCGGCCTATAAAACCCGCTGATGCAGTTCAAGAGAGCGGTCTTCCCCGCCCCGTTGGGACCGATGATGGCAAAGATCTCGTCAGAACTGACAGTAATGCTGACGTCCGTGAGCGCCTTGACCCCACCGAAGCTGAGGGAAACGTTCTGCACTTGTACAGTCGTATGGCTCACTTGTAGACCCCGTATTCTCTGGCGGCCCTCATCATCGTTTCGAGATTCTGTTCATTTCCACCATCAGCAATGGCGCCTAGATCTAGGATGAACCCTCCTCCCTCTCCTGCGACCTCGATAAGGCGTCGAACGTAGTCCGCGGTGCGTTCCGGCGTGCCTGCGTATAGGAGCGAGAGAGGAACATTGCCTTGGATACAGGCCACCTTTCCCACTGTCTGCTTAGCCAGGGCCATGTCCGTCTGGTCGAAGAACCAGATGGTCGAGCCTTCCGGAAGATCCTTGACGATTTCCAGCCGACTGTTGTAGCAGCCCTCCGCGAACAGGAGCGGAATGAGACCCTGGTCGATCAGCCCGAGAATGGTCTGCCGTAGACTCGGCCAGTAGAAGAGGCGGAACTGCTCATCGCTCATGAACCCGTCTGCCCCCTTGTGCAACGGGATGAAGCACACAGGGATAGACGGACGGCGCGCCTTTCGCAAAGGCCAGTCGACTGCCACCTGGACAAGACGCTCGCAAGCGGCGATCACTTTGTCGGGGCAACGGAACATGTCGAGGATAATGCCTTTGGTCCCCCGCAAGGTGTCCCCCAGCATGTCGAAGGGGGCTTTCGTCGATGAGCCGACATACCGAGGGAACCCGAGCGCTTGCACCTCTTGCATCGCCGCCAAGGCAAGCTTCAGCCACTTGTTGGCGATCTTGGCAGCCTTGAGGAGGTTCCTCAGGCCGGTGACCATGTCGTCGCTTCCCCAGCCCGACACCTGGCCAGCCACCCCTGGGAGTTCGATGTAGTCCCAAAAAGAAGACAGACCGGCAAACCCGCCATATACGCCCACGGCCCGTGGCAGATAAACGCGCAACAAGAAATCCGTAGGATCTGAGATGAGGTGGTCGTACTCCTCAACCAGCATCCATTCCCGTTCTTTGTATTGGTAGCCAGCACTTCGCGCCACGCCGTGCCCAGGCCAGGCATACAGTCTGTAGTCGAGCAAGTTGAAGACCGCCGCCGGGACGGTGTTGTTCAGGGGGTCGACCGAAACGTCCGGTTGGAATCTGAGGTTGAAATCCTTCCAAGCCTGCAAAGCTGCTGCCGTGTCCCTCATCGCGTCATAGGGACTGAGACCAGCCGCCTTAGCAGGCCAGAAGCCGACAGCAAGCCGCACAGGCACACGATCAGGCGTAGTCAGGTTGATGGCAGCGATGACTCGGTCTACCCGAGCTCTGTATAGAGCTTCAGCCTCGGCGGAGACGAAGTCGATCTCCGGGTGCCGCCAGGTCTGGATCCGCCAGGCCCGCTTCTCTGCCGGGCTCATTTCAGCCCAGGGTTTGTCGGTCATCCGCCCCCCTCTTTGCTGGGCCTCGATGCACGAGTTCTCGCCCAAGTCCCCCCGCAGCATGGTATACAGTGTCCGCGTCAGACGAAGACCGGCACCATGAGAGCATATAACATATCAGTCCACAAATGCAAGATGTATATGAGTTGTAATCAGTCTTAGTCGACAAGATTTGTGGGTCTGTGTATATAATGAATGTGGGTGGGGTCCGTAGCAGTCCGTACCCACTGCAAGACAGGATCGGACCGTCAGATGGGATGTTCGGGCCATACTGATCTCTCACAAGTTGCTCCAATGCCTCTGAGCGAATACACAGGCTCGCCGTGAAGCCAAGTCCGCGACCATCGCCGAAGATCCGAAGGCTCAAGAAGCCCCCCTCTCCCGAGGGACAGAACGCTCTTGAACCTTCTCAGCCGGTGTATCTCATGATCGCGGACACGCTCGCCCGCCGGATAGCGCAAGGAACCTACGCCCCGGGAAGCCGTTTACCCTCCATCCCCCAGCTGTGCACCGAATTCGGAGCCAGTCCGATGACCGTGCGACGGGCATTAGCGGCCTTGAAGCAGAAAGGCGCGGTTTCCTGTGTACAGGGCCAGGGTACGTTCGTGCGAGTCCCCGACTTGAGCAAGGCGACGTTCAGACTCAGTTCCGGCACGGGGAGATGGGTGGAGGGTTCCGCCGAAACACGCCTTCTTTCAGTCGCCATGGATAGGGCAGATGCGAAGACTGCTCGCATACTCGGACTCGCCGAAGGTGAGCGTGTCGTAAGCCTGCGTCGGCTGGTAACCGATCCCAGTGGGCCTCTCATGTATTACTGCGAATACGTACTTTATGATCCCCGCCGTCCTCTCCTTGAGAGTCAGCTTCAGCCGACCTCTTTGGATGCGTTTCTCCAATCGGACCGCGGCGTCAGGTTGCCCCGCGGGGAACTTACGGTGAGAGCTGTCAACCTCGACCAAGAGAGCGCCAACATTTTCAATCAGCCTGAGGGGAAGGCTGCCCTCTGCTTGGAGCACGTCTTTCTTGACGCGGAAGGTCGACCTGCCAGCTGGGGATATGTGCTCCTACGTCCCGATCTCTTCCAATTGCGCGCCCAACTGGATACCATCGGGAAGTGACCTGAGCACCAAAGAAGATGTCTACGCTTGATTCTCTTTATCTGGCTATCATCGAGCTGAACGAGGCTCTCGCCCTCAAACTCGCCAGAGAAGCCGTTGCCGAGAGAGGGGTAACGCCCCAAATGATTCTCACCACCTGCCAGCAAGCGTTGCGCATGGTCGGTGAGCGATATGAGCGCAGGGAGTACTACCTCTCCGCCCTTGTCATGGCTGGCGAGCTGTTCAATGAGGTCCTCGCTGTGGTTCAGCCGTTCCAACATCTAGTCGAGACAGAGGGGCGGGCCGGCACTGTCCTCTTGGGTACAGTGCGCGGCGATATCCACGACATTGGGAAGAACGTGTTCGCCGCAGCCCTTAGAAGCCACGGGTTCAATGTCATCGACCTGGGAGTAGACGTCCCCAAAGAAGCCTTCCTAGCAGAGACGGAGCGTTCGAGACCCGACGTGATCTGCCTTTCCGGCCTCGTTTTTGCCGCGTACGACAGTATGAGAGCTGCCACGCGCTTGCTACGCCGGCACACAGCAGGCCTTGGCTATCGACCCCCGATAGTAGTAGGCGGAGGCACCATGGATGGTGACATCTGCAGCTTCGTCGGTGCGGATTCTTGGAGCACAGATGCCCTGGAAGGTGTCCGCATCTGTCAGGAACTGCTGCGGACCAACCGGAACTAGTCGCCCTCGGATAAACGGAGTCCCGCTTGATTACGACCCAGTGAGGTCCACCCAAGCACGCCGGGGGGCCGGCGGCACGGCCGCCGGCCCCCCGGCCTCATCCGGTCAGACCGCTCCCACGGGGAAGAAGCGATCCCGGGCCCGCAAGGACAGTCTTAGTTGACCGTCTTCACGAAGACAAACTGGGGACCTTGCACCTGGAATAGCACCATCTGACCCGTCACACCTTCGGATGTCGCCTCGGGGGTGAAGTTGACGATGCCTTGCAGGGCCACGAAGTCTTTGAGGTTGACGAGCTCTTTGGCTACGGCAGCCTTATCGTCGGGGCCCCCTGCCCGTTTCATAGCCTCAGTCAGTACTGCGATCAGGTCAGCACCAGCCGCAGCGAAGAAGTCGGGGGGCCGGCCGTACTTGGCCTGATAAGCATTGTAGAACTCGACCTGTAGCGCCTTGAGCGGCCAATCGTCGGGCAGGCTGGGCGGATTGATCAGTCCACCGGAGTCGAGAACATAAAGCCCGTCGACAGCCTCCGGACCCATGGCGAAGATGGCCGGGTTGGAGGCGGCAGGGCTACCCTGGATGGGCACGTCCACGCCCAGTGACCGCAGGCCCTTGTAAAGCGGCGGCACCGCGATCGGGTTCACTGAGAGAGCGATGGCGTCCGGCTTGTCGGCATTATAGGCTTGCATGAGCTTGTTCAAGATAGGCTGGAAGTCAGTCTGGTCGAACCCGAAGGTGTCGGGCAGCTTGGTCAAGGTGAAGCCCTCGGCCGGACCGTTCTTGACAACCAGATCCAGCGTTTCCTGATGGATGGCCAGTTGGTCGGCGATCCCTAGCACCTTCTTCCAGCCGTTGCTCTTGATCACCTTAGTCAAGGCGTCAGCGTGGGTGGGGGAAGCCGCCGAGACCATGACGCTCCACTGATACTGCGGCTTGGCTGCAAGTTGGTCGAGCGTGGCCGGGCCCATACCTACCATCGGGGTCTGGGTCTGCTCGGCGATGGCCCGGGCCGGCTCCTGCATGAATTGGGCGAACGGACCCACGGTGGCGACGACCTTGTCCTCCTGGATCATCTTGTTGAGGTTAGCGATACACGCGGGCACATCCGACTTGTCGTCCAGCATGATGACCTGGAGAGGCCGCCCGTTGATGCCGCCGGCCGCGTTGATCTGCTCGACCCTGAGCATGATGCCATTAGCAGTGGAGGCCGCGGGAGCGGCAGCAAACCCGGTGATACTGTTAGAGAAACCGATCTTGATGGGCTCGCCTGTGGCCGGCCCGCCGGTCGTGGTCTCCGTGCTCGGGGCACTTGTGGTTTCAGTGCTGGGAGCAGCGGTGGTCTCCGTGCTGGGGGCCGCAGTGGTAGTGGTCTCCTTCTCTCCCCCACAGGCGACTACCATCAAGGCAACCACCAGTGCGAGGGCGAGAAGGCCGACTGTCAGACACCTCTTTTTCATCTGATCCTCCCTGTCCTTCACGTCGTTGTCTTCCCTACCTGAAAGCGTGCCTCTAGGAGCGAGCTGTGCCTAGATAGCTCGCCCGCACGCGATCATCCCTCTTGAGTGCTTCCGCCAGTCCGGACGTGACCACCCGGCCCGTTTGTAACACGACGCCACGGTGAGCCAGAGAAAGAGCCATCTCTGCGCTCTGTTCCACCATGAGCATGGTAAGACCCTGCTTGTTAAGCTGGGCCAGCGCCTCGAAGATCCGCTCCACCACCAGTGGGGCCAAGCCCATGGAGGGCTCGTCTAGGAGCAACAACTGAGGCCGACCGATCAGAGCACGGCCGATGGCAAGCATCTGCTGTTCCCCACCCGAGAGCGTCCCCGCCGGCTGCTTGTGCCGCTCCCCCAGGATGGGGAAGAGCTCGTAGACATAGGCGATGTCGTCGTTCAGCGTGGCCCGCCAGTCTTTCCGGCCCGAACTCCCGACGACCAGGTTGTCTTGCACTGAGAGCTCCCGGAACAAGCGTCTGCCTTCAGGCACCAAGCACACTCCTCGAGCGGCTATCTTTTCTGCGCCCAGGTGGGTGATGTCCTCGCCCTGGTAAGTGACCATACCGGAATTGGGCCGCAGCAGACCGGAGATAGTGTTGAGCAGAGTGCTCTTCCCAGCCCCGTTCGCACCCAGGATGGCGACCACTTCGCCTTTGGGCACGTTGAGCGATACCCCATGCAACGCCTCGATCGACCCGTAGCACGTCCGCAGATCCTTGACCACGAGCAGATCTTCCGGTTCGGGGCAGCTTCCGTCGGCAAGCTCGCGGGTCTGGCATAGGTCATGGCGATGCTCCAATCCGACTCCCAAATAGGCCTCTATCACGGCCGGGTCTTGTTGCACCGCTTCCGGACGGCCTCGGGCGATTAGTCGGCCATAGTCAAGAACATAGACCTGCTCGGAGATGCCCATGACCAGCTCGATGTCGTGCTCCACCAGCAGCACGGTGATGCCGGATTCTCTGATTTTCCGAATCTGCTCGATGAGATGAGCTCGCTCCGCCGTGTTCATGCCAGCCGCCGGCTCATCCAGCAGCAGCAGGCGGGGCTCCGAGGCCAACGCCCGCGCGATCTCCACCAAGCGTTGCTGTCCGTAGGGAAGGCTCGAAGCGGGTAGCATGGCCTTTTCTCTCAGCCCCACCAGTTCGAGAGCAGCCAGAGCCCGAGCGCGCGAGGCTTTCTCTTCTCTACGCTGATTGGGAAGGGCTAGGCCCCCGGCCCAGAAGCCAGTCCTCTCGTGACGATGACAGCCGACCAGAACGTTCTCTAGCACGCTCATGTTCACAAATATGCGGAGATTCTGGAAAGTGCGGGCCATCCCCAGCCGGGCGGCCGAGGCAGCATCCAGCTTGGTGATCTCTTGGCCGCCGAACCAGACACGTCCGGAGGTAAGGGGCTGAAGCCTGCTGACAGCGTTGAAGAGCGTGGTCTTGCCGGCGCCGTTGGGACCGATGAGCGCTACGATCTGCCCCTCGGGAACCTCCAGCGACACCCGCTCCACAGCCTTGAGGCCCCCGAAATGGACCGATACGTCCTCGATGGAAAGGAGTGGGGCACCGGAAGCCGGTGCGGTCCCCGCTTCTTGCCGCGGGAGTGTCGGCCCCGTGTTCTCCCTCGGGACAGGCACTGCTTCCACTGCCGAGGGTTGCGGTCCAGCTTCCTCAGTCACCAGACACTGGGGCGGCTCTTCCAATCTCTCGCGCTTGACCAAGGCTTTGAGGCGTGCGCGTTGGTCGGGTCGCAACAACAGCCCGGCTGGCAAGAAGATGAGCAAGAGGATCATGATGACCGAATAGAGCACTCCACTATACTGCTGCAGGCCGGAAAAGCCGTTGATGACCCAGGTCATGAGAACGGCACCCACCACTGCGCCCCAGACGGTGCCCCCGCCCAGCAGCATCATGACGATAGGGAGGATGGCGGCGGTGAAAGTGAACGCGCTCGGGGTGACCGCCATGCTGACGAAAGCATAGAAGCCTCCCGCCAGCCCACAGATGACAGCACTGGCCACGAACGCTCGTAGTTTCCAGTTGGCGTTCCTCACCCCTAGGGCGGAAGCGGCGATCTCGCTGGTGGCGACGGCGCGCAAGGCTCGCCCCGCGCGGTACTTCAAGGCCCGGTCTATGAAGATGATGATTATCAGAGCCGCCACCCAAACCAGGTAGTACTGACGGAGATTGGTGTTGAAGTTGAAGCCGAAAAGGCTGAGCGTGGGCACAGGGGCAAGCCCAGTGGTAGAGCCGGTGATGGTCCGCAGTTGCTGGACCAGCACCAAGAAGATCTGGCCCAGTCCGATGGTGGCCAGAGCCAGGTAGAAGTAACGCAGCTTGAGCACAGGCCGACCTACAACCAAGGCCACCACGCCGGCGACCAGCGCCCCTATGACCAGCCCGGCCCAAGTGGGAAAACCCACCTTCATGCTGAGCAGAGCCGCAGTATAGGCTCCGATCCCGTAGAAGGCGGAATGCCCGAACGAGAGTTGCCCAGCCTGGCCCAAGATGATGACCACAGCCACAGTAAGCAGGGTGTAGAGGCCACCGCTGGTCATGACCCGCATGGCATATCCGCTTTGGTAGACCAACGGCCAGACCAGAAGGACGACGAGCAAGAATCCCTTGAGGAGGAAGCCGTAGCTGCGCAGGAAGGAAAGGCGACCCATCATGACTCACCTTCGGCTGACGGCAGGCCGAGGATCCCACCCGGTCGGAAGTACAGGATGACTATCAGAATGAGATAGGCGATGGCATCTTGGTAGCCTGCCGGCAAGAAGCCGGTGGCGAGCGACTGGACGACCCCCAGGGTCAGGCCGCCCACCACCGCGCCCACGCTCGAGCCCCAGCCCCCCAGGATGGCAGCCACGAAGCCGCTCAGGGCGTAGATGCCTCCCGACAGATACGAGGTCGAGTTAATGGGGGTGATGGCTATTCCCCCCAGAGCTCCGATGGCCGCGGAAATGCCGAAAGCCAGGAGGATCATCCTTCCGGTGTGGACGCCGGACAGACTGGCTGCCCCGGGATCATTGGCCGTCGCGGTCATCTGCTTGCCTACGCGGGTGAAATTGATGAGGAAGTAGAGGCCTATCAGTACCAAGACCATCAGACCTATGACCCACAGATACTGGGGGAATATGGCCACCTTGCCAAAAAAGAGAGCCTTGTCACCTGTGAAGGCAGGGACGCTCTTCCCGTAACCTCCCCATTTGAGCAAAGCCAAGTTTTCAAACAGGATGCTGAGCGCCATGGTGGCCAGGATGATGGAAACCAGAGAGATCTTGACCAGCGGGCGCAACACGACCAGATACATGGCGGCGCCCAGGATAACGACACAGACGATGGAGAGGATAGCGGACAACCAGTACGGCAACCCCAGCTCGGAGAGGAAAGAGTAGGCAAAGAAAGCCCCGAACATGACGAAAGCGCCCTGAGCCATGTTCACAATGCGCGACGTGCGATATATGGTCACGTAGCCCAGCGCGATCAGAGAATAGATGCTACCTACAGCGACGCCAGTGACCAGAAGCTGAATCCACTTGGCCAAGCAAGCCCCCTTCGCTGCCTTCCAATACGAGTCCCCGTGCCCGGTGTCGCCCCGATGCTATCGTTTACCGGCCTGTTTGTCAATGACTTACATTATGATTGCCAGTCATGAAGAAACCACCTGGGACCCCAAATCCCCCTAGACGCCGGGCCCGAATTCTTCGTAGAGTTCGGGCAATATCGAGGCCAGATTGGAGTACTCCATCACATTGTGATAAGCCAGACCCCGAGGCGCCTCCAGGGGAACCCGGACTCCAGGCGGCAATACGCACATGCCTTTGCCCCGGTTGATCCGGTACCCCAGCCAGAACCGGGTGCGGAACTCCACGCCGCCCTCGATCTCCCGGCAGAAATGCAGCATTATGGCCGGCACCTTCATAGGCGGACCCTGCCGTGACTCTTGAATGCCGTAGCCACCAAACACGCAGGCTACATTAGGTCTGTGAAACCGCGTCATGTCAAAACCCATAGTGGCGGGATCCAGGAAGGTGATCACGATGTCGTCCAAGCCGCCCCCCACATCTTCCACCACGAAGTGCTCCACATTCTGGGACTTCTGCTCCAGGGGGACATTGGGGTCGAGCAGTCTCGCCCGGTCCCGGTCGCTGACGGCGATGGTCACATGGCCCGGCGGATACCAGATGGCGTAGCGGAGCCCAGGACCGGCGGCATGCCAAGCAAACCACCACTGCATCATCTCCCGTGTACAACCGGGGAAGACGTTGTTGACAGCCACGTAACCCGCGCCGTTATCCAGAACGCAGTACCCGGTCTCGACCTCGTGATAGCCGGGGTCGAGCAGGTCGTTTATCCGTTCATAGGGAAGGGCCTTGGCCAGGTCCATGGGTCCCCGGTCGAGTATCTCGATCAGCTTGGGATTGGGCGGTGCGACCGGACGATAGTAGTACTTGGCGTAAGGCAGAGCCTCCTCGTCCGGGCGTAGCGGACGGAGTGCAGAGACAGGGCTTCTACTAGCGCTCGTGTCGGCAGACATGTGATTATCCTCCCCAGAATCCTTCCCCACCGACTGCTCACAGTCAGCGCTGGAAGGGGTACTGTTCCAAGGGTACACGTTCTTTGCTCACGGCCACGGTACCTTCCTTGTTCTCCACCACCAGCCAGTAAGGTCCCTCCGGGCTGGGGTCGGGGTAGTCCTCGCGGATGAACCATCCTCGGGTCTCCTTGCGTTCAAGCGAGGCCTTGAAGAACATCTCCGAGCACAGCAGCATGGCGCTGCACTCGTTGACCCCGAACAACTGGTGAGGGTCTTCGGCCCCGATCTCGGGCAGCGCAGTCTTGAGCTCCTCCACCCGGGCAAGAGCGGCTCGCATCCGCTCCTCGTGGCGGTAAAGACTGTTGCCCAGAGGCTGCATCACTTTTTGTATCTCCGCCACCATCTGCATGGGCTTGAGCAAGCCCTTGCTCCGCGCGGGCGCCTGGAAACGCTTGCTGACTTCTCCCACCTGAGCCTCGGTCATTTCCGTTGGCGCGCCCACCTCCTTGGCAAAGCCGGCAGCACTCGGTCCCGCTACCCGGCCCGAGAAGGTGGCGAAAGCGATGCCTGAGCCGCGGTGGCGACCTGGCTGAGCAACGGCTCCCCAAGCCCTCGAACCACCCACACAGATGTCCCCAGCGGCGAACAAGCCGGGGAGACTGGTGGCCATATTCTCGTCGACCCACAACGGATTGAACTCACCCACCAGACCGGGGATCACCTCGTCGTTGGTAGCCTGCGAGAAGGCATTGAAGAACAGATAGCCCCAAAAGCGGTCGGCATAGGGGCGATCATGGACCGCCCGTGAGGCCAACACTGAGGTCAGGTAGGGCATGAGCGGGTTTTCATGCTCCCGGTAATGCAGGGGTCCGTTGCCGGCCTTGACCTGCTTGTACCACTCGACAAGCACTTCCGCGCTGATGTCCGGGTGCACCTCCTTGATGAGGGGCAGCCCTACGTTCTCGCCCTTATGGTTGTAAAGGGCGTATTCGGTCCCCATGTGCGACTCGAAATGGTCGAGGGAAGTCCAGTTGTAGAACGGTGCGTATTCACAGTTGGCAAACTTGGCCCCTGCGCGGAAGGCAGCCGCGATCCCCTCCCCCCGCGCACAAGACCACATAGGCATGACCCGCCAACACTGGTTCCCGCAGGCAAGCACCACCGCTGCCGCCGTGAATACATGCTGCTTGCCGGTGTCTATGTCGAAGCCGACGGCACCGCACACCCGCGGGCCATCCTGAGCCGCCTCCGTGGTCAGCAAGTCGACCACGCCCACCCGGTCCACGAACTTGACTCCCAGCCGACGCGCATACTTACGGACTTCCCGCATGTAGTCGAGCTCTATGGCCACCAGTGTCCACGGGTAGGGAACGTTCTGGTCGAAGATAGCCTTGCCATCTTCGCGGTGGCCGATCAGCCTAGACGCCCACTTGAGAGTGCGGAACTTGCCAGTCTCATCTTTGTCGACCTTGCCGCCAGACCACTTCTCGATGGCCTCCGCTCCGCTGTTCAGCATGCTGGCGTACTTGAGAAGGGTGGTCTGGTTGTTCAGATAGAGACCGATATGCTTGAGGTAGAACTGGGCAAACTCCTCCGGAGAGTGCTCCCCCAGTATGAGCATGATGCCCGCGCCCCGGTTGGCCTTGCCCGAGTAGCCGCTCGTGTACTTCTCGACCACGGTCACTTGCAGGCCAGGGTCGGCCTCCTTGGCCGTGATGGCCGCTGCCAGTCCTGCGATGCTGCCTCCGACGACGAGTACGTCGGTAGCCAGCCGCTCGCCTGTCTCCATGACCAGCGCCCCCTCTCCTCTAGACGATGCTGTCGCGCGGGAAGAGGTAAGACTGATAGTCAGGACTCACCTTGATCGCGCGCTCCTTACAATTGATCTCGCAGTACATGCAGTGCACGCATTCTTCCGGGTAGGCGATGACCGGCTTCTTGGCCTGGTCGTCCCACTTGATGACGTCGATGAAGCAGGCCCTGAAGCAGGTCTTGCACCCGTTGCAGAGCTCCCGGTTGACGATGATGTTGGCCACTGCCCCCTCCGTGTTTGCAAAATACGGTCGCTGAAAGCGCCAGATGCAGGGACAACTCCATGGTAGTGATGGCGGGGCGGGTTGTCAATGATTCTAGTCAGTGTTATTGGTTGTCTATTCCACAAGACATCGGTGCTTAGACGAGAGATCTGCGCGGGCGCCGACGCCCCAGCGGTAAGCCCTGCCCCCGAGGACACGGGCTGGGAACCCTCTTGACTACACCGACCATCTGCTGCCTAACCGGTAGAATGGGACACGGTCGCCTGCCCAGGAAGCTCAGTCGGGGCGGCCACGGTATCGGCGGGAGAAGCGTGACAGCCAGGAAGACGGATACCAGACTGGAAGGACGGGTGGCGCTCGTCACTGGCGGCGGCGCGGGCATAGGCCGCGCCATCGCTCGCTGTTTGGCGCAGGCCGGGGCGGCTGTGTGTGTCACCGGGCGCGACTTGGACCGCCTAGAACATGTCGTCGCCGAGATCGAGGGTGCGGGCAGCGAAGCTTCCGCGGTGGTGATGGATGTACGTCACGAGGATCAAATCATCGCCGCAGTGGCCCAGGCCTATGAGCGCTGGGGTCGTATAGACATCCTGGTGAACAACGCTGGCATCGGCGGGCCCACCAAGCCGGTCTGGGAGCTGAGTCTTGCTGAGTGGGACGAAGTGCTCGCCGTCGACCTTACGGGACCGATGCTGGTCTGCCGGGAGGTGCTCAAGCGTATGGTCCCCGCCGGTCGAGGCGGGGTCATCATCAACATCGGTTCCGAGGGAGGACGCTCAGGAGATGGGCGTTCCGGCTATCCACGCCGCGCCCCCTATTGCTGTGCCAAGATGGGCCTCATCGGATTGACCGAGACCCTCGCCCGCGAGTGCGGCCCCCATGGCATCAGGGTCAACTGTGTCACGCCGGCCGCAGTCAGAGGGGAGCGCTTCTTGCGCATGATCCAAGGCCGCGCCCAAGCCACCGGTACCTCCTTTGAAGAAGCACTCGCCGCAGAGATGAAGATGTACTCGCTGGGTAGACCGGCAGAGGAGGACGAAGTCGGTCACGTGGTGGTTTTCCTGGCTTCGGACGATGCCGCCGCTATCACCGGCCAGACCATCCCCGTCAATTGCGGGATGAACATGTGGGGCTAGGCCTTGTTGGCCGGCCCCTCGAGGGACTCGCACTCTCTAGCTTCTCGCTCCCCATCTCTGCCGAAACGCCTCCGCCGCTCCTCCCATGAGGGGTGCTCCATGGGCAAAGCAGGCTATCTCGAACTCCAGCTCCCCTATCTTGCGAAGACTCTCAAGGAGAAGCGAGCGGTCTTCGTGGATGGGAGGCTCGTTCAGCCCTTCCACGTTGTTAGCCGCGTCACCCAGGAACAGGATCCCGCTATCCTGCGGCCACAGGAAACAGAGGTGCCCGGCACTATGCCCAGGCAGATGATAGGCGGTGATACCCCCGGCAACCGGGAGGACTCCACCGTCCTCGACCTCGTGCTCGACCTCCGCCGGCTCTATGGTCTGAGGGCCCTTACTGATCACTTCCTCCACGAACACCCGGTTCTTCTCACCCGGGGCCGGATGGAACTCCCGGAAGGCCTGACCGCGACGGACC
The DNA here is from genome assembly GCA_937148845.1 of uncultured Actinomycetes bacterium. Taxonomy (GTDB): domain Bacteria; phylum Actinomycetota; class Thermoleophilia; order RBG-16-64-13; family RBG-16-64-13; genus CAKZRW01. Next base: position 9,120 of record CAKZRW010000065.1, on the reverse strand, counting down.
AGCTCCGCATCCAGCGGGTGCATCCAGGCTACAGCACCGGTGGCTCTCTCAATCTCGGCAAGAGCTCCTGCATGATCGGGATGGCAGTGAGTCACAAGCACGTCACGAAGGTCGCCCAGCCTTCGCCCGAGCGCCTGGAGGGCGTCTTCGATGAGCCCAAGACTACCCGGAAAGCCTGCGTCGATCAGAGTGACCGTCTCCGGCAGAACGATCAGGTACGCGGTAAGGTCTCCGCTGTCCACTCCGTACACATGTTCCGTGACCTGCTTCATGTGCGGCGCTCCTTGTTGCCTTCGCCTTCTCGGCCCAAGCCCCGCCGGCCCGGCAGCTCGGGAACTACTTACCGATCTACCGAACCGGTATGACGACGACCCGGGATGATAACAGAGGCAGCTGCAGCGACAAAGCGTGGCTAGGACAACTCAGGGCACAACGAGCGGATGGCCGCCCGCCGTAGCGCTACCCTATGTCGCTTTCCGGGCCCGGGACCCGGCATGCTACCATCGCCGCATGCAGACCCACTGGAAGAAGTTGCCTTCTGGGGACCTCGGCGTGGTGACCGCTCCCGTGCGGGCCAGCGACAACGTGGAGCGTCTGCTACGTGCCCTCATCTTCTCCGGACGTCTGGCCCCCGGAGACAAGCTTCCTAACGAGCGAGATCTGGCAGCTCAACTCGGTGTGTCTCGCCCCACGGCTCGGCTCGCCCTCAATTCGCTCCATGCGCTCGGCTACCTCGTAGTGAAGATCGGCTCCAAAGGGGGCTACTGGGTGGCCGATGTCGACTCCATCAAGCAGCACTGGAAAGAATGGATGGAAACCCACCGGGATCAGCTCGAAGAGATGCTGGATTTCCGCCGTTGGGTCGAGCTGGAGATCGCCGCCAGGGCGGCAGAGCGCCGAACTGCAGAAGACGTGGCTGCTTTGGAGGAACTTGGACGCGGTCCCACCGCGGACCGCCCTTCCTACGTACAGTGGCACATCGACCTCCACGATGCGATAGCAAGGGCTGCTCACAACCGCTACCTGGAACAGTCGGCAGCCGTCATCAGAGGGGAGCTCTTCGTTCCCGTGGGTTTCAGCGTCACGCGCTTCCCGGTGGAGGAAGCAGTCGCTCTGCATCGCCCACTGGTGGCAGCCATCTGCGCCGGCGACCGGGCCGCAGCGGTGGAAGCCATGACCGTGCACATGGCGCGGCTCGACGAGCCCTTCCGTTCCGGCTTGGAATGAGCTCATCGGGTACCCGCGGGGCGAGGGGCGTGGTACAGCACCCCTCGCCGCCCGGCGACTAAAGATCAGCTCGCCGAGACTCCCCGAGTACGCGGCTTCACAGCGCCAGATAAGCCTTCTTTACGTGCTCGTTCGCCTGCAAGAACGAGCACGCCCCCTGTAGCACCAGACGCCCGTTTTCGATCACGTAGGCCCGGTCCGCTACCTGGAGTGTCTGCCGCACGTTCTGCTCGACCAGCAGGATGGTGATGCCCTCGGCATGCAGCGATTTCAGGATCTGGAAGACCTCAGCTACCACTATGGGCGCCAAGCCGTTGGAAGGCTCGTCGATCAGTACCATCTTCGGGCGCGACATGAGACCGCGGCCCATAGCCAACATCTGCTGTTCACCACCACTCAAGGTGCGGGCCAGCTGGTTCTTGCGCTCTTCCAATCTTGGGAAGAGCTCGAAAACCCAGCGCATCGTGTTGGCCCGGTCCTTCCAGGTGCGGCGAGGATACGCTCCCATCTCGAGGTTCTCTTTGACCGACATGTCGGTGAAGAGCTTCCTGCTCTCGGGGATGTGCGACAGACCCAAATCGACGATCTCGTTCGGATGCATCGTGTCGATGCGCTTACCCTGGAAAGTGACGGTCCCCGACCAGGGCCTCATGACACCCGAGATGGTCTTGAGCAGAGTGGTCTTCCCGGCGCTGTTGGCTCCGATCAAGGCCACGAACTCGCCTTCCTCGACGTTGAGCGACAGGTCCCACAGGACCTGAACATGACCATATCCTGTGCTAAGACCGTCAACTCGCAACATCGCATTCTTCCCCTAGGTAGACCTCGATCACTTTCTCGTTGGCGGCAACCTCCTGTGGGGTGCCTTCGGCGATCTTCTTGCCATAGTCGAGCACGATGATCCGGTCGCTAACGCTCATTATCGCCTGCATGACATGCTCGATCATGATGATGGTGATGCCGCGCTGCCGCAATTGCTGGATGTCGCCACTGGCCTCGGCCACCTCCGTGGGCGTCAGTCCCGCCATGAGCTCGTCGAGGAGCAGAAGCTCCGGGTCGGTGGCCAGAGCCCGAGCCACTTCCAGTCGCTTCTGATTGGCCAGAGTGAGGTCGCCGGCCGGAACATCTTTGTAGTCCGTCAGATCGACGAACTCCAGCACTTCCTCGGCTTTCTTGAGTGCCTCCCTTGCGCTCAAACGGTGGCCGGTGCCGAACAGTGCTCCGACCATCACGTTGCGGATCACAGGCACGTGAGGAAAGATTTTCACCGTCTGGAACGTTCTCGCGATACCTAGGCGGCAGATCCTGTACGCCGGCAGAGGCGTGATGTCGCGGCCCTTGAAAAAGATCTTGCCTCGGGTAGGTTTGAGCGCAGCCGAGATCGCGTTGAACAAGGTGGTCTTCCCGGCTCCGTTCGGACCGATCAGGCCGAGGATCTCTCCCTTGTCTACGTAGAAGTCAACGCCAGAGACCGCCGCCAGGCCGCCGAAGTACTTGGTGACCCCTTTACCCTCAAGCAGGTGCACGTCGACCTCCTTTCACTTTCCGCCAAAGTTGCTGCCCCAGCCCGAGTATCCCCGCCGGCATGAAGAGGATGGCCAAGATGAGCACCACCCCGAAGATGAGCATGTAGAGGTCTGGGAACCGGGTCAACAAGGTCTCGCCGATGTAGGTGAAGACCGCTGCTCCGATCACAGGCCCCACCAGATTGCCCATACCGCCGAACATGGCCATGAGCACGGGTAGGAAAGAGGTCGTCATGTTGAAGGCGATACCGGGGTCGATGTAAGTACGACGGGTAGCGATGATAGCGCCCGCCATGCCCATGAAGACCGAGGTCGTCGCAAAAACCAGGACTTTGGTCATCACCACGTTGATACCACTATGAGCAGCCGCCTCTTCGTACTCGCCGATGCTCTGCAGCGCCAGACCGTACCGCGAACGGCGAATGAGCACAGCGGTAAGCAGGGTCGCGATCAAGACCACCAGCATGGCATAGAAAGCAGTCTGGGCAGTCTCGGTTTCCACGAAGCGCCCCCGCGTGCCAGTCACCAGACGCTCCACCTCGAGCACGACATTGTTGACCAAGAGCACAACGGCGAAGGTGAAGATGGTGAAGTACACGCCCCGCAAACGTAGGGTCAGAAGGCCGATCAGGAGGGCCACTATGAAAGCCACTACGCCAGCGATGATGATCACCACAGCGAAAGGCAGCGGGCCGTTGAAGACGGCTGCAACATAGAAGCCCAGGCCATAGAACGCCGCTGTGGCCAACGACAAATAACCCGTAGGCGCGCAAAAAACCACCCAGGCCACGGTGAGCACAGCGTACCTCATCATGTCTGCGACCAGCGTGACCAGGTAACCCTTCGTGATCGTGGGAAGCAGCGCGAGGAATACTAAGATGACCACCAGAATGGCCAGAGAAACGATCCTGTTCTTGGTTAGAGCGAATTTACCCATAGCTACTTACCCATGATCCCTTTAGGCCTTGCCAGCAGCAGGATGATGATGATTACGTAGTAGGCGATGAACGTCATCGTCGGTTGGAAGTGCGTCACCAGTTGTGACACGATACCCAGCACGACGCCCCCTATCATGGCTCCCGTGATGCTCCCCAATCCGCCGAGAATCACCACGATCATGGCAATGACCGTGTACTGGAGCCCCATGCTGGTCTGGATAGCGTAGACCGTGCTTATGAGGCTGCCGGCAATACCGGCCATCGCCAGGCCAAGGCCGAAGCAGATGGCCAGCACACTGTTGATATTGACGCCCATCATGCCCGCTACAGTGGGATCCTGCGCAGACGCGCGGATCGCTTTGCCAAGCCGGGTACGGGTCAGGAAGAGGTAGAAGACCACCCCCACTACCACGCAAACCCCCAAGGCCACCAGACGATTGAGCGGTATCTGAGCTCCTGTCACCGCCCGGTTCAGAAAGATGACCTGATGCGTTTGAGAGCCCCAGATGATACGAGCCAGATTCTGCACCACGTAAAGCAATCCGAAGGAAGCCAGCATCGACCAACCCTCGAAGACGCCCAGCGCGGGGGCCGTGTTCATCAGCCTTCGGAACAGAGTGGCGTGCAGAAACCAGCCAATCACGAAGATGAGGGGCGCGGTGACCACGAGGGATACCAAGGGGTTGAGGTCGACGCTTGTGAACAGCCAGAAGGTGATGAACGCTCCCAGCATGATGAATTCGCCGTGGGAGACGTTCAGCACCCGGGCAACCCCGTACTGCAAACTAAAGCCCACGGACACCAGGGCCAGGATCCCTCCCAGCAAGAGCCCCGTGATTACGATGTCCCTGAGTACGACCATCCAATATCCTTTGTGTTACTACCTACGGGTCAGACAGTCCCCGGGGGCGCTCCTCGCGCCCCCGGGGCTGCACTCTTGTCGACGACTCGGTCCAGTCAACCGTCGGTCTGAATACCGTTCAGGTCGTACTGGCTGTGGCCAATGCCGGCGCCTCCGCCCAAGTGGGCTTCGGATACCAGATCTTATCGGTCGTACGCTTGGGACCTGGATCGATCACCTGGGGGAAGCCGTTCTGCCACTGACCGATTTGACCGGCATAGCAGGACACGTCCAGGAGCTGATTGGTGAAGAACGTGTCGTCGCTCATGATTGTCTTGAAGTGGGCGGTGCGCATGACCTCGGCTACCTTGGCCTGATCTAGCGTAGCCGCCTTCTCGATAGCCTGGCCGAAGAACTCGAGCTCAGCGCGGTAGATCAGCGGACCCCAGAAGTCGACGTTGGCCTTGCCGCCCACATACTTGACCAGCTTCTCGTAGTAGGCCTGCACCTCTGGGCTCTGCTTGGGTGACCAGGCGCCCTCGAACATGCAGCCGTCCATGCCGCCTTGGAAGATGTCATAGATAGCCTGCGTGGAGCCACCCGGACCTACTAGCACGCCCTTCGGGTTGTAGTTGAGCTGCATCATGGTCTGGATGGTGAGGATGTTCTCCGGCGGATACTGGAACGAGCAGACGATATCCGGATTCTCCTGCTGGATCTTCTTGATGATGCTGGACACGTCCTTGATGCCCGGCGGTACCGCGGTGTTGCTCAGAATCTCGATGCCGGCACTCGCGGCATAAACCTGCCACTGGCTCTGGTACTCGATCCCGTGGAGGTCATCGATGTACATCACTGAAGTGGTCTTGGCGCCGAGCTCCTTGCAGATCTCAGCGAACACTGGCATCTGCGCATGGTTCGAGTAGTTCAGGACCTGGAAGAACCAGGGCAGCTTGCCCTTCTTCATCTCTGTCTCGAGAGTGGTAGCTCCACCTTCGGCGCTCATCAGGATGTAGTTGTGCGCATTGGCGACGCCCGCTGCCGCAAAAAGGAAGGCCGTGCTACAAGGCGCGAACACGAAATCGACCTTGTCCTCCTCCATGAGCTTAGTGAGGAGACGCATGCTTGTGTCGAGATCGCTCTGATCGTCGTAGACCTTGAGCTCGATGGGCATCTTCTTGCCAGCCACATTCAGACCACCGGCGGCGTTAACGTCTTCCACCCACAGCTTGTAGGCGGGACCGAAATGCGCCTGCTCGAACAGAGCGTTAACTCCTGAGATCGGGCGCGCCGCCCCGATAACGATCTTGTCCTTGGCGGGCGGTTCCGGCCCGGTGACGACGGTGGTGGTGGGACCAGCGGTGGTTGTCGGACCGGCGGTGGTAGTAGGACCGGCGGTGGTTGTGGTGGTCTCCTCTTCCTTGCAGGCAGCGACCAGACCACCAAGGCCGCCAGCAACAGCCACTGTAGCCCCGGCTAGGCCGGCATACTTCAAGAACTCGCGGCGGCTGAGCGACTTGCGCTCGGCCAGACCCTCTTCGGTGGTTTCCCGGGTTTCTTCATCTGCCATCGTGTGGCCCTCCCTCCATCTGAATGACCGTTCTCAAGACACCTCGCCTCACACGACAGAGCGGCCGCTCAGGCCCAAGACCCGCGACCTGACCGCCTCTGTCACGCTCAGAGCCGCCCCAACCGCATCCGATCACCTCCCCCCTTTCCTCGCCGACTCCCGGATGTGGTAATCTTCTCACCCTCAGTACCGACCGTAGGCGCGCGCCGTCTCGACCATGGCCTTGAGGTTCTCGTCCTTGCCCGAGTCGGCCACTGCGCCGATATCGACGATGAAACCGCCCCCTTCCCCGGCTACGTCGATGAGATTCCGCACGTAATCGGCTACTTCTTCAGGCGTACCGGCGTGCATGAGGGAAAGGGGCACGTTGCCCTGGATGCAGGCCACCTGCCCGACGGTCTGCTTGGCCTTGGCCATGTCGGTCTGGTCGAACAACCAGATAGTCTTGCCCTTGGGCAAGTCCATGATGGCCTCTAGGCGAGAGCCGTACCGTCCCTCGGCGAACAGGAACGGGATGCAGCCCTCTTCGATCAGACCGAGTAGCACAGCCCGCAGGGTCGGCCAATAGAAGGTTTCGAACTGCTCCTGGCTCATGAAGCCATCGGCCCCTTTATGCAGAGGCAAGAATATGACCGGGCTGGCCACTCCGCCGGGGCGTTTCAGAGCCCAGTTGATTGCGACCGGCACCAGCCGCTCACAAGCGGCTATGACTTTCTCCGGCCGCCGATACATGTCGATGATGACTTGGCGGGTACCCCGCAGCGTATCACCCAGGATGTCGAAGGGAGCCTTGCTCGCCCCGCCAAAATACCCTGGCCATCCCATGGCCATAAGCTTCCCCATGGTGGGGAAGATGATGCTTCCCCAGTTAGCCACCGCCCGCGCCGCAGCGGCGATCCTCTCTAGACCTTCGGCCATCTCAGGAGTACCCCAACCCGCCACCTGGCTGGATACGAACGGCAACTCAAGATAGTCAAGCAGCGAAGACGTGTTGGCGAATCCGGCAAAAGCGCCCACCGTACGTGGCAGGAACACCCGCAAGAGATAGTCGCTAGGGTCGGCGATGAAGTGATCGTACTCGTCGGCGAGCATCCACTCCTTTTCGTTGTATTGGTAGCTCGCCTCCTTGGCCACCCCGTGACCTGGCCAGAAGTACAGCCGGTAGTCCAGACTCTCGAACACCGAAGCCGGCGTGGTATAGAGCATCTGGTTACCCATAGTGTCGGGCTGGAAGGTCTCGTTGAAATCGATCCAGCACTTCATCGCCTTCTCGGTGTTGGTCATGGCCTCATAGGGCGTGACCCCGGCCCGGGCGACCGGCCACCAGCCGGCATTTATGTTGACCGGCACCTGGTCCGGCTCCCTCAGCTCCCACGCTGCGATCAAGCGGTCACAACGCGCCTCGAAAGTCGCCTTTGCCTCAGGGCTGTCAAACTCTATCCCCGGGTTACGCCACTTCTCGAGTCGCCAGGCTCGCCTCTCGTCAGCCGTCATGTCTTTCCAGGCTCTTTCGGACATCTCAGTTCTCCCCCATCAGCGCGCGCTGTCTTTGGCCGCTTGGATCATGGCTTTCATGTTCTCGGGACGAGCGTTGTCCACCACCGCCCCTACATCCAAGATGAATCCGCCTCCCGGCCCCACGGCCTCGATAAGGTCGCGGCAGTAGGCGGTGACTTCTTCCGTAGTACCTAGTTGCAACATGGGCAGGGGGACGTTGCCCTGGATGCAGGCTATGCCGCCCAGTATCCGCTTCGCCCGCCGCATGTCGGTGTGGTCAAAATGCCATACCGTACGCCCCTTCGGTACATCGGCGATGGTCTCCAAGCGACTCCCATAGGCTCCCTCAGCAAAGAGGTAAGGCACGAAGCCGTCGGCCACCAGGCCCTCGATGACTTTCTTGAGGCTGGGCCAGTAGAACTTCTGGAACTGTTCCACGCTCATGAAGCCATCGGCTCCCTTATGCAGCGGGATGAAGACCAAAGGAGCCGTGTATGGGTTAGCCCGCCTGGTGACCCACTTGACACACACCGGGGCAAGCCGGTCGCAAGCCTCGATGACCGCGTCGGGCTGCCGGAACATGTCCATAAGGATGCCCCGCGTGCCCCTGAGGGTGTCACCGATGAAATCGAACGGAGCCAGCGACATGTGCTGGAACGGGCCCGGGAACCCGGCTGCAATCAGCCGCCCCAACAGCGGATAGACGTGGCTCGCCCATACCCCGCACTCCTGACCCGCTGCCGTCAGCTTCTGCAGGGTCTCCTGGACCTCGGGGTCCGCCCAACGCATCATCCAGGGAGGCCCCCCGACTATCTCCACCATGTCCAGCGGAGAGGCCAGTTTGGCCAAGCCCTTGAGACCCTCAGCCACTCGCGGCAGGTAGTAGTGGAGCAAGAAGTCGGTGGGATCGTCTATCAGCAGGTCGTACTCGTCGGCCTGCATCCACTCCTTCTCGTTGTACTGGAAGCTAGCCTCCTTGGCCACTCCGTGGCCCGGCCAGCTCAGGATCTTCACGTCCAGGATCTCGTACGCGCGTCCCGGGATGCCAGCGAAGACCGGGGCCATCAGGCTGTCGGGCTGGAGCTCCAGGTTGCACTCGTACCAGGCTTCGGCTGCTCGTGCGTAGTCATACATGGAATCGTAGGGAGTAAGACCGCGGCTGGTAGCGGGGTAATACCCCGTGAGTGCAGACACCGGCACCCGGTCAGGCTCTCCTTCCAGAAGAATGGCCGTCTTTAGACGGGTGGCTCGGGCCTTGTATTCGGCAGCGGCCTCCGAGCTTGCAAACTCCAGCCCGGGCTCAAGGAAAGCAGCCCAGCGCCGGGCAGATTTCTCTTCTGGTGTCAGTTGTGACCAAGTCTGGTCGCCCACTCGCTTTCGCCCCCTCGCTTCGGCTCGATAATTCGGCTTCTCTTCGGCTTCTTCTTGCCAGCGGGTTGACTAGGCCGCCCCTACTGCTTCCTTGGCGAAGGCGACAGCAGCCATGGCGTCGTCCCCGTAGGCGTCGGCCCCGGTGTAGCG
>CAKZRW010000064.1 GCA_937148845.1 uncultured Actinomycetes bacterium | reverse complement strand
CAGTCCGACGACCACCGAGGGCCCCACTACCACCGCGACCACCAGTGTGCCTGGACCAGCGGGCGACTCCGCTGGCGAATGGGTGGAAAGCAAGGTGCCGGGCCAGCTGTATGGTGTTTACGACCTGGCCGTCTCTGACCAGGCTGTGGCCTATGTGAAATATACAGGGGGCAGGCCAAGACTTTTCGCCTACCTTTTCGCGTCTGACCAGACCGTGGAGGTCCCGGTGACAGCCGACTCGGCAGCCGTCGGGGGTCTCGACCTCGAAGGTCTTCTTCTCGTGTGGCAGGAGATAAAGCTCGGCCCCGCTAGCGAGGTCGCGGAAGCCCGTATCTACTCGCGCCGTTTGCCCGACGGTTCCAAGACGATGTTAGTGTCGGACCCCACCTGTGGGATGCCTCGGGTAGCCGGCACCGTAGTGACCTGGACTTACACCGGCCCCTGGCCCCCGAACCCCGAGGAGCTGGCCTTGATCCGCATCGAAGCCGCAGCGGTCGACGAGGCGGGAGAGCCCACGGGGGCGGCTGCAGAACTGGTAGACGGGGCTCTGGCCTACTCTATGGGAGACTCCGTGTGGAGCTACAGCCTTTCCTCCACCCATGTTTCGTGGGAGACCCATGAGGCCATAGGCACCTTCGACCCCGGGACCTACGTGATGGATTTCGAGACAATGCAGCCCACCATTGTGAGCCCCGAGGCTTTTGCCGGCAGCCTCGGCGGGAATACGCTCGTCTACCAGGAAGCCGGGCAGATCAAGCTGCTCGACTTGAGCGACGGGCAGACAGGCCTGCTCGATACTCAGGGCACGTTCCCTTCCGCAGCGCCGACCTACGCTGCCTACTTCCGCTCCACCCGCGACAGTGACTGGCAGGTAGTCGCCCGCGGTCTCACCGGAGCCTATGAGCAAGTGCTTGCGGCCAGTACTGGCGAGCCCCCTTGGTTCCTGCCCCCCATCTCTGTCTCTCCCCACCGACTGGCTTTCGTGGTAGGCGACAGAGCAAGGGTCTTCGTCTGGCAGGCTGAGTAGCTGTCAGCGGATGAAGAAGTGGCACGCCGGCAGGACGGCCTAGAGACAGACCCCCCGCTCGGCGTAGGAACCCCAGGTCCAGTCCTTGACCAGCGGCAGGTCGTCGCCGTGCTCGCGGATGTACTGGGCGTGATCGGTATGCAGGTCGCTCAGCAGTTGCCGCAGGTGCGCCGCACGCTCGCCCAGTCCAGGCACCCGGTCGATGACGTCCCGCACGAGACTGAAGCGGTCGAGCTCGTTCCGCACGGTCATGTCAAAGGGAGTAGTGGTGGTTCCCTCCTCCTTGTAGCCCCGTACGTGCAGATTGCCGTGGTTGGTCCGGCGGTAGGTGATCCGGTGGATCAACCACGGATAGCCGTGGTAAGCGAAGATGATCGGCTTGTTGGTGGTGAAGAGGGAGTCGAACTCCCGACTGGTGAGACCGTGCGGGTGCTCCTCACGCGGTTGCAGGGTCATGAGATCGACCACGTTGACCACCCGCACTTTCAGCTCGGGCAGGTAGTAGCGAAGAAAGTCGACTGCGGCCAGTGTCTCCATGGTCGGGACGTCACCAGCGCAGGCCATCACTACATCCGGCTCACTTCCGGCATCGTTGCTGGCCCAGGCCCAGATACCGATGCCTGCAGTGCAGTGTCGGATAGCTGCAGCCAGGTCGAGCCACTGGGGAGCGGGCTGCTTGCCCGCCACAATCACGTTGACCAGGCTTCGACTGCGCAGACACTTGTCGGCGACGTAAAGCAGGCAGTTGGCGTCGGGCGGCAGGTAGACCCGCGTGACCGAGGCCTTCTTGGTGAGTACGTGGTCGATGAAGCCGGGGTCTTGGTGCGAGAAGCCGTTGTGGTCCTGTCGCCATACGTGCGAAGTGAGGAGATAGTTGAGAGAAGCGACCGGCCTTCGCCAGGGGATATGCTCGCAAACGTCCAACCACTTGGCATATTGGTTGAACATGGAGGAGACGATGTGTATGAACGCCTCGTACGAGGAGAACAGGCCGTGGCGCCCGGTCAGCAGGTAACCCTCGAGCCAGCCTTGGAGGGTGTGCTCGCTCAGGATCTCCATCACCCGGCCATCTCGCGCCAGCCGGTCATCCTGGGGAAGCAGGGTGGCGTTCCAAGTCCGCGGACTCACGTCCAGGACTGCCCCCAGACGGTTCGAGACCGTCTCATCCGGGCCAAAGAGACGGAATCGCTTCGCACCCAGGTTCAGCCGCATGACCTCGGCTAGGTAGTCACCCAGGACCCGGGTGGCTTCCGCCGTCGTCGCTCCCGGCGCGGGCACTTCCACGGCGAAATCACGGAAGTCAGGCAGCTCCAGGTCCTTGAGGAGAAGCCCTCCGTTGGCGTGGGGATTGTCACCCATACGTCGCGTCCCTGCCGGGGCCAGCTCTGCCAGCTCGGACCGCAAGGTACCGTTGTCGTCGAACAACTCCTCAGGGCGGTAGCTCTTCATCCACTGTTCGAGAAGCTCGAGGTGCCGCTCGTCCATCTCCGAAAACGGCACTTGGTGCGAGCGGAAGGTGCCTTCGACGGGAAGACCGTTCTCGAACTTCGGTCCTGTCCAACCCTTAGGAGTGACGAGCACTAGGGCCGGCCAGCGCGGCCGCTCTATCACCCCTTCCTCCCGTGCCCGCCGCTGGATCTCGCGGATGTCGTCCAGGATCTGGTCGAGGCTAGCGGCGAGGAGCTGATGGACGCTTTCCGGGTCGTCACCCTCCACAAAGTAAGGATGATGGCCACACCCCTTCAGAAAGTCCGTTAGTTCCTCCCTATCGATGCGGGCGAAAACGGTGGGATTGGCGATCTTATAGCCATTCAGGTGCAGTATGGGAAGGACCGCTCCATCGGTCGCCGGGTTGAGGAACTTGTTAGAGTGCCAGGCTGCGGCCAAAGGACCGGTCTCGGCCTCCCCGTCTCCGATCACACAAGCCACGAGAAGATCAGGGTTGTCGAAGGCGGCCCCGTAAGCGTGAGAGAGGGCGTAGCCCAATTCACCCCCTTCGTGGATAGAGCCGGGCGTCTCCGCGGCCACGTGGCTGGGGACCCCGCCGGGAAAGGAGAACTGCTTGAACAAACGCCTGAGCCCCTTCTCATCCCGAGAGACCCATGGGTAGTACTCGCTGTAGGTGCCTTCGAGATAGACGTTGGCGAGCATGGCCGGCCCGCCGTGACCAGGCCCACAGATGAAGATCACGTTGAGATCCCGGGTCTTGATCACCCGGTTGAGGTGAACGTAGAGAAGGTTAAGGCCGGGACAAGTCCCCCAGTGGCCCAGCAGACGGGGCTTCACATCCTCTCGGCGAAGCGGACGACGAAGCAGCGGGTTGTCCAGAAGGTAGATCTGCCCCACCGACAGATAGTTGGCAGCCCGCCAATAGGCATCCATCCGCTCCAGTTCCGCCTGCTTAAGCGGCTTTCGTTGCTCCAAGGGAAGGTTACGCGCCTCCAACTCAGTCATGTCTGCCTTCCTCCCTTGCAAACAGAGCGTACACAGGTTCTAGCCTTCAGTGCTTGAGCTTACAGTGATTATCCCCTGTTCTAGGCCTATCAAGGCGGCCCGTATTTCGGGCCAGGGCAGCGCCCGACCCTGCTCGCCCTCAGGCGACTGGCCTAGGTATCATGACGCCTACGGACAATTAGGACGGAAAGGGGGGACCATGGGCATCATGGACAACAAGGTCTGCGTCGTCACAGGCGGGGGGGTAGCATCGGGCGAGCCGCGGCGGCCGCCCTTGCGCAAGAAGGGGCTAAAGTCCTCCTCGTAGGTAGGAGCCCGGACAAGCTGGAGCAAGCCCTCGCTTCCCTCGAGGCGAGCCCCGGTCAGGCGGACATGTTCTTGGCTGATGTGTCCGACGCCGTGCAGACCCAGGCCTATCTGGAGTACGCGGTGCAGAACTGGGGGAAGATCGACGTGATCTTTAGTCACGCTGGTATCGCTGGCGTCATCAAGCCCGTCACCGAGTACCCCGAAGAAGTGTTCGACGCGGTGATGGCCATCAACGTGCGCGGCTCCTTCCTGGCCTGCAAGTATGGCCTGCCTCGCATGAACGACGGTGGGAGCATCATCATCACCTCGAGCATCATGGGAACGCGGGCGGACCCCGGTGTATGTGCCTACGCCACCTCCAAGCACGCCCTCATCGGCCTGGCCAGAGTGGTGGCCAAGGAAGCGGCCCCCCGCAACATACGGGTGAACGTCCTCGCTCCCGGCCCCATCGAGAACGAATTCCAGGAGGAGATAGAGGCTGAGCTCACCCAGATCGTGGGCCAGGACGGGACAGAGTTTCTCAACCGGATCATTCCGCTGGGGCGCCACGGGAGAGCTGAGGAGGTGGCTCGCATGGTACTCTTCCTTGCCTCTGATGCGAGCAGCTTCTCCACTGGCAGCGTGTTCATGGCTGACGGCGGCATGAACATCTGACCCGGGAAACCCGATGACCTGGAGGCACCCGACACGAATGTTCACAACCCCGAAAGTGGAGTAGCGAATACCACATTGCCAAGACGACCACTAAGGAGGGCGAGTGCGGATAGAACCTGAGCCGCGATACCGGTGGGTAGTCCTGATCATAGCCTTCTTCGGCGTGTTCGGAGGCTTGGGTCTTGGTTTTTTTTTTAATGATACGGCGACCACCGAGATCTACACTCTTTCCCTACACGACGCTCTTCCGATC
>CAKZRW010000063.1 GCA_937148845.1 uncultured Actinomycetes bacterium | reverse complement strand
ACCTTGCGAAGCACACGCGGGTGGCTGACTACCTGATAGTGGCGGCCGGTGTTCCGCACCTCATCGGGCCCGACCTGGTCAATGAAGGGGCAGTGGTGCTCGACGTAGGCATCAACCGGGTCGTAGTCTGCCCTGCCTGTGGGACTCTCAACCGCAGCAAGAAGAACCCCTGTCGTAAGTGCGGCGCCGATCTGGCTGAAGCGGAGACCAAGACAGTAGGCGATGTCGACTTTGAGGCTGTCTCAGCCAAGGCGAGCGCCATCACGCCAGTACCGGGGGGGGTGGGGGCGGTGACCAACATGATGTTGGCCCGCAATACCCTGCGTGCGGCAAGGCTGCAGCTGGAAGAGAAAGCGCGTTGAGGCGGGAGGTAGGCTAAATGGCGAAAGAGATCCCGTTATTGTGGTTGCCGGCCGCGGCTTGTACAGGGTGTAGCGTGTCCCTGCTCAACACCGCGGATCCGTCGATCAAGAGTCTACTGGTGGATGAAGTCGTACCGGGCGTGCATGTAAGCCTGCGTTTTCACCCCACCATCATGGCCGGGGCCGGCGAGGTAGCCCTAGGAGCTTTGGAAGAAACGGCGACGAAGCACAAGGGTGAATATGTGCTGGCCGTGGATGGGGCCATCCCGGTGGGTACGGCCGCAGGTTACTGCGTCATGGGAGAGCGCGAGGGCAGGCCGGTCACCATAGAGGAACGGTTCGTGGAACTGGCCAAGGATGCCCTAGCTATCCTGGCCGTGGGTACCTGTGCGGCCTTCGGCGGCATTCCTGCGGGGGCGCCCAACCCGACGGGCTGCGTGCCGGTAAGGGAAGCCCTGGAGTTGCATGGGCTTGAGAAGCCACTGGTGAACATCTCCGGCTGTCCGCCCCATCCTGATTGGTTCGTGGGCACGGTAGCTAGTATCTTGCTGAACGGACTCCCCAGCGCCGACGATCTGGATGACGATCTCCGGCCCAAGGCTTTCTACGGGAAGTTGATCCACGAGAACTGTCCCCGCCGGGCCTACTTTGATGAGGGCAAGTTCGCCAAGAAGTTTGGCGAAGACGGCTGCCTGTACGAATTGGGCTGCAAAGGGCCCATCACGTACGCTGACTGTCCCCTCCGGCACTGGAACAACGGCACCAATTGGGTCATCGGGGCGGGTTCTCCCTGTCTCGGTTGCACCCAGCCCGAGTTCATGAGTCTGCCTTATTACGAGAAGGTCACCGACGTACAACTGCCTGCTGTCGGCGCCCAGGTCCAGAGCAAGGAGGCAGAATAATGACCAAGGTGAGCATCGATCCGGTCACTCGTATCGAGGGCCATCTGAAGATCGAAACCGAGATCGAGGATGGCATCGTCAAAGACGCTCGTAGCACGGGCAACCTGTTCCGTGGTATCGAGCTCATCTTGAGGGGCCGCGATCCTCGGGATGCGCAGGTTATCGCCCAGCGCATCTGCGGAGTCTGTCCCCAGTCGCACGGGGTGGCGGCGGCTCTCTGTCTGGACAGTGCCTTCGGGCTGGGCGACAAGATCCCCGACAACGCGCGACTGATGCGCAACCTGATCCAGGGGACCCACGTAGTGCAGGACCACATCCTCCACTTCTATCATTTGGCCGCCTTGGACTACGTCGATGTCACCGCGGTGGCTGCGTACCAAGGGAAGGATCCCGAGCTGAACTCGGTCAAGGTATTCCTGGAGCGGGGTGAGCTGGGTCCGTTCGCTCCTCGCTATGAGGGTGACTACCGCTTGCCCGTTGAGGTCAACCAGGAGGCGACAGCACACTACCTGAAAGCGTTCGAAATCCGCCGCACGGGTCATGAAGCGGTAGCCATCTTCAGCGGCAAGATCCCACATTCGGTCGGGATCGTCCCCGGGGGGGTGACCGACACGCCCACGGTGGACAAGATCACCAAGTTCCTTTGGAAGGTCAAGAAGCTCCAGGAATTTGTTAACAACGTATACCTGCCGGATGTCCTCGCCATTGCCAGCGTCTACAGCGACTACCTGGAGATTGGCGCCGGTTGCAAGAACCTGCTCTCCTACGGGGCATACGATCTGGAGGGAGATGACCCCGACCTCACTCGGCGCAAACGTCTTTTCAAACAGGGGACCGTCTCTGCGGACCTCAAGTACCATCCGCTCGCTATATCCTCCATCACGGAAGTGGTGAAATACTCCTGGTACGAAGACTCCTCCACCGGTCGGCATCCGTCTCAAGGCGAGACCAAGCCGGCGCCGGGCAAGGAAGGAGCCTACTCCTGGGTGAAGGCACCCCGGTATGACGGCGAGGTCTACGAAGTCGGACCATTGGCTCGTCTGCTCGTGACCTATGTGGCGGGCGACCCGGTCGTTCGGCAGTTGGTGGATTGGGCGCTGGCCGAACTGAAAGCCCCAGTTTCGGCCCTGTTCTCGGTCATGGGTCGTCATCTGGCCCGGGCGCTCTGTGCCAAGATCCTGGCAGACAATCTAGAAAAGTGGCTGCTCGAACTCAAGCCGGGTGAACCCACCTACACGGAGTACGAGATCCCCGACGAGGCGACCGGTATGGGCCTCACCGAGGGATCGCGGGGGGCCTTGGGGCACTGGATCGAGATCAAAGACAAGAAGATCTACAACTACCAGGCTGTGGTCCCCACCACCTGGAATGCCTCGCCCAGAGACGACAATGGTGTCCCCGGTCCGATCGAGCAGGCCTTGATAGGCACCAAGGTCAGGGACAAGGACAACCCCTTCGAACTGGTCCGCATCGTGCGCTCCTTCGATCCCTGTCTTGCTTGCTCGATCCACTGATCTCGGCCCGAAAGAGGAAAGATGTTACGGTCGAAGCAAAAACCATTTGAAGAGATCCTCCGGTATCTGGAGGGGGAGAACCGGGTCTTCATCCTCGGCTGTGACGGGTGCGCGCAAGCCTCGGGCACCGGTGGACCGGTCCAGGTGGCCGAGATGAAGTCCAAGCTGGAAGCGGAAGGGAAGACGGTGACAGGCACCGATGTCGTCCCCTTCCTGTGCGAGAAGGCCCTGATCAAGTCGCGGCTTGCTCGCAAGGCCAAGGCTGTCATGAGTGCAGACTCCATCCTGGTGCTCACCTGCGGAGTGGGCATTCAGGCGGTGGCTGCCTCGGTGAACAAGCTGTGTCACCCCGGTTGCGACACCCAGAACCTGGGTGGCAGTCGCGGAGAATGGCCTGGCTCGGAGCGCTGCGCCGAGTGTGCCGAATGCGTGCTTGAGCTCACGGGGGGAATCTGTCCCCTCACCGCTTGCACCAAGCACCTGCTGAGCGGACAGTGCGGCGGAGCTTCCAAAGGCAAGTGCGAACTGAGTCCGGACCGCGATTGCGGCTGGGAGCTCATCTATCACCGGCTGAAAGCGCTGGGTCGCCTTGACAAACTCAGCTATCTGGCGCCACCCAAGAGTTGGGCCAAGATGGCGCCCGACCCGGCGATCATGTCCAGTCCGGAATACGCCCTGGAAATGCCGGCTGTGAAGGAGGCGAGTGGAGAATGAGCCTCAGATCCGATCTGGAGTCAGGCAAGTTTGTCATTACGGCCGAAATCGGGCCTGGGAAAGGCACCGACGTCACCGAGATCGCTGAAGTGGCCGAACTGCTGCGCGGTCGGGTGACTGCTGCCAACGTCACGGACCAGCAGAGCTCGGTCATGCGACTAGGTTCGCTCGCCACCTGCCATCTTCTTGTCGATCATCATCTCGAGCCGGTCCTGCAGATGACCTGTCGTGACCGCAACCGCATCGCGCTGCAATCTGACTTGTTGAGCGCCTGGGTGCTGGGCGTCCACAACGTGTTAGCCCTGACCGGCGACCTTCCCCACCTGGGTGATCACAAGGACGCCATCGGAGTGTACGACCTTGACTCTGTGCAGCTGCTCTCGGTCATCAGCCGCCTGAACGAGGGCTACGACATGATGGGCAATGAGTTGCAAGGTAAGCCGGACTTCTTCGCGGGTGCGGTGGTCAACCCGGGTGCTGACACCGAAGCCAGCTTCGATCTCCAGCTTTTCAAGATGGAGAAGAAGATCAAGGCTGGGGCCAAGTTCTTCCAGACCCAGGCGGTGTACGAACCGGACAAGTTCGCCCGGTTCATGAAGCGGGTCGAGGGCTTCGGTGTTCCCGTATTGGCGGGAGTCATACCTCTGAAGTCGGTAGGTATGGCTCGCTATATGAACAAGAACGTGTCTGGCGTGTTCGTGCCCGAAGAGACAATTCAGAGACTGGCCGCCGCTGAGGACAAGACGCGGGCGGGTATCGATCTGTGTGCCGAGTTGATCCGCGATCTGAAGGACCTCTGCCAGGGCGTCCATATCATGCCCATCGGCTGGGAGAAGCGGGTACCGGAGATTCTGGACAAAGCTGGACTCTAGGCTGGAGACCGGTCAGTAGGAGACTCGTGGTTAAGAGGTTGGTGATAATAGGGGCGGGTCCCGGCGGGTACGTGGCGGCGCTCCGCGCGGCGCAGCGCGGAGCCGCCGTCACCCTGGTGGAGCGCGACCTGATCGGGGGGACGTGTCTCAACCGTGGCTGCATACCCACCAAGGCGCTCCTGGCCTCGGCAGAGGCTCTGGCCCGGGCGCGCGCGGGGGAAGAGTTCGGCTTCACGGTGCAGGGAGAGATCCGCCCGGACCTTTCTCGCATGAGGGAGCGCAAGGAGCGGGTGGTAAGTCGCCTGCGCTCCGGCGTGGAGACGCTGCTGAAGAGGGCGGGGGTGGAGGTCCTGCAAGGAACAGGTCGCCTCCTCGGTCCGACGTCCGTCGAGGTCGCGTTGAGCAGAGACCAGGCAGGACAGACAGTCCGCGTGGAAGCCGACCGTGTCATCATCGCTACCGGGTCTGAGCCCGCGCGTCTGCCCATGTTCGATTTCGACCACCCTGCAATCTTGACCTCTACCGAAGCCTTAGATTTGACGGAGATCCCAGCCAGCCTCCTGGTCGTGGGAGCGGGTGTCATCGGCTGTGAGTTCGCCTCCTTTTTCGCGGAGCTGGGTACCCAGGTCACCATGGTGGAGATGCTGGGGCAGATGCTGCCCCAGGAGGACGCGCGCGTGGCCAAGCAGTTCCAGGCGGTCTTCCGCAAGAAGGGCATCCAAGTCTTGCTGAAGACGAGGGTGGAGTCGATCGTCGAGTATGGCGAAGGCTGGGTAACGGCTCGCCTTTCGGATGGATCTGAGGTCAGGGCGGAAAGAGTCCTGGTCTCGGTCGGGCGTACACCCAACACGAAGGGACTGGGCTTGGAGGCCGCTGGGGTCGAAACCGACTCGCGTGGGTACATAGTGGTCGATGAGTACCTCGGGACGACGGTTCCCGGCGTGTACGCCATTGGCGACGTGAACGGAGGTCTGCTTCTGGCCCACGTGGCGTCTCACGAAGGCTTGGTTGCTGCTCACAATGCCCTGACCGACGACCCGGGTGCCCGCCGCATGCGCGACCTGCGGTCCACTCCCTCCTGCACCTACGCCAGCCCCGAGGTGGCTAGTGTGGGCTTGAGCGAAGAGCAGGCAGCCGAGGCGGGGTACGAGCCGGTGGTGGGCACGTATCGGTTCGCCGCTTTGGGCAAGGCCCTGGCTCTTGGGGAGGAAGTGGGGTTCGTCCAGATTGTGGCCGACAAGAAGACCGACCAGGTATTGGGGGCCAGCATGATGGGACCGCACGTGACCGATCTCATCCACGAGGTAGCGGTAGCCATCCATAGCAGACTCACTGTCCGCCAGCTGGGGGAGACCATCCACGCTCACCCCACGTTGGCGGAAGCGGTGATGGAGGCGGCTCACGAAGTCCACGGGGAGTCAGTGCATGTGGCGCACTAGGTCAGGCGGCGCAGCGGGAGGGGAATCTCTCTCGGATACGCGGGAGCTCGACCAGGGTCGCTGCAGCGGCTGCGGGAGCAGACGCTAGGCTCTCCCGGGGCGACAAGAGCGATGGATGCAGTCGGGATGGTGACACCTGAGATAGATGCATTTGAGGTAGAGGAACAACACTGTGAACCGGCGGACGACTGTGGCAGTCGTCGCCCAAGAAAGGAGCTCTTATGGCCCATCCACTGGTAGAAGCCATGGCCGACATGAAGGAGCAGGAAGCTCTTAAGATCGTAGAC
>CAKZRW010000062.1 GCA_937148845.1 uncultured Actinomycetes bacterium | reverse complement strand
GGGATCGATCCGGAATCGGTCACCAACACCGCGTCGCACCGCAAGATCCTTAGTTTGGATGATCTTGTTCTGAAAGGGTCGATGTATACAGAGACTGTGTGGATGTGGCCGGGTGGCGAGGACGTCTATCCCGAGACTGCTGAGCCTGCTTCCCATCGGCACGATTACGATGAAGTACTCGGCTTCTTCGGCACCGATTTTGACGACCCGTACGCCCTCCACGGGGAGATCGAGTTTTGGATCGAGGACGAGAAGTTTCTGCTCACTCGGAGCTGCCTGATCTTTCTACCTAAGGGCACCTTTCATTGCCCCCTTACCATCCACCGGGTGGTTCGACCCATTTTCCACTTTTCCTCTGGCCCTGGTTCGGCCTATGTCCAGGAGCGCAACGAGTGCTGAATCTGGGTCACTCAGCTCCCCGCTCTTCCCAGCTGGCGGAGCCGCTCCTCGAGGAAATGTTCGGCTCGAGCCAGGTCAGCCTCGTTGGGGCGGTCTCGGATATCGCCGTGATATGCAAGTGGGGTCGGATCGTCAAGGAAGCGTCCTGGGCAACTGAAACGACCCACGCAGCGGAACCCAAGGTGCTCGATCTCGAGCTCGAGCAGGCTGAGAGCGGGCTCCGCTTCTCGTGGTCCGAACTCATAGCCGCTGTAGGTCACAAACACCACAGCGGGGGGAGAGGTGGGGCCGAGGACGATCTTCCGGTGCCGGGCGATGAGCTCGGAGTCTCGCCAGGGAGGAGGGGTGTCGGGGAGAGGTTCATCGATGTAGGGTATGGTCTCGTCACGCCAGCGGAGTGCGTGCCGGGGATCTCCGCCCAGCCGGAAGCGGCGGAGTACGTTGAGTACTTCGTTGTAGGGCAGATGCGACCTGATTCCGGAGCCCACGCAGACGAAGTCGTAGTCCTTGGGATCGAAAGCCGGACGCAGAATGTCATCGGCGGTCTTGCGGATGCGGAAGCAATCGCAGTGCCAACCGTTACGCCTGAACACAAGCTCGAAACGTCGGGCCACTTTGGCGGTGTTGCCGGTGAGGGAGGCGAAGAAGATGACGGACCGGTCAGCCATGCGTGCTTCCTTCCATCCGTGTTGATCGCAGCTTCTCCAGATGAATACGCTCATAGGATAGGTCACTGACGCATGGAGAGGAGAGTGAGGATGGACTCTGTTCCTAAGACCTGCAAGGCGGCTGTACTTGTGGAATACGGCAAGCCGCTAGAGATCCACGAGGTCGAGATCCCAGAGATCGGCCCCGGAGCCATCCTGGTCAAAGTGCTCCTAGCCGGCATCTGTGGCACTGATGTTCACCAGCAGAAGGGCGAACTTACCATCAAGAGTCCGCTTCCTAACCTCCAGGGCCACGAGACCATCGGCCAGATCGTGAAACTGGGCGAAGGCCGGGTCAAAGATGCAGCCGGAGAACCCCTTGCCGTCGGTGACCGTATCATGTGGGCCCATGCTGATTGCGGCGAGTGCTACTGGTGCAACATAGCTCGTGACCCGGTGCTCTGTGCAAGGAGGTCAGGCTACGGGTGGGCGCCGCCCAGTGCCCTACGTGGTGGTTTCGCCGAGTACGAATACGTCACGCCTGCGACCAATGTGGTCAAAGTGCCCGAGGAACTGACGGAGGAAGAGGCGGTAGGCGTTGGTTGTGCCTTCCGCTCGGTGATGGCGGGGTACGAGCGACTCGGCCGGATCGGTCTGATGGAAGACGTGGTAATCCAAGGCTCTGGGCCTATCGGGCTCTATTCCACGGTGGTGGCTAGGGAGAGTGGGGCCCGCAAAGTCATCGTGGTGGGTGCCCCGCGGAACCGACTTGAATTGGCCGAACGCTGGGGAGCCGACTATGTCATCGACATTGAGGAGATGCCCTCCGCGGAAGACCGCAGGCAGCGGATCCTGGAGCTGACCGAGGGGCGTGGCCCGCTGAACGTGGTCGAAGCTACGGGGGTACCGATCGCCTTTGCCGAAGGACTCGAGTTCATTCAGAAGGGTGGAAAATACTTGATCCTCGGCCAGACCTCGGCGGCCACGGTGCCCATAATGCCGAGCCGGATCAACGAGAAGGCTCTCACTATCGTGGGTAGCGTGTCCGCTCACATCGTCCACTTCTACAAAGCTCTCCAGTTTGTGAAAACGCACCGCCATAAGTACCCGTTCGCGGCGATCGTCAGCGGTCATTACCAGCTGGAGGAAGTGAACGAGGCGCTGGCCAACATGGCAGCTGGACGGGAGATAAAGCCTGTGATCGATAACCGGGGTAGGTGAGGGCTGAGAGTGTGGGAAGCGAGTTGACAAGGTGTGAACCCTTGCGTAATCTGGCGGTGTAGCAAGAAGCTGAACGTTGTTCTGTACACAGAACATCGAACTTGACTCGGGGTCGGGGGACGTGGTGCCGGAGCAACCAGGCAATACTTTTCGGGCTGTCCAGCAGCCTCTTGGAGAAGAACCAACTGAATCAACTCAGGAACGCACGTCGGGCAGCAAAGACAGCTACCTCCAGCTCGTCCCTGCTGTGGACCAGGCGGTGCGCCTTCTCCTCGCTCTTGCCAACACGGTCGGGGGCGAGTCCTCTCTCACCGAGTTGAGCAGAACGGTCGGTATCAGCAAGAGCAAGGGGCTGGCCATACTTAACACTCTGCGCACGTTTGGGCTTGTAGTCCGCGACGACCGCACCAAGAACTTCTCACTGGGGCCCAATCTACTGCTTCTGAGCCGTGCGCTCATAAACAACACCGATCTCGCCCGGGCTGCGACGCCGTACCTGGAACGGCTAGCGGCGGAGACTGGTTGTAGCAATCACTTGGGGGTCATCTCGGGCGAGACCATGTTTGTAGTTGCTCGTCGCCATGCCCCCGGGGGGACTTACATCGCTGTCGACGTAGGGCATCGTTACCCGCTCACTTGGGGAGCACATGGCCGCGCGTATCTGGCGAGTCTCCCGGCGGAGGAGTTCGAACGGCGGCTGAGGCAGAGTTCCATCCTCCAAGCGGGTGAGACTGATCGGGACGGGATCGACCCGGAGACACTCAGGTCTCAGGTGGAAGAAGCCCGGCGTCTGGGCTACGGCATGAGTCTGGGCACTACCTGGTCGGGGCTTAACGCGGTAAGTGCAGTGCTTACTGTGCCCTCCACAGAGAAGCCCGGAGAGAAACGCGTCGCTGGGTGCATTGTGACGGTGGGTTCGTTCTCGCCCGACCGGGCGCACCAGATAGGGTCGCTGTTGGTCAAGGCTGCAGCCGAGATGAGCGAGAAGTTAGGTCCGCTGCTTCAAGCAGTCAATCTGCACTTTCCATTGTCGAGACCTCTGTTGGTATGAAGCAGGGGGACACGCATCAGGGAGACACAGAGGGACGGGGCAAAGAGGTCCGATGTGAAGAGCCGGGCTCACACTGACCCTGAGTCTGAGGCGACCCAGGCGTTCGTCTCGCTCTTCCGCAATGCACGCTTTGAGCAATTGCCTGCCCAAGTCGTGTCCATCACAAAAGACCAGGTGCTTGATTTCTTTGCGGTCGCGCTTGGTGGGTCCGTAGAAGCGGGAGTGCCAGAGATGCGTGACTTGGTGCTTGAATGGGGTGGAAGTGCTCAAAGTACGATTCTCTGGTATGGCGACAAGGTCCCGGCTCCCCACGCTGCTCAGGTCAACGCCACCATGGCTCACGCACTTGATTTCGACGATGTCCATGAAGATGCCATCATGCACCCAGGGGTGGTGACTATCCCCACGGCTTTGGCGATGGCCGAATACATCGGCGGCATCGATGGTCGCGAATTCATCACCGCCGTAGCCGTGGGGACCGATTTCATCTGCCGCCTTGGTCTTGCCACCCGCCCTGGAGAGAGTATCCACAAGTACGGCTGGCACCTAACGACTCTTTTCGGCTATCTGACGGCAGCGGGGGTGGCGGCTCGTATCTTGGGTTTGGACGAGACTGGGATCACTAACGCCATCGGCATCGCTTACCACCAGTGCTCTGGTAATGGTCAATGTGTTAGAGATGGAGCGTTGACCAAGCGCATGGGCCCAGGTATGGCTGTCCGCGGGGGCATCGCCTCGGCATTGATGGCAAAGCGGGGTATCAGTGGTGCTCGTAAGTGTCTGGAGGGTGAGGCGGGGCTCTATCGGGTCTATCACGGCGGTGCCTATTCCCGGGAACGACTTCTGGCCGACCTCGGGGTCCGCTATGAGGGAGTGAATGTATCTATAAAACCGTACCCCTGCTGTCGGGGTGTCCATCCTGCGATAGATGCGGCTTTGACCCTGGTCCGGAGACACGGAATACAGCCGGGTGACGTGCGTCGCATCGTAATCTACTGCGGTGAGGCTACGTACGGCTTATTGGGCGTTCCCCTTGATGTCAAGGCCCGCCCGAGGAACTTTGTCGATGCTCAATTCAGCCTGGCCTGGGGTGTGGCGACCGCAGTAGCTCGTCGTCGGGCGTCACTCGAGGATTTCGGCCCAAAGGCGGTCAATAGCCCAGACATACTTGCTGTGGCAGCTTGCATAGAGGTGGAGAACGACCCGGCGCTAGACCGGGGTGATCAGGGTATGGAGCCAGCTCGGGTTGAGATTGCTCTGAAGGATGGTCGCAGTTTCTCTGAACAGGTGGATTTGCCGACGGGCACGCCTGGCCAACCACTTTCGCGTTCAGCAATCCAGCTTAAGTTCCAAGATTGTCTTGCTCACGCCGGCTGGCCGATCCCCAGAAGTCAGGCTGACAACCTACTTAATTTCGTCGCCGACTTGGAGCAGGTGGAGGATGTACGGGCGTTGATTGAGGCTGCAAGCCTGCCTCAGCTCACGGCAGATGGACAAGAGCCGCGACTCGGTGTCGGGGGAGGGGTCAGGGGAGGAGTGTCATGTTGCTAGAAGGGCGTGTGGCGATTGTGACCGGCGGTGCGAAAGGAATGGGCCGGGCCATCTGCGAGCTGTTTGCACGAGAAGGCGCCCGGGTCACAATCGCCGACATCGACCTGACCGAGGCGCAGCGGGCCCTGGCTGCGGTCGAAGCGGCGGGTGGAGCCGGCCTCGTCGTGGAGTGTGACGTTACGCAGAGCGACCAGGTGAAGAACATGGTCGCGACGACCGTCGCCAAGTTCGGCAGACTAGACATCCTTGTCAACAACGCGGGCGCGGTCGTGGGAGCGCAAGGCAAGCCGACCAACCTTGAAGTCCTGTCAGAGGATGCCTGGGACAAGGTCGTCGACCTCAATCTCAAGGGCGTGTTCTTGTGTAGCCGTGAGGCAGTCCCTCACATGAAAGCCAATGGGTACGGCAAGATCGTCAACATCTCTTCCCTGGGGGCAATCAGCCCGCCGTCGCCCCATCCGCATTACCATGCCGCCAAGGCTGGAGTGTTGGGGCTCACTTATGACATGGCCGCGGAGCTGGGTCCCTACAACATCTACGTCAACGCCATCATGCCGGGACCTATCCGCACCCCGTTCTTTGATGAGATCGTAGCCGGCAAGACGGCCGAGGAAGCGGAGGCGTTCTTTGCCCACATCGGGCGCCAGGCACCTCTGGGACGGATGGGCCAGCCGGAGGAAATAGCCAAGGCTGCGCTCTTCTTCGCCTCGGACCTCTCGTCCTATGTCACAGGGGCGGTACTTCCTGTGTCGGGGGGATTACCTCTCCCGGCCCAACGTCACTGACTCAGTCCGAACCTAGTCGAGACCACGAGGGGGAGCGAGAACACTATGGCGGATCCGGGAAAGGAGAACACGAAGAGGGATGAGGGCCAGGTGTGGACGGGACTTTCTTGCCGCATCTTGCGGGTCGACCTTTCCACGGGCCAGGTCTCAAGAGAGGTGCGGGACGAGCGCTACTACCGCAAGTGGTTAGGTGGTTCGGGTCTTATAGCCGACATCCTGCTGAAAGAGCTTCCTCAGGGTACGGATCCTCTGGGGCCTCACAACAAGCTGGTCTTCGCTTTGAGTCCCATCACCGGCACCTCTGTTTATGCCAGTGGCCGCAACGGGGTCGGGGGCAAGTCACCGCTCAGTGGAGGTATCGCGCTCTGCCAGGTGGGCGAGTACTGGGGCGCGGAGCTGAAGAAGGCGGGTTATGACGTCCTGGTAGTAGAGGGAAAGGCCGACAAGCCGGTCTACCTTTCGATCCAGGATGATGAGATCTCCATCCGCGATGCGAACGCCCTGTGGGGGCTGCGGACCAAGGAGACCCAGGCGGCCATCAGGGCCGAGCTGGGCGACGAGCGAGCTCGGATTGCCATGATCGGCCCCGGAGGCGAGAACCAGGTTCTTTTTGCCTGCATCATGAACGGGCCTTTCGACGCTGCGGGGCGGGGTGGTCTGGGAGCGGTCATGGGGTCCAAGAACCTCAAAGCCATAGCGGTGCGGGGCTCGGGTCGGCCCCAAGTCTTTGACCGCGAGGGAGTGAGAGCGATCAATTCCTGGTTGGTGGATAAGCACTGGAAGGAGTTCTGGCTGCAACGGGTGCTGGTTGAGTACGGGACCGGTGGCCCCGAGATGGAAGGCATGGAGGCGGTCGGTCACCTGCCCGTGAACAACTGGAAGGGAGCGCCTTTCCCTGGCATCAAGAACATCCACGGTGGTGCGATAAAGGAGCGTCTCGGCGTCGGTATGGAGGGCTGTTTCGGCTGTCCGCTACGCTGCAAGAAGAAACTGAAATCCGGGGCTCCTTACTACATCGACGAAGCTTATGGTGGCCCCGAATACGAAGGCATGTGTAGCCTTGGAAGCAACTGCGGGGTGGACGACGTAGAGGCTCTGGCCAAGGCCAACGAGGTCTGTAACGCTAACTCCCTCGACGTCATCTCGACTGGGACCACCATCTCGTTCGCGATGGAGTGCTTCGAGAGGGGCATACTCACTTTGGAGGATACGGGCGGTCTTGAGCTCCGTTTCGGCCATGGGCCCGCACTGGTGGAGTGTTGTGAGCTGATCGCCAAGCGCGAGGGGATCGGAGCTCTATTGGCTGAAGGGTCGCGCCGGGCGGCCGCCAAGATCGGGCGAGGGGCGGATGCCCTCTCAGTGGAAGTGAAGGGAGTACACCCAGGAATGCACGAACCTCGCCGTCTGCCCGCGTTCGCTCTCGGCTTCATGGTCAACCCCAACGGAGCCGACCATTGCGCCAACGTGCACGATGACCTCTTCGCGACCGAGGATGGGATGAAGGACTTCAAGAGCCTCGGCTTCTACGACACCCTTCCTTTTGAGGATATCGGCCCCCGTAAAGTGGCACTTTTCAAGGTGGGGCATATCCGTGAGTTCCTCAACGACTGCCTGCTGCTGTGCCATCTTGCTTTCGTGGGTGTCAACTACAAGGTTCCGGCCGAGATCATCAGTAAGGTCACGGGTTGGGAGGTGGAGGCGGCGGAGCTGATCCGGACTTCGGAGCGGGTTCTCACGGCAGCCCGTCTCTTCAACGTGCGCGAGGGTCTGACCGCTGATGATGACCTGCTGCCGCCTCGTTTCTTCGAGCCGAAGACTGAAGGACCTTACGTGCCGGGACTGGATCCCGAGAAGATGGAAAAGGCCAAAAAATACTACTACACCCTCATGGGTTGGGATGAACAAGGCGTGCCTCTACCCGAAAGGGTCGAGGATCTAGGCATCTATGACTGATCGCGATGTTCATGACGAAAGAGAGCGATATCGACCATGACTTACTCTGACGGCATAGTGCCTGTCCGACAGGAGCGCATCGACGAGGACGTCTTCATGCAGATGCGCAAAGAAGTCCTTGCCATCTGGCCTACCGGTAAAGACGTCGACCTAGAAGAAGCAGTAGCCTACCAACGGGCGCTCCCGGATGACCGGCGATTCCACAAGATCCTACAGCGGTTCCATGAAGAAGGAAGACTGACGCTCTTCCCTCGGCAAGGCACTCCTCTGGTGGAAGACGAGATTGCTCTCATCCGCTCGCTTAACGAGCTGGGGATCTACCTCATCCCCTTCACCACGGACAGCTACACCCGCAACCTACAGCTCGACAAGGTAGAGAAGGGCCTGCAAGAGAGCATCCGTACCGGCCGTCCTGCCCTGAACGGTTACCCGATCATCAACCACGGCGTCAAGACGAACCGCCGGGTAGTGGAGGCTACAGAGGGAGCGCTGGATCCTCGCTCGTCGCGGGTGGGGCAGGCACTGGTCAGCGAGATAGCCTTCGCCTCGGGGATGACGGCCATGCCCAACAGCTTCTTTGGGTGGATCGCAGGCTACGACAAGAAGGCCACTGTCGAAGAGTGTATTCAGACTGCCCAGTATACGGGGCGGCTCATCGGCTACTACGCCGACCACGGGGTCATCATCAGCACCGACCTGCATGGGTGGTTGCCCAATTTTGTGATCCCGATGAGTGTCAACATGGCTACCCAAATAATCGAGGCCCTCATCTCGGCCGAGCAAGGTGTCAAGAGTGTGTTCCCCCAGGTCAACATCCAAGGGTGCCTGAATCAGGACCTGGCCGACATGCGCACGCTTCCCAAGTTGCTTCGCCATTATCTCGACCGTTTCGGCTACACCGACGTCATCATCCCCGGGGTGTTTGCAAGTCAGTCGCCCTTGTTCCCGTTCCCGCAGGATCTGGGCAGTGCATTCGGCTACATCGGCTATACGGCTATGGTGGCGGCCTTGGGGGGTGCCGACGTCTGCTCGGTGAAGACCGTGGACGAAGCTGCCGGTGTCCCGACCATGGACGCTCATCTCGAGAGCTACAAGGCTGCCCTGTGGATCTTCGGAGTGATGCACGACCAGAAGTTCGAGGTGGACGATGCAGCTATCCGCCAAGAAGAAGAAGTGGCGACAGCGGAAGTGATCGCCATCTTAGAGAAGGTCCTCGAGCTAGGCGACGGTGACATAGCGGTGGGCACGGTCAAGGCAGTGGCGGCGGGAGTACTTGATTCGCCGATGTCGATCAACATCCATGCTCAGGACAGGGTCATGGGCATCCGCGACTTGGACGGGGCCTGCCGATATCTCGAGTTTGGCAATCTGCCCATTCCGGAGGAGATCAAGGATTTCCATCGGCAGAAGGTGGCGGAGCGAGAGGTCGCAGAGGGACGGAAGTTGGACTACTACGCAGCGATAGAAGATTTCTGGGCTATAAGCAAGGGGCGTTTGAGAGGGCTGCCGGGTAGCCGCGCCTAGCGGCGAGCTGTCCGGTTACCAGCCCAAGGACGAGTAGGCGGCGCAGTGACAAGTCTGGACGGCAGGGTAGCGATCGTCACCGGTGGAGGAACAGGAATCGGTCGCGCCGTAGCTGAGCGCTTCGTGGGTGAGGGGGCCCTTGTGGTCATAAGCGGTCGTCGCTGGGAGCCTCTCCTGGAGACGGCTTCCGCTCTACCGGGGGATCGCATCAAGACCTGTGTCGCCGACGTGACCGTCGAGGCCGACGTGGAACGGGCGATCACCACAGCGCTTTCTTTCGAGCGGGGACTTCGCATCCTTGTCAACAATGCAGGGATGGAACAGCCTCTGGCCAAAGTCGCCGACTTGGACCACGGGCTTTGGGCAAAGGTCCTGGCAGTCAACCTTACCGGTCCTTTCCTCATGATGAGGGCGGCTTTGCCCCATTTGGTCGTGTCCGGCGGCGGGTCCATCATCAACATCTCTTCTCTGGCGGGCTTGGTGAGTCCCCCCGGTCTTCCTGCCTACTGTGCGTCGAAGGGGGGTCTGATCAGCCTCTCCAAGCAGGTGGCGGTCGACTATGGGCCGCAACGGGTGCGCTGCAATGTCGTTTGTCCGGGAGGTACGCGCACAGAGATGATCGAGACCGCCATGGCTCCTTTCGCGGAGGCCTGTGGTCTCACGGTCGACGACGTACTCAGCGCTTTTGCCCGCGACGTTCCCTTGCGGCGAGTGGCCTCGCCCCAGGAAGTGGCAGGGGTCTGCTGCTTTCTAGCGAGTGACGAGGCTAGCTTCTTGACCGGGGCGGTGATTCCTGTCGATGGGGGCGCCGCCACGGTGGATGTGTCAGGAGCGGCTATCAACCGGCTGGCTCAAGAGTACCTGGGTAGCCGGACCAGCACTGGGTGAGCTGGCGGCAGGTTCAGGAGAAGTGACGCGAAGATGGCCATCACTGTGAGATTGGTCGGTGAGTTGGCAAGGTGTGCTGGGACGGAAGCCGTCGAGTTGGCTGGCGGCCAGCGCAGTTTGGCGTCGGTGCTGGAGGAACTGCTAGGACTGTTTCCTCGCCTCAGGGAGGAGCTCTTCGACGCCCAAGGTCACCTCCGTTATACCTCGTTACTGGTCACGGAGGGACGGTCGGCTAGTTGGCCACAGGATAAGGACAGAGTCATCCGGGAGGACGGACAGCTCGTCATCACAAGGTTCTATAGCGGCGGATGACACAACGGGTTGAGGTGAAAGGGGGTGTCCAAGGGGGAGTCATGCATACCGTAAGGTACGGAAGACACGGACAGTACGACCTCACAATACGGAGCATGAGGAGGGGAGTGAAGTGAAAAAGACGGCATGGGTGTCGGTCCTTATGGTGCTGATGATCCTGCTTGCGGTGGTGCCTGCTCTGGCCGGCTGCGGCAAGGCCGAAGAGACCACCACGACCTCGGCACCTACCCAGACCACCGCAGGGCCCACACCGACTACAGCTGCGCCCAGCTCTACCGAGACTACTACAGCGCAGATGGAAACGCTTCAGATTGGCGTGATCTTGTCGCTGACCGACTGGTTCTCGGTGGTCGACGCAGCTGAAAAGATGGACATCGAATATGTCGCCCAAATGATCAACGAGGATGGCGGCATCAAGGTCCAGGGGAAGTCTTACAAGGTAGAGCTGGTCATCGAGGACGGAAAGAGCTCACTCGATGGCAACACGGCGGCTGCCAACAAGCTTGTTCTCGACAAGAAACTGAAATTCGTGGTCGGACCGGGTGCCTTCTTCAACCTGGCCACCACCCCGATCTTTGAGCAGAACAAGGTTCTGCACGTGGCCAACTACAACGGGCTCAATCCCGCTGAGATGAACAAGGACACGCGGTACGCGTTCCTGGGACTTGACCCCATCACCCAGCAGTCGGCGGCTCTGAAAGCGCTGAAGCTGTACTACCCGAACGTCAAGAACGTAGCCCTTGCCTCTGAAGATGCCACGTTCCCAGCTTTCGAGCCGCACTTCCGGGCGCTGGTCGAAAGGACCGGTCTTACTCTAGCGGGCGAACCGATTCTCTATGCCACCCAGGCGGAGGACTACAACCCCATCGCTGCCAAGATCAAGGCCCTCAATCCCGATGCAGTCTGGATGCCTATCGGTATCGATCCGACCTACTTCGGCATCGTGAAGGGCCTGCGCACGCTGGGTTATCAGGGTCCCATCACCTTCCCAGTAGACGCTCCTTCGGTGGTGGGTGCCCTGGGTGACTCGGCGACTGGCATCGTCGGTATCCTGAGCAAGCAGGTCGAAGACCCGTACATTGCGGCGCCTATGAAGAGGTTGCTCTTGATGGGCGATCCCAAGCGGCATGTCTTCGGTCTAGCGCCCAATGCCCTCTACCTGCTGAAGCACGCCATCGAGGCTGCCGACAGCTTGGATCCGACCGTGGTAAGGGACAAATGGGAGACCCTGACCAGTCTACCTACCCTCTACGGTGACGGCTTCCCGAGTGGCAACCAGCTGTACGGTCTGCCCAACCATGCTTGGGCCCATCCCATCCCGGTGTGCCTCATCAACGACGGCAAGGTCGAGTACAAGCCCTGGATCCTGCCCGACGTGACCCCGTGATGGTGCGCATGTAGGTCGCAAAACGAAATGAACTGGCCGGTGCGGTCCCTGCTAGGTATCCGACCGGTGCCGCGCCGGCCAGCCTCTATGGTCTAAGAACGCGAAACAACAAGGTGATGGGTCACTAGCGTGGAGATCGCAGTCCAGACAGTCATAAACGTTGTGTTGCTCGGGGTGGTCTACATCCTGATGGGGATAGGCTTCGCGTTCATCCTGAACCTGTTGGGGATCTTCAACCTTGCCCACGGGGCCATCTTCATGTCCGCGGCCTACGGGTGTTACCTATTGGTGGTCAAACTCGGACTGCCCGGGTTCGCGGCCTTTCCTGTCACGGTGCTCGCAGCCGCCGCCTTCGGGATACTGGTTGAGAGATTCCTGTTCCGGCCGATGAAGGCCGACTTCAACCGCACTATGATGGTATGCATCGCTCTGTCTACGGTCCTTGTGACCACCTTCAACCGCTTCCTAGGCACCAGAGCGCTGGCAATCCCTCCCTTTCTCGCCGGGACGACCGGGCTTGGCCCCTACAGGGTCCAGACCGACCGCATCTTGGCCTTCTGCATCGGGATCGTCCTTCTCGTGGGCATCATCCTCTTCGTTGACCGATCCCGGTGGGGTGCCCAGATGCAGGCGGTCACCCAGAACAGGGAAGGCGCGGCCCTGCAAGGCATACGGTTCAGCCGGGTGGCCATGCTGGCGGTCTCTGTAGGGTTTGGGCTTGCAGCCATCGGTGGGGTCTTCATGGGTACTTTGTATAACCTGACACCGTTCATCGGTGACGTCACGCTTATAAAAGTGTTGATGCTCGTCATTCTGGCGGGTCTGGGTAGTTTCAACGGAATCTTCTATGTGGGTGGACTACTGGGCCTCCTTTATGGCGCGCTGCCGGTCGTCCTACCAGGGGCTGTGGTCGACGCCTTGGCCTCCATCCTGGTCCTTGCCCTACTACTGATCCGGCCACGGGGATTCTTCGGCCATGAGTGATATGACTGAGATAGACACGACTGATATCCGGCTAGTGCCGGAAAGCGCGGTGGGGCAAGAAGTGGCTCAGACGAAGTCCAGGCGCTGGCCAGGTCTGAGTGTACTGGGGGGACTCGTGCTTGTGCTGGCGCTCTTGCCCCTGGGCATTTCGGGCTCTTACTACATGCATGTGCTCATCTTGACCTTCTTTTATGTCGTCATCGCAAGCTCATGGCGTGTCGTCTCCATCTCGGGTCAGTTCAACATCGCCATCGGCGCCTTCATGGGCATCGGGGCCTACGCTGCGGCGATCCCCTCTGTCTGGCTGCATTGGTCACCCTGGGTGACGATCCCGCTGGGTGCGGTGGCGGCCACCATAGTCGGCGCCTTGCTTGCTTACCCGTTCGCTCGGCTGCGGACCATCTATTACGCTATGGGGACGTTGTTCTTGGGCTACGTGGTGATCAACCTCATCACAGCGGGCGGCAAGACCACGGGTATGAGTACCGGCCTGGGTGGCGTGGAGCCGTTGTTCAGCGATCGCACGTACTACTACTATTTGGCGTTCGGTCTGATGCTTGTCAGTCTGGCCTGTATGTACCGCCTCGAGTTCAGTCGGATCGGAGTGCGGATGAAGGCCATCGCCCAATCCCACCAGGTGGCGGCTAGTGTGGGTATTGGCGAACGGCGCAATCGGATACTGGCGGTGGCTTTTGGTAGCTTCTTCGCTGGTTTGATGGGTGCAGTGTATTGCCATTACCAGGGCGTGGCCTCTCCCAACAGTTACGGCCTTGGCGCTACGTTGTGGATCATCATGTATGTACTCGTAGGGGGGATCAACAGTTTCTGGGGGCCGGCGGTCGGGGTGGGCATGCTGCTGGTTATCCCCGAATTTTTCTTCCGAGACCTGAAGGGGAATCTGCCGTACGTGACCGCTGCCATCCTCCTGATCATCGCTTTCACCATGCCTGAGGGCATCGTCGGTCTGTTGAAAGCAATCACGGATCGGGTGTCGCGTCGCTTTCGCCGGGGGGAGGTGAGTGGGGATGCTCCTTGAGACCAAAGGTCTCACCAAACGCTTCGGCGGTCTGGTGGCTGTCAAAGACTTCGACATCCAGGTGGCCGAGGGTGAGATTGTGGGTCTGATAGGCCCGAACGGGGCCGGTAAGAGTACCGTCTTCAACCTGATCACCGGAGTCTTCCCGGTCACAAGCGGCAGAGTGCTCTTCGACGGGCGTGACATCACCGGTAAGCAACCCGAGCAGGTGGCGCGGCTGGGCATCGGCCGCACGTTCCAACTGAACCCGCTCTTCCACGAGTTCACGGTCTTGGAGAATGTGACCTCGTCCTTCGAACTGCATCCCCACTCGAGTCTTTTCGACATCTTCTTCAACACCCGCAAGTATCGGCGCAACGAAGCCTTTATCGCCGAACGGGCGCACGAGATCCTCCACGTTGTGGGTCTGGAGAGGGTGGCAGACGAGTTGGCCAAGAACCTGCCCCATGGACACCAGAAGATGCTCGGTGTGGCTCGTGCTCTGGCTACCCGACCTCGACTGCTTTTGCTTGATGAACCTCTCTCGGGCATGAATCCATCCGAGATCGATACGAGCTTGGAGGCCATCCGCTCGATGCGCGACCATGGCATCACCATCTTGATCGTAGAGCACAACATGCAGATCCTGCGTCTGTGCGATCGCGTGGTAGTGATCAGCTTCGGGCAGAAGATCTGCGAGGGATCGCCTGCAGAAGTGAGGGCCAACGAGGAAGTCATCTCCGCTTATTTCGGGGCCGACTATGTTTGTTGAGCTCAAGAACATAACCGTCCACTATCACAAGTCACTGGCCGTCGACGACGTGACCATCGAGGTACCAGAGGGCGGCGTAGTGACCATCATCGGTGCGAACGGTGCAGGCAAGAGCACCATACTGCGGGCCTTGGCCGGTCTGGTATCCCTTACCCGAGGTCAGATCCTATTCCAGGGGGAACGCATAGACCGACTTGAGACTGCTGACCGGGTGAGACGGGGTATCGTCCTGGTCCCTGAGGGGAGGCAGTTGTTCCCCTACCTTCCTGTCATCACCAATCTCAGACTGGGAGCAACTCTGCGCAGGGACCGGGCAGGGATCGCAGAGTCCCTGGAATACGTGTTCGACCTGTTCCCCCGGTTAAAGGAGCGGGCCAAGCAAGACGCCGGGACGCTGAGCGGCGGGGAGCAGCAGATGCTCGCCATCGCTCGTGGGCTGATGGCCAATCCGCGACTGCTGTGCCTGGACGAGCCCTCGGTGGGCCTCGCGCCCATCATCGTGGAACTGGTGGGCGACGTGATCCGGGAGATCAACCGGAAGGGTATCAGCGTGCTGCTGGTCGAGCAGAATGCGCACCTGGCTTTGGGAGTAGCGCAGCGCGGATACGTGCTCGAGGTAGGAAGGGTCGTGTTCCAGGGTGACGCGGAAGCTATCCGCTGCAGTGAGATGGTCCGGAAAGCCTACCTGGGCGGCTAGTGCAGGTCAGGTCGAGGCAGCAAGCTCGAGCAGGGCAAGAGCAGCGGTATAGAGACGACTACTGTGACGGCGAAACAGAAAGAGGAAGGGAAGCGGACGATGTTTGTTGTCACGGCGACGGTCAAGGTCCGGCAGGGCCGAAGTGAGGAGTTCTTGGAAGCGTACCGCTGGATGAAGCCTCTGGTGCTCAACGACCCTGGGGCGCGCGTCTACGCTCTTCACCGTTCGCTGAACGACCCCGACGAATTCCTGTTCTACGAGGAGTACGAGAACGAGGAAGCCTTCGCCTACCACCTGTCGACCGACCACTTCAAAGCAATCTCCGAACGGATCGACCCGCTCATGGCAGCTCCTCCTGAGATTGGGAAGTGGAGCGTCGTGTAGCCACCCCACATAGACTGAGCGCCGATGAACAGCCCGAACCTGCATGCAAGTGATTGGCTTGCGCTCGATCGAGCTCTCGGTCTCAAGCCCGACGAAGTACTCACAGTCCTGAGCCGGCGAGAGCTCCGCAGCAGAGGAGGTGCTCCGGGAGTCGTCGCTGACCGTTGGCGACGTTGTCGAGCCTCGGGGCACGACTATCCGGTGGTGGTGGTAAGTGGCGTAGATGGAC
This sequence comes from uncultured Actinomycetes bacterium, assembly GCA_937148845.1. GTDB lineage: Bacteria > Actinomycetota > Thermoleophilia > RBG-16-64-13 > RBG-16-64-13 > CAKZRW01. The sequence continues at coordinate 5,990 of CAKZRW010000062.1, read as the reverse complement.
TTGAAGAATCAGCGGCTGGACGGTGGCTGCTGACTCATGATCCGCAGTCGGTGGTGGAGGGCCTGCTGATCGGCGCTTATGCAGTGGGTGCCCGGCGATGCTTCCTGGCAGTGGAGGATGACTGCGAGCTCGACAGCGTGGAGGGTCTCTTGGCTGGGCTGGAGGGGGGAGGTGGCCCGGTCGAGCGTTTGGCGAGGGCAGGCGTAGTCCTGGACCTCGTGGTGCGCCGGCTTCCGCGCTCCTTCATCTTGCGGGAACCGGGGGCTCTTCTTGCTGCTCTCGAAGGCCGGCAGGCGCTCCCAGACGTCCGCTACTGCGATCCATTGGTTCAGGGGTGGGAAGGACGACCGACTGTGCTCGAGACCGTAGAGACCCTGGCGGCGGTGGCAGCAGTGTTCTGGCAAGAGCCGGGGGAGACCGCTGGATGGGCGGGCAACGGACGGTCTACCTCCGCACCACTCGAGAGCCGGCTTCTCACGGTGGTCGACGAGGGCAGATCTTCGGTCGTCAAGTCAGTGGCCTTTGGCACCTCGCTTGCAGAGGCTGTTCGACAAACGATCGGGAACACTCCGCATGAGTTAGGGGTGAAAGTCATGCAGCTGGGCGGGCCCTGCGGCCCCTTTCTGGCAGACCAGCAGTTCGATATTCCACTGACCAGCGACTTGGTGGAGCGAACGGCTGGGGTCATAGGTGCGGCTTCGCTTCGTCTTTTCCCTGGGAAGGTCTGCGGGGTCCAGCTGGCGAAGGACGCGATGGCTCGTCTTCACGCCGAGGCCTGTGGAAAGTGCGCTGCTTGCTACGAGGGGACCCGACAACTTCTGGCTATCCTCAGCGACCTGGCGGAGGGTACGGCCAGCGCCGATGAGCTGGAGCTGGCGCTCGTGCTCTGTCGGCACCTGCAAGGAGCAGCGCTTTGCGACCTGGGACGATCAGCGCCGGTGCCCCTGCTGAGCTGTCGGGAGCTGTTTGCCGAAGACTTCGCCTCGCATCTCGAATGGGGAGTCTGTGCTCTGGAGGAGCGGGCGTGACTGCGTGCGGTGGTGCTGGCCTCGAGAATCCGCTCACGTTGACCATCGACGGACGTGTGGTCGAAGCGCGGCCAGACGCTGTCGTCCTAGAGGCGGGGCTGGAAGCGGGGATCTACATACCTCACCTGTGCGACCATCCTGACCTGCCTCCGGCCGGAGTATGTCGTCTTTGTGTAGTCGAGATCGAAGGGCACGAAGGTCTTACGCCCTCCTGCACTACGCCGGTGAGAGCAGGCATGGTGGTCCGTACGCGTTCGGACGAAATCCTGGCCGCTCGGCGCCTGGCCATGGAGCTTCTCCTTGCTGCCCACCCACCGGAGTGCGGCTCATGTGAGAAGTACCTCAACTGCGAGCTCCAGTCGCTTAAGCAGTATCTGGGAGTCGAGGAGTCGCGGGTGAAACGGCGGGCGAAGCTGTTGCCGGTCGACAGTCGCAATCCGCTTTTCGTGCACGACCCTAACAAGTGTGTGCTCTGCGGACGCTGCCTTCGAGCCTGCTGGGACCTGCGCGGGGTCCGGGTGCTGGGTCTGGTGAAGCAGCAGGCGCAGGCGAGCGGCGGCATCCAATACGAAAAGCCTGCTACGCCCAATGTTTTGGCCGAGGTCTCCGTCGCGCCGATCAAACAGAATCGGCTGGTCCTGTCTCTGGCGGATGCTGGCTGTCGCTTTTGCGGAGCTTGTGTGGAGGTCTGCCCCACGGGTGCCATGCAGGACAAGTTCGGAGTACTTACCGGAGCCGAACGCAAAGCGGCCATCGTTCCCTGCAAGATCAAGTGCCCAGCCGAGATCGATGTACCGCGCTACGTGCGCTTTGTGGCACGTGGTGATCTGGCGTCGGCGCTGGCGGTGATCAGGGAGAAGGTGCCGTTCCCTTTGACCTTAGGCCACGTCTGTGACCGGCCGTGCGAGAGCGCGTGTCGCCGCGGGGAGCTTAACCAAGCTATCGCCATCAGAGAGCTCAAGCGCGTGGCGGCGATACTGGGAGCAGAAGGTGGCTGCAGAGGTGACTTGGCCCCTCGAAACGAATCGGGAAAGCGGGTGGCAGTAGTGGGAGCTGGCCCGGCCGGTTTGACCGCCGCTTTCTACCTACGATTGCAGGGTCACCAGGTCACTGTGTTCGAGGCCCTCCCCGAGCCCGGTGGCATGCTCCGCTACGGGATTCCCGCGTATCGGTTACCGCGGGAGGTCCTGGCGCAAGAGATTGCGGCGCTCCTGGCTGGCGGTGTCTTCCTCAAGACGAACAGCCGGGTGGAGTCCGTGACGGAACTCCTCACGTGTGGGTATGACGGGGTGGTGGTGGCTGTGGGGGCCCACCGCGGTCAGCGACTACGCATCCCCGGGGCGACTGCTGTGGGCGTCTTCACCGGGGTGGACTTCCTACGGCAGGTGAACTCGGCGGCAACGGTGCCGATAGCCGACTCAGTAGTCGTCATCGGCGGTGGCAACGTGGCTTTGGATTGTGCGCGGTCGGCTCGTCGGCTGGGGGCCTCGCGGGTCACAGTAGCCTGTCTTGAATGTCGGAACGACATGCCGGCTGCGCCCGAAGAGATCGAGGAAGGGGAGGCGGAAGGGGTAGTGCTCTTGCCTTCGCTCACTCCCACCCGTATCCAGGTGGACTCCGGCCGGGTGACGGCTGTGGAGTTTGTCGGGGTGGCCTCGTTCTGCTTTGACGACGCCGGCCAAGCCCAGGTCGAGACGGTAAGAGACAGCGCCCGGGCAGTGACGGCAGGCACGGTCATCTTTGCTACCGGTCAGCTTCCCGAGTGGCCTGAAGAGTTCGGGCTCGAAGTGTCGGATCGAGGCCTGGCCGTAGTCGACCCGCACACTCTAGCGACTTGCCGTGAGGGTGTGTTCGTCGCCGGTGATGCGGTGACGGGGACTTCCTCTGTCATCCAGGCCATAGCATCGGGAAAGAGGGCCGCTGCCGCACTGGACCGTCACCTAGGTGGGAACGGCCGGCTTGACCGCCGATTGGCACCTGTGGTCGAACCCGAGCCATGTCTGGGACCAGGGGAAGGCTTCCATGCTTTGCCGAGGCTCGACCAAGACTTGGATGAGCATTCGGGAGCATCGGAAGCTTCCCGGTGCCTGCAATGTGACTTACGGCTCAAAATCAAGACAGTCGCTTTGTGGGGGGAGTATTGAACACCGCTTGTAGCATTCTGAGCTACGAATGAGGATCCGTCGGAATGGAGTGTGCACATGATTGACATACCGGAGCGAGTCGATGTGGTCGTGGCTGGCTCAGGCGCTACTGGGCTGGCGGCGGCTGTTACTCTGGCAGAGGGCGGAGCCACGGTGTGCGTGTTCGAGAAGCAGCGCTCACTCGGAGGCACTTCCAACTTCTTCCAGGGGACGTTTGCGGTCGAAAGTCACTTGCAGCGGGAGCGCTATGTGGACTACACGCGCGACCAGTGCTTCAAGAACACTATGGAATACAGTCACTGGCGGGCCAACCCCAGGCTGGTCAGAGCAATCATTGATGAGTCTGCCGACACCATCCGCTGGCTGGAGGAGCGGGGGGTGGTGTTCACCGAGGCCACCATCAACATGCCCGACAGTCCTCTCACCTACCACTTGATCCGCGGCAAGGGCGAGGCGGTGGTCAAGGCTCTAGTGGAGCGGGCAAAGGCAGTAGGAGCGCAGATCATACCGAGCACACCTGTCGTCAGCCTTCTGCGCGAGGGGGGGCGGATCACGGGAGCGTTGGTCGACGTTCAGGGTGAAGAAGTGGAAGTGACTGCCAGGGCTGTGGTTCTGGCCACGGGCGGTTACGCCAACAACAAGGAGTGGATCAAGAAGTATACCGGCTTTGAGCTGGGGGTCAATCTGTTCCCGGTGGGCAACACGGGCAAGACTGGGGACGGACTCCGTATGGCGTGGGAGGTGGGTGCCGCTGAGGAGGGCGTCAGCACGATCGAGATGTTCCGGGTGGCCCCTGTCGGTCCCGAGTTTGCTATGGGCTGTAACCTGGAACAAGCGGCGGCTCAGCCTGACCTCTGGGTGACCGCGCGCGGCGAGCGCTTCTGCGACGAGACCATCGGCTTCTACGACACCCCAGTGGGCAACGCGCAGGCCCGCTACAAGGCAGACGGCTACACCTTCAGCTTGCTCGACGACTCGATCATCGAGCGTCTTATGACCTACGGTCTGGACAAAGGAGTAGGGATCGATTTCCCGCCGGGCACCAGACTCCTCGAGTTGCGCAAGGAGATCGAAGCAGCCTTGGAGCACGGAAGCTCAGAAGTGTTCGTGGCCGATTCGATCGAAGAGCTGGCGCAGAAGACCGGGATGTATCCGGCTGTGCTAGCGGCCACCGTGGCCGAGTACAACCGGTATTGTGCCCAGGGGCATGACGAACTCTTTGCGAAGGATCGGCGGTACCTGCGGCCGCTCCTGGGCCCTCGCTTCTATGCTATCAGAGCGCGGGCGGTGTTCCTGGGTACCATGGGCGGCATCAAAGTTAACGAACGCTTGGAGGTGCTCGACAAGGAGGACCTACCCATCCCTGGTCTGTACGCCGGTGGGTTCGATGCCGGCGGGATGTATGGGGACAGCTATCCCATAAAGAGTTCATCGGGGCTGGCTTCGGCCTTTGCTCTCAACTCAGGCCGCATCGCGGGACGGAGCGCACTAGCGTACCTTGCCACAGCTCGCGGTATGAGATGAAACTGAGAGCTCGAGATCAAGGTTGGCAGACACCCCATGGGGTATGCACAGGTTGACAAAGGTAGGGCGAACGGGAGAGAATGTAATCACGCAATGCAGAACACTGTTCAGTACACAGAACTCGGCCCGAGCAAGCCTGAGCAGCGTCTAGCTCTTTACCGTGTCTAGCCCCAGTGGCAGACAGCTCGACCGGGTGTAGCAGGACAAAGGGGAAGACCACATGGCAACCGACACCTTCACTCGCAAGCCTGGCTTCATCGATCCGACCGCTGCGCAGGAGATCCGCTCGGTGACGGTTCTGACTGACCGTGTCCGGCGGTTGAAGAAGGAGTGGGAAGAGGCGGAGCCGCAGGTCTATGTGGACGACACGCTGCTCTTTACCGAGTCATGGAAGGAGACCGAAGGACTGCCGGTCGATCTCCGCTGGGCCAAGGCTTTCGCCAAACGCATGGAGAATTGCCCTCTGCTTATTCGCGACGGCGAGCTCATAGTGGGGTCTCTCACCAAGTTCGTGCGGGGAAACAACGTGACCGTGGCCATGAAGCCCCGCGAGATCCTCGCTATGTGCGAGAGTGGCCGCTTCGATCGCAAGCTGAGCGACGTTGCCTCCACCGCTATCGACCCGGAAGACCTGCGTAAGCTCAAGGAAGACGCCGAGTACTGGGTCGCCCACATGAACCCGGTCAACTATGTTAACGAGGCTCTTCGCGAGGAGCTGGGTGAGAATCACTTCGACCTGTTGTTTGACCACGGCATGATCTTCGAGGGCCGGGGAGTGCGGGAGAAGCCTGACCGTGGACTTTTCCAGGGTTGGGGTGCGTTCGGTGGCGGCGTCGGACAGCCCAGCGCTGAGGTGATACGCCGCGGGCTCAACTTCGTCATAGCACGGGCGCAGGCGGAGCTGGAGAAGATGGAGGCTGAGGGCGCCATGTTGCCAGGTTCGACTGCGGCAGCGCTACGGAAGTACTTCTTGCTCAAGTCCATCATCATCGAGTGTCGAGCGGTCATCACCTTCGCTCGGCGCCACGCAGAGCTGGCCTTTGAGCTAGCCGCTCGGGAGACCGACCCGGTCCGCAAGAAGGAACTGGAGAAGATTGCCGACGTGTGCTACCGGGTACCGGCAGAACCGCCACGTGACTACTGGGAAGCTGTGCAGTCTCTGCGTTTCCTCCATCTGGCATTCTGGAAGGAAAGCTCGGACCGTCCGGAGGTGCTGGTCAGCGTCTACCTGCCGCAGGGCTCGAGCATCGCCGCCACCGACGCCGTCGTTCGGCGCCTGGAGGCCGTGCTGGCG
>CAKZRW010000061.1 GCA_937148845.1 uncultured Actinomycetes bacterium | reverse complement strand
CTCAGTAGCCTGGTCGAGGAAGCGGACGATGGCGGCTTGTTTGGGGAGGGATGGAATGGCGACCTTAAATGCCCCAAGTCTCGTTTCCGCGAGTGCCGGGTAGGCAGTGTCGACAGAGCTAGTAGTGACCCTATCCGTGAACGCAGTGCTTTGACATAGGTATGACGTACTTGGGCGCGGTGCCACTGCGCGGCGAGAGAACAGCAAAACCGGTCGAGCACACAAGCTCATCGGCGTTACTGTCGACGTAGTAGATCGCCTTTAAGTGCGTCCGGACGGTCGATACAACGTGTCGCCAACCCAGACAATCCTGCGTGCCGTGGATGGTGCGAAGCATAGCGCATTCGCTGCGGCCTAGCCGTGAGGACGCCAGTGCCGACCGAGCCAATGCCGAGGTATCAGAACTCGTACTCAGGAGGTGTAGACTCGAGCAGCACGGACCAGTTGATTCTCACCCAGCGCCTCAGAGGAAGCGTTGTCCAATCCTCCGGCACTGCACCAGCCACAGCACGCCAAGGTCCTTATAGGCCGGATAAAGCTTGAGACCGTCGATCACGCGTCATACCCTTTCTTAACCGTGCTTGCCTGCCAGTCGTCCGCAATGCGCTTCCAGTCTGTCTTTCGCTCGACCGCCTTGCCTTCTTCGTCCTTGCCCACCCAGACACCCCAAAACTCGGGATCGTCGGATCGCGGTTGCTGCGACCTCGGCAGATCATTCATCCGCACAAGAACCGGCAGCTCCGATGCCCAACCCAGCAGAATCGCGCTCTGCGACGGAAGCGAAGGCAGCTCCTGGAGCAAACCTTTGAGGTTGTCCGGTACGAGCCGGTGGACCAGTTCCTGGTCACGGTCATTGCTGATCCGGTGGAGGAGGAAGGTGTTGCACTGTGACAGAACCGTCGGCGAAAGCTCGGAAGGGCGCTGTGATGACAGAACAAGCCCTAAACCGAACTTGCGGCCCTCGCGTGCGATACGCTCGAACACCTGGCAGCAGACAGCGGCGGCGTCCTGGTAATCTACGTCTTCTTTGTAGCGCTTGATGAAGGTGTGCGCCTCCTCCATCACGAGCACGGTGGGGAGCGCCACCCCGTTCAGCTTCACGTAGCGCTGCAGGGCCTCGAAGACCATGCGTGCAATGACTGCGGTGACGACGTGAACGACTTCGGTCGGTACCAAAGACAGGTCGATCACTGATACGTTGCCGTTGTTGGCACCGTCGCTGCCGATGTAGTCCGAAAGCCACTGATCGAGCGTCGTGTCGGTGGCGCTGCCCAAGATGGGTTTCATCCGAATGTCGGTCAGGAGTGACCGCATCCGCACCAATAACGTCTCGACGTGTTCCGATACGTTGAGCATCTCGGCAGCCGCTTCGAGGCTGCGAAGGAGGGATGTTCCCTCGAATGGGCGTGGAGCATCGACATCTGATGGGATCGTGTCTGCCTCGCTGCCGCCGAAGAGCGAATGAGCTTCACTGGCTGCTGCCAGCAGATCTGCTACTTCCTGCCGTGTGAAGTCATAACTCGGGAACTGCACCCGACGCGGCTTGCAGAGCGCCTCAAGTTGATCGACAAATTCTTTCAGTCCGTCTCGATGGGGACCGGTGAATGAAACTAACTCTGGCTCAAGACCGGACTTCCACTTCTCCAGCTTCTCGTAGAACGCCTTGGGACGAGGAAACTGAGCCCAAGGGCTTCCGGCGTTTTGCTCGATCCGGATGGTCGTTACGAGCGTACGCAAGAAGCGCCGCATCTCGTGGGCGGGATCGGCGACCGGTTCACTCTGGCCGTCGCGCACGAAGCGGAGTGCATGGATGAGGGCTGGCCGTTGCGTCCGGGCGCTGGCCTGTGTGAACGAGCACCACTCGGCGCTGTTCCAGAACCAGAGCGGCACCTTCAAGGCCAACTCACCGGCGCCGGGATTCACTTTAAAGAGGCGGGCCTTGATCGCGGCGTCGTTCCCGAAGGCGCGCCAATACTCGCCGTTCGGGTCGAGGATGATGAACCGGGCGTTCGGGACACCCTCCGGCCGCACCTGCTGCGCTTGCTCGAGGCTCCAGCGAATGATTCCCGCCACGGAGCAGGACTTACCGCTGCCGGTGTTGCCGAGGACGGCGAGATGACGGCCGAACAATCGGTTCGGATCGACGCGGACCTCCGCGTTTCCGGCGAGGGGACTCGTGCCGATCTTGACGCGCCGCCGCTCGCCGGACTCGACGATCGAGCGGAGCTGCGCCTCGGTTGGCAGCCGGACGGGAGCACCCACGGACGGCAACGAATCGGCGCCGCGGCGGAACACGTAGCCCTTGTCGTCCGGCTGAGGCCGGAGCGTGCCGAGCGGGTTGAGACTCAATCGACGCAAGGGATACGGCAGGTCCACGAGCCCGAAGTCCTGCATCCCGCGCCGCTTCGGAAACGCAGAGCGCTCGATGGTCAGCCACTCGACCTGCCCGACCAGATACCCCTCATCGACCGGGATGAGGAGATAGCCGTTCACCCGCGGGAACGGACGCGGCGAGCCCGTGTTCAGCGCCACCGATTCGGGCGCTTCGATGTCGATGGTGACCTTGATCTCGTTCGGCGAGACGAAGTCGACCGTACCGATGCGAAGACTCTCGGCGTGCTCGAACGGCGCTTGGCTCATGGCGCCGGTTCTCCCTCGCTCGCCGGGGCCTGATCGGCACCATCGTTCACCGTTTGACCTGCGCCCCAACGGGCCTTCAATAGCTCCGCCATCCGGAAAGTCGTGCGGTCGATAGCCGGCTTCGGCAGGTAGTGGCCGACGAGTGTCTTGAGGTCCCCGAGGTGGTCGCCAATCAGCAAGGTCGTCTGCGCATGCCGGCCCAAACGCTCGTAGGTGCGCATAATTCGGCCAAGAGGGTCGCCATGGGAGATCACAACGAGGTGTGCAGAGGGAATGGTGAGCATGTCCTCGATCACGCGATTGATATGCTCATCGCCGAAGCTGTAACCGTAGGTGACCAAGACGCTGTTCGGCCGGCAGATCGCCGCGGCGAAGTCGCGGAACAGTTCTACATAGGGGTGCGAAGCGGTCTCCCGGTCTTTCGCAGCATTCGGGTAGATCATCAGTCGCAGCGCGTCCGCCCCGCCCAGCCCGGGCGCCGACAGGAAGGGGGCGAGGTTGGTCGCGCCGAACGGAAGCCCGATTCGCCGAATCGCCCCGCCGCAGTCCACCCAATCAAGTGAGCCGTGAAGTTTGGTGAAGCGCACTACCCCTTCAAGGTAGCGTGGTTCGCCGCGTATGCCGGGCGGGTTATAGTGTAGATCGACATCCAGACGCGACGCTCGGAATACGGGCGCCAAAGTGCCGACGAACCGGTCGATCAGACGCAGGCCAGCCGCATCCGCGCCAGCCTCGATATAGCGGTCGTAGTTGGTCGTGAAGAGCTGCAGGCGCTCCCGGGTACCCGAGCGGCTGGCGAAGCTCATCAGAAAGCTGACCAGATAGTTGAAGGCCTGCTCGCGCTTGTGAGCGGGCGCCGAGGCGAGATTCCACTCGGCCTTCAGGATCGCCTCGGCGAACCCCTCCAAGACCTTCTTGATGTCTTCTTTCAGTGCCACAACCTCTTTGTGCTCACTGGCGTTGGCCGGCTTGGTGGCCGCAATGATCTCCAAGCCCCGAAGGAGCTCGTTCGCCGCGCGGATCTGGTCTTCGATGTTCCCGTTCTGGCGTCCCGCCGCATCCGCGGAGCGCTTGGCATCGCTGGAAATCTCTTCGTTGCGAACGGAGAACGAAACGGTCTCCATCCCAGGGGCGCTCGCGCTCGTCGCCATGTAGTGGACGGCATGTGTCAGTCCGGAGCCGATGAGCAGTGCCAAATGTTCGGACTGAACAAGCGCGGTCAACCAGGGCTCGATGCGAGACCGAAGCTTTTCAGGGCCAAAGGGCTCACCCACCTTCGCCCAAGTGCACGTGGAGCATGCTTCTACCTGAGTCTTATGGGGATCGGATGGCTCGTCAGACCGCTGAAGTAGCACGGGATCGGGGTCATCCCGCGTTTTGATGATCTGCTGGCCCTTCTGCAGAGTCATGATTTTGCGCCTCCGATGATCTCGCCCAGCAACCCCTCGGTCTTTTTCGCAAGCGCCAGGATGTCCGCCCGGATCTCCTCTGGCGTGCGTAGCGGCTTGGGCTTGTAGAAGTAGCGGGTGAAGCTGATCTCGTAGCCGATCTTGACGCTGTCGGGCGCGTACCAGGCGTCGGACGCGTGGGGCAGTACTTCGCGCCGGATGAAGGCCTCGATGCCGCCTTCCTCCATGAGCGGCACCTGCTCGGTCTCGCGCAGCTTAAGGTCGGGCTCGTACTCGACCACGGTGAGCTACACCTTGCCTTGCCGGTGCGCCGGCTTGCGGTTGGTAAGCACCCAGATATAGGTGGCGATGCCGGTGTTGTAGAACATGTTGAG
>CAKZRW010000060.1 GCA_937148845.1 uncultured Actinomycetes bacterium | reverse complement strand
CAGCTATTTTCTTTGCCACGCTTCCTCTCTACTACGACGTCCACAGGGGCCAGCTCGGCATCTTCTTCTTCACGGTCTTTGTCTATGGAGTCGTGTCCCAGGGTTGGAACTTGGTGGCCGGATACACAGGACAGATCAGCCTGGGTCAGAACGCCTTTTTCGGCCTGGGCGCTTTCACCACTGCTCTCCTCTGGTTTTGGAACATCACGCACACTGGGTATTGGTTCGACCCCGTGCTGATGATTCTGAGCGCAATAGCTCCCGCCATCTTGGCGGTCTTGGTCGGGCTCCCGCTGCTTTCCCGTCTGCGCGGCGACTACTTCTCTTTCGGAACGCTGGGCATGGGCATGATCGTCTCTGTCATCTTCCTACAAGGCGGACGGGTCACAGGCGGCAGCGAGGGGAAGCTGCTCATCAAGGTGATGCCTGAGGGGGTGGAGTTCAACCTGCGTACGCATTACTACGTATCGTTGATGCTCGCCGTCCTGGCTACCCTTGTGGTGTATTTCATGACCAGCTCCAGGGTGGGGCTCGCCCTCAAAGCCATCCGCGAAGATGAGATTTCGGCGGCTTCGCATGGGATCAACGTGCTCAAGTACAAGATCTTCTCGTTCGCTGTGGCGGCAGCGCTCACGGGGCTCGCGGGCAGCGTGTATTGCTACTACCTGCTGCACCCCATGCCCATGAACGTGTTTGCTATGAACTGGCTCTTCCTGCCCATCCTGATGACCGTGTTGGGGGGTACGGGGACTATTCTGGGGCCCTGGCTGGGCGCTCTCGTCGTCTACTTCATCGCCTGGTATGGTGACAGGTACTTCCCGGGCTGGCACCCGGTGATCCTGGGTGTGATCATCATCCTGGTCATGCTGTTCATGCCCGCCGGGCTTACGGGCATAGGCGAGAATGTGACTCACTTGTGGAGAAGAGGCTCGCGCGCTCCATAGCACCGACTCCCCGCGGTCGTCCGCGGCAAGACCGGCAGGTACAGAGACGATCGGCAAGGGGGTGAATGGTGAAAGCTGCCGTTCAGAAGGCCATCAACCGGGTGGAGGTCGAAGAGGTTCCCGAGCCGGTGACCCAACCGGAGCAGGTCAAGGTCAAGATCGCCTTCGCGGGGATATGCGGCACTGATATCGAGATCCTCCACGGACAGTTCGGTCTGGTAAAGCCTGAGTTCCCCAAGATCGAAGGGCACGAAGCGTCCGGCGTCATCGTCGAGGTAGGGAGCAAGACCAAGCTCGGCTACCAGGTCGGGCAGCGCGTAGCGATGGTGCCTGCGGCCCCTTGTGGAGCCTGTTATTTCTGCCGTAATGGCCAGGAGGCTTTCTGCGAACACAACACTATGTACTCAGGGGCGTTCGCTGAATACGGGGTCTACGGCGAGGGCCAGGTGTTCCCGCTACCGGATGAAGTAAGCCTCGAAGTGGGGACGATGCTGGAGCCTCTATCTATTGCGATGCGGGGCTGCGACGTGGGCCGGGTGGGTCCGGGGAAATCGGTGGCCATTCTGGGCTCGGGACCGATAGGACTGCTGACGCTGATGGTCGCAGAACGCAGCGGGGCTTCCAAGATCCTGGTGAGCGAACCAGTCGCCTACAAGCGCGAGTTCGCCGAGCGCATGGGCGCCACTCGGACGGTCGATCCCACCAGTGAAGACGTGGCAAGCGTGGGCTTTGAGCTGACGGGCGGTCGTGGCTTCGACGCCGTGTTCGACTGCACCGGGAAGCTGGAGGCGGCCCGCCAGGCGGTCCACCTGGCCGGGCCAGGAGGCCACGTGGTTTGGGCGGCGGTCTACCCGGTGGGAAAGGAAGTCGGGGTAAGTCCCTGGTTGCTTTACGAGAAGGATCTAAGCATCCACGGCCTGTTCCAGTCCCCGTATTTTCTCTGGCGCGCCAGCGCCATGTTGCCAGTCCTTGATCTTGAGCCGCTTATAACGCACGTCTACCCGCTGGAGCGGATAAATGAGGCCTTCGCAGACCAGATGGCGGGCAGAGTAATGAAGGCTCTGATTCAGCCATGACCCCGAAGTTCGTCGGCCAGACCGCAAAGGCCAGACTGAGACAGGCAAGACCGAGAGTGACGAGACCAACCAGAAGGAGGCTGCTGTGGCCCAAGAAAGACCGACCTTTCCTACCAGACGTCTCCACCACGTGGGAGTGGTAGTCCGGGACCTCGAGAAGGCTATAGCTCAGCTGGAAGCCTTGGGCTTTGGTCCCTTCATGTTCGACGAAGAAAACCGTACCTTCACCATACATTTCAAGGGGGAGTTGCGTGGCAAGCCGGCGGAATGGGCCACCAAGATTAGTAACGCCCGCATGGGGGAGGTGGAGTTGGAGTTGCTCGAGCCAGTGGAGGGTGACCAGGCTCTGAAAGAGACTCTAGATGCTCAGGGGGAAGGTCTGCACCACATCGGGTGGTTGACCACTGACCTCCAGGGCGACATGGAGCGGGCCAAAGCTGCAGGTGCGGAAGTGTGGACCAGCTCCATGGTAGCGGGGCAACCTGGCTTTTGCTATTTCCTGCCCACTGCTGTCGGCAACCTGGCCATCGAACTGCGGGAGCCGTGAAATATGAAAGCCGCTCTGACATATGGGCCTTTTGACGTCCGGGTGGAGGACATTCCCGAGCCTACACCTGGTCCAGGGGAAGTCAAGGTCAAGGTCGCTTATTGTGGAATCTGCGGAAGTGACCCCGAGATCTACGAAGGCACTTTTGGGCTCCTGAAAGCGCCCTGGTGGCCGAAGCCACCTTTCCAGACCGGGCACGAAGCCTCGGGCGTGATCGTCGAGCTAGGCCCCGATCTCTTGGGCGATTGGAAGGTGGGCCAGCGGGTGGCCATGAACTTCCGTGCCTACTGCGGTCGCTGCTACTACTGCCGCAACAAGATGGAGCAGTTCTGCGAGCACGTGAAGTCGTACGAGGCTGGCTTCGCCGAATACGCTGTCTATGCAGAGAGTTGTCTTTATCCCTTACCCGACGAGGTGAGTCTCGAACGGGGAGCCATGTTGGAGCCGGTGACCATCGCCACCCATGCGGTCGACCTGGGGAACGTCGCTCCTGGCAAGACGGTGGCTATCTCGGGCGCAGGGACCATCGGTCTCTTGGTCCAGCAGTTAGCCATCAGAGCGGGGGCGGCTCGTGTCTTGGTGGCAGACCCCATGCCCGAGAAGCGGGCGATGGCTGAGAGGTTCGGAGCTGACTGGACCGTGGACCCCTTGGAGGAGGACCTGGTCGAAGTCGGCAGAAGCTTGACCGAGGGGCGGGGCTTCGACACCGTGTTCGAGTGTAGCGGAGCCATCAGTGCCGTACCTAAGACCATCGGCCTGGCCGACAAGGATGGCACGGTGGTCTGGGCGGGCGCCTATCACGAGGACGCTACCATTCCCTTGAGCCCCTACCAGATGTTCGCCAGCGAGCTCACTATCCGGTCGACCATCCTGGCTCCCTATGTATTCCCCCGGTCTCTCAAGCTTCTATCCAAGCTGGACCTAGAGCCGATGATCACCCAGATCGTTCCTCTGGAAGACATCGCCAAGGCTCTTGCCTCCAGAAAGACCAGCACAGACATAAAGATACTGGTGAGGCCCTGAGAGCCGCGGATGTCCGCAAAGACCGGAGAACCTGCAGAGTATGAAAAGCACGGCTGTTTGCGATCGCACCAACTATATTCGGTCACTGAAGTGAGGTCTGTGGATGAGCGAGAAGATCAACTGTGGCAAGTGCGGCATGCTGCTCTATTTCGGGGAGCAGATCAGTCGCCGTCTTTACATGCGAGCCATTCCTGACGAGGCCGCGGTGCTGGCGGCCTACAATAATGTGTGTCCGCGCTGCGGGGCCGCTTTGTCGGAGGATACAGTGAAGATCGAGATCAAGAGGCGGGTCATCCATGGGGCACAGTGAGGCGCTGATCCAAGAGCTGGAGGCGAAGGCCAAGGTCTTGGCCGGTCATTGCCTGACCCAGTTCTGCACGTTCAGTCAGGGTCATGTCGGGGGCACCATGTCGGTGCTCGAGATAGTAACGGCTCTCTATTTCCACCATCTCAAGTTCGATCCCAAGAACCCGGATTGGCCGGAGCGGGACCGGGTGGTGATGTCCAAAGCTCACTGCTGTGAAGCCATTTACGCCGCTCTTGTCGAGCTCGGCATGTATCCCAAAGAGACCCTGGGCACCTACTACTGTTATGGGTCCCCCTTCCAGGGGCATGCCGACCGCTGGTGCACACCCGGCATAGACTTCTCTGGCGGCTCTCTCGGACAGGGGCTGTCGTTCGCGTGCGGCCTGGCCTTGGCTGAGAAACTCAAGATGAAGTTCGATCCGCCCTCTAGGCAGGATACGTTCCTGCCCCGCTACATCGTGCGCTACAACCCGCGGTATCGCACTTACTGCATCCTCGGCGACGGAGAGTTGCACGAGGGCCAGGTCTGGGAAGCGGCCATGTTCGCCAGCCACTTCAAGCTGGACAACCTCATCGCCATCGTCGACTACAACAAGTGGTCGCTGGATGGGCCCACGAACGATGTGATGCGGATCGAGCCCGTAGTCTCCAAGTGGAAAGCGTTCGGCTGGAAGGTCTATGAGATCGATGGCCATGATTTCCGGCAGATCCTGGACTCGCTCGATCTCTGCGCTCAGCAATACGGTGACAACATGCCTAAGGTCATCATCGCCCACACGATCAAAGGTCGGGGCATCTCCAACTGGGAGGCGCTCCACATCCACCTTGGTCGGGGCGAAGAGATGATGAAGGGGATCCAGGAAGGGAGAGCCAAGTATGGTGACGTGGAATGAATACGTGTCCATAGGCGAGCCCGTCATGACCTACAAGGGGGTGGGCAAGGCCATCAAGGAGGCTTTTCTCAAGAATCCCAAGGCCCTGGCCATCCTCGAGGACATGCAGTTCCCCGAGATCGAGTGGTTCACCGATAACATGTTCGATCGCATGATTGAGTGCGGCATAGCCGAGCAGAACGGCGCCGTGGTGGCGGCAGCTTTGGCTTCCGAAGGTTTTGTGCCGGTGCTCAACAACTTCCTCTTTGCCAGCATGAGCCGGGCCTACAATCAGATCCGCCAGAGCATCCTGGTGGACAGGTTTAACGTGAAGTTCATCTCCAGGGAGGGCGTGTGGGGTGAGGTCGGGGTGTCGCATGCGACGGTGGAGGGCATCGGGAGTCTGCGCAATCTGCCCAACCTGGTCATCATGAATCCAGCTGACGTCGTGGAGGCGGAAAAGGCCACCGAGGCCATGATGCAGTACATCGGACCGGCCATGGTGCGGGTGGAGCTGAGCCCTCTTCCCTTCCGGATTTTCACCGATGACTACCCATTCGACATCGGTAAAGCCTACTCGTTGCGGGATGGCAAGGACGCCACCATCATCGCCACCGGCTACATGGTGACCGAGGCCATCAAGGCCGTGGAGCTCCTGGAGAAAGACGGGCTGGACGTGGGCCTGCTCAACGTGTGCACATGGAAGCCCCTTGACGAGGAGGCCATCGTAGCGGCAGCCAAGGCTACGGGAGCCATCGTCACAGCCGAGAACTGCAGCGACATCAATGGGCTGGGTGATGCCGTAGCGGCTGTGCTGTGCGAGAACTGGCCTACTCCCCTGGTCAAGGTGGGCGTAGAGGACGAGTTCGGCCAGTCCGGGCTGATCACCCCGGAGCGTGATGAATTGATGGAGCACTTTGCCCTGAGTGCGGCCGACATCGCGGTCTCGGTGAAGGAGTGCATCAAGAATAAGGAGAGGCTGACTGCGGCCCGTGGCTGAGGACCGCTGGCGGCAGAAAGGTAGGGTGGATGAGAGTCTTGGTGGTGGGCGGCAGCGGTCTGTTCGGCAAGAAGTGTGCGCTGGCGTTGCTGGCGGACCCGGAGGTCGAGTCGGTGGTCGTCTTCGACCCTGTACCTCCAGCAGAGACTTTCTGGAAGCGCATCCAGCCTTACGCTACCAAGTTCAAGTATGTGCGCGGAGACGTCTCGGATCTGCAGCAGCTTCTGGCTGCCGCTAGTGAGAATCAGGTGGATCGCATCGTGAACTGGGCCATGATCCTTTCCAAAGACCCCATGCCTTGGCTCAACCTCAAGGTAGGTCTGGTGGGCATGGCCAACGTCTTCGAGGCCGCTCGTCTTCTCGGTATCAAGCGTGTGGTCTATACGAGCTCGGAGACCGTATACGGAGAACAGAAGGACTACGGGGAGCGGCCGGTCACAGAGGATGATCGGCTGCTACCTTACCCGGGTAGCGTCTACGCGCTTTCCAAGTGTCTGGCTGAAGTGTTTGCTGCCCAATACGACGAACTTTACGGCATAAAGTCGACCGCACTACGCCCTTGCATCGGTTATGGTCACGGTGGCAAAGATCCCAAGTTCGTCCGCTGGTTCTCCGAGATAGTGTCGCTTCCCGCGGTCGGCAAGCCGGTCCATCTGGAATGTACCGGCGATTGGCTGTTCTCGATCGTCTTGTCCGATGACGTGGGAGAATTCGCCCGTCTGGCTCTGAAAGTGGAGTCGTCGCCTCATCCTGCGTACAATCTGGGGGGCCCTCCCACCTCGCTGAAGGATGTGGCGGCGGTGGTCAAGAAGTATATTCCCCACGCGGAGATAACTTTCGGGAGCGAGCCTGAAGACTGTGAATTACCATGGCTGGTTAGCTGTGAACGGGCCAGGGAGGACTTCGGTTTCACGGTGACACCCCTGGAGGGGGCGGTGCTCAAGCACATCAACGAAGCTCGCTTGGAGGAAGGACTTCCGCCCATAGATTGATCGGCAGTCAAGCGCTGCTGGTCCCTATCGGGCGGGGTCGTCCTCTGCGCTATCTCCAGTGGGGTCTCGGTCTGCTGGTTTGTCCACCCGGTCCTGCACGCGTCGGGGGCTGAGCAGTGAAAGCACCCCCTTGATCTGACTTGCTCCGGACACTGCCGCCAAAGCCAGGGCCAACCAGAACAAGCCGAGGCTGACCTGGATCCAGGTCCGGGACTCCAGGATGCTAGCCAGCAGCAGGATGCCCAGGGCTGCGCTCTGCACCACCATCTTGGTCTTGCCGAAGGCGTTCGAGGGCCGCGCCGTGCGGGTGCGGAGAAGCATCCGGACACCTAGAGCGGTGAGCAGGAGTTCAAGGAAGATGAAGGCCAACACGATCTGCACTATCAGATACCGCCAGCCGATCCAAGCCAACACCGCCCCGATAAGCAGTTTGTCAGCGACTGGGTCGAGATAGGTGCCAAGCAGGGTGATCTGGTCCCGGGTCCGGGCCATGGTGCCGTCTATGAAATCGGTGGCGATGGCGACCGCGAAGACTCCCAGCGCCCACCAGTCCAGATCGAAATACCACAGCACAAGCACAGCTGGAATGAGGGCTAGACGCAGCAAGGTCAGATGGTTAGGTCTTATCCAGCGAGGAAAAGCCCACAGAAAGACCTTTTCCACAAAAGGATCGGTAAAGCGCTGAAACCCTGGCTCGCGTTTAGAGTCTGGATTGACCTGATGTCGCTCTTGCTCTACTGGCATTTGCAGCCGCTGTTCCTCTCCCATGTACATTAGCGCATCGTACTGCTACGACAGGATTCTGTCGACCGTCTTGGGTTTGTCAAGACCAGCCAAGGCAGGTGAGGCCATCGGCGGACGGTGTTATGATGCACAACAGTATCTATGTGTTTCTGTTCTATTGGGCGAAAGTCATGAGGAGTGTGCATAAGATGAAAACTCCGGATCTCAGTCTTTCGGATCTCGGTTCCTACTTCCCCGCTGATTTCACTCCTGAACAACGGGCTAAGGCCCAGACCATCTTCCTCAAGGAACTGGCCGCAAGAGTGCACCGCTTCTACCGGGGGAAGACGGCTACCTTTCCGAAGGCTGGGATCTACGGGTTCAACTGGTTCAACGTGTACTACACGCCCGGCGTGTCGATGATATCTACCTCGATCCGCGATAATAACGACCTCTCTTTCGAACTCACCAATCGCGGCAACCTGGTTGCTGTCGTGTCCGACTCCACCCGGGTCTTAGGGGATGGTGATGTTACTCCTCCTGGAGGTCTCGGCGTGATGGAGGGAAAGGCTTTCCTCATGAAATACCTGGGCGGGGTCGATGCGGTCGCTCTTTGCGTCAATAGCTACAACCGCGAGGGCAAGCACGATCCCGACAAGATCATCGACTTCGTCAAGATGGCAGAGCCCAGTTTCGGTGCTGTCAATCTTGAAGACATCTCCCAGCCCAATTGTTTCAAGGTGCTCGACACCCTGCGGGAGGAGTGTGACATCCCCGTATGGCACGATGATGCCCAGGGCACGGCCAGCGTGACTCTGGCCGGGTTGATCAATGCCTTGCGAGTAGTGGGTAAAGAGTTGAGAGACGTACGGATCGTCCTCCTGGGGGCGGGGGCTGCCAACACCACGGCAGCTCGTCTCATCTTGATGGCAGGGGCAGACCCCGAGAAGATGGTGGTCTTCGACAGTAAGGGGGGGCTGCACAAGGGACGCGATGATGTGAAAGCCGACACTGCGTACTATCGCAAATGGGAGCTCTGCGAGGTTACCAATCCTAGGCGGGTCGAGACCGAGGAAGAGGCGCTACGAGGTGCGGACGTCATCATCGGTGCTTCCAAACCGGGACCCGACACCATAAGGCCGGAGTGGATACGCTCCATGGGCAAGAAGCCCATCGTCTTCGCCTGTGCCAACCCGGTGCCCGAGATCTATCCCTACGCCGCCAAAGAGGCGGGTGCCTACGTGGTCGCCACCGGGCGGGGGGACTTCCCGAACCAGGTCAACAACTCGCTCGGCTTTCCGGGGATATTGAAAGGCGCACTTCTCGTACGAGCTCGGAAGATAACGGACGAGATGGCTATCGCGGCTGCCTATGCAGTGGCCGATTACGCAGAGAAGCAGGGGATCAGTCCCGACTACATCATTCCGACCATGGAAGAGACTGAGGTGTTCGCGGTCGAGGCGGCCGAGGTGGCCATGCAGGCCATCAAAGACGGAGTAGCCCGGGTGGAGCGCAGTTGGGATGAGGTCTACGGGGCCACTCTGGAGGACGTAAAGCAAGCGCGGGCAGCGATCGAGCTTATGCAGGACAGGGGCCTTATCAAAGCACCCGACCCGGAGCTGCTGCGAGAAGCTCGGGATCTAGCCATCGCGGCCGTGCGTTGAACCGCGCGCGAAGGGGTATGTTCCAGTAGAGGTGCAGTTTGGTGCGCACCCTAGGGGAGGCAACCGGGAGGTTGAGATGGCCAACGTAGTTGACATCGATGGCATCGGACCAGTCAATGCGGAGAAGCTTAGAGCGGCTGGGGTCGGCTCCACCGAGGCTCTGCTCGAGAAAGGGGGGACGGCGAAGGGGCGAGCGGAGCTCGCGGCGGCCACCGGGATCGATGAGAAGCTGATTCTTCGCTGGGTCAACATGGCCGATCTTTTCCGCATCAAGGGGGTTGGCGAGGAGTATTCAGACCTTCTGGAAGCAGCGGGGGTGGATACGGTGGCGGAGCTGGCGCAGCGGAGGCCGGACAATCTGCATACGAAGTTGGTCGAGGTCAATGACGAGAAGAAGCTGGTGCGCCGTCTGCCTACTTTGTCAGAGGTGACCAGCTGGGTAGAGCAGGCCAAGACCCTCCCGCGCAGCGTCGAGTACTGAACGGGCTCAGTGGGCGGGTGCGGTATGGGCTTGTTGCCGTGGTTCAATCACATGGCTTGGGACTGGGGCTGGGGAGGATGGGCCTGGCTCGCTGGGGTGGGCGTTATCCTGCTCCTGGGACTGTTTCTGCTGCCGTGGTTCTTCTTCTTGCTCAACCTTCACAACCTCTTGAGCAGAGTTAGCCCGGTCAATCGGGCCATGCCGGCGCCTCACGTGTGGCTCAACTTCATCCCGGTGTTCAACCTGGGCTGGTTCTTGTACACGGTGGTGAAAGTCCGCGATTCGGTACGCAACGAGTACCGGGCGCGCGGCTGGCCAGAGGAAGGTGATCTCGGCTACAACTTAGGCTTGGCCACAGGAGTACTTGCCATCGCCACCTTTGTTCTGGGGTGGGTACCGTTGCTCGGCTGGGTGACGGGAATAGCCCAGTTCGTCTGCTGGATTCTATACTGGTTGCGGACCAACGAGCTCAAGAACCGGTTGGGCGGGGTCGCTCATGCAGTTTCTTCGGGCTATGGGCGCTCGCCGTCGCCGGCAGCGACCCCGCCCCCTGGGTCAGCGGCTCCATCAGCACCCCCTGGGTCAGCGGCATCGTCGGGAGCGGCGGCCTCAGCCGGGCCTGCAGCAAGCGAAGGTCACTCGGAACCGGTATGCGCCGCGTGTGGCACCCCCTACGTTGCAACCGACCGTTACTGCCGTGCCTGTGGTCTACGCCTGCCGCAGCAAGGGGGCGATGCCTGAGCCCGGCCCCCGGGGACAGGGAAAGTATCCGTTAGTCATCGCCGTTGATGAACAGCCTTTCGCTGCGGTCGAGGGCGATGTCGCAGGTGATCTCGTAGTTGATGGTGTCGAGCTTTTGGGCCAGCTCTTCGGCGGTGATGCGATCGTTGCCGTCGGCTCCGATAAGGGTCACGGTGTCGCCTACCCGGACTCGCCCCTCGGTACCCACATCTACGCCGAAAGAATCCATGGACACACGCCCGACCATTGGATAGCGCCGCCCATTGATGAGGACCTCGCCGCGGTTCCCAAGCGCACGGAACACGCCGTCTCCGTATCCCAGCGGGACCAGGGCGATGTCTGTCAGCTGCGCGGTGCGAAAGGCATGACCGTAACCCACTCCCTCGCCAGGCGGCACTCTCTTGATGAGTACGACCTGTGATCTCCAGGTAAGAGCGGGCTGCAGACCGCTCCCCAGCGGGTCGGTCTGCCAAGGAGACATGCCGTACACCGCGCAACCACAGCGGACCATGTCGAAATGAGAGTGCGGAGCGCACATGGTGGCAGCGCTATTGGCGGCATGGACAATGATCCCGGGCCATTCGCGACGCACCTTCTCTACCACGGGGAGGAAACGTTCCAGCTGGAAGTCGACAGAAGCGGGGTCTTCAGTCGCGCAAGCGAAATGGGTCATCAGACCCACCAGCTGTATTTCCGGGATGCCGCGGATGGCTGCGAGGAAGCTGGGCACTTGCGAGGGGAAGAGCCCCTGGCGATTCATGCCGGTATCGACTTTGAGATGGACCCGTGCACGGAGGCCGCTGCCGCGCAGGGTCCGCAGCATGCTTGTCATCTCCGGGCTGACAACTGCGAAGTCGATCGCCCGGCGCGCCATTTCCTCGACCTGATCGGGACTGTAGAGTGGGCCCATCACCAGGATGGTCGAGGTCAAGCCCGCGTCCCGCAGTGCCACCGCTTCCTCAGCAGTGGCCACAGCGACCCCGTACGCCCCGGCCTTAGCGACCGTCTTGGCGACTGGCAGGATGCCATGACCGTACGCGTCAGCCTTTACCGCTACGAGAAAGCGGGTGCCTGGCCGAAGGAGGGAGATGAGATGCGCCACGTTGTGGCGGATGGCGGCAAGGTCTATTAGGACACTGCTACGGGGTGAGTTCTTCATGCCCGCCAAAGGCTAGCACACTCCGGTCAGCTCTTCACCGAGATGCTGAGAACTGCGACATCATCTGCAAAGGGACCCCCATTGGCGGCCTCGATCTCGGCCACTAGATCATTCACTGCTTGTTGATCGAGCGGCTGGTCGAGGTAGCGGGTCAGCCGATCCTTCAATCTCTGTTCCCCAAAACGTTCGCGGGAACCCGGAGCCTCCCAGCCATCGACCAGGCCGTCGGTATAGAGGAACAGTCGCCATTTCTCCGGCAGGGGGAACTCGTGTACGGGCCAAACACAGTTTTCGTCGGGACCGATAGGCAGCGAGGGTGGTACCTCTAATGGTGACACTCGGTCTGTGAGCAGGATCGGGGGCGGATGCCCCGCATTGACCAGGGACAGCGTACGGAGGCTGGGGTCTATACTCCCCGCGACGACTGTAGCAAAGACCTCCCGGCTTCGGCGCTCGCTCAGGAGCATGCGGCACAGGACGGCAGCCAGCGAAGCCAATGGCTGCTCCGCCAGGACAAGAGTCTTCCAGGAGGAACGTAGATTCGCACCCAGGGCAGCAGCATCGGGGCCATGGCCGCTCACATCACCGATGATGAAGTTAAGCCCACCGTCTTGGGTGGGCATGGCGCCTACAAAGTCACCGCCTAGACTGAGCCGCTGTTCACCCGGCTTGTATCTGATGGCCAGCTGGAGGTTGGGATGCTCAAGGGGAGAGGAGGGCAGTAGGCTGGCTTCCAAGCGGGCGTGGAGCTGCTGCGCTGAGGCGTTGATGAGGGCGAGTGCTGCTTGGTCGGCGAATCTCTGGACTATGACAAGAAAGCGGGGGTCGGGCGGTTCCGGAGGCTGCTGCCAGCCCAGTATGAGCAGGTTGTGGGGGCCACGCTCGCCAAAGCGCAGCGGTACGTAGAGGACTGCCCGAGTACCCACAGCCTCGATCACTTCGCGTGGCCACGGCTTGGGAGAACGGCTGGGGTCGTTGACATCGGAGATGAAGGTAGGGGCGCGCGAGCGAAGCTCGCGCGCCAAGGCCATGTCGGCGGTCAGCGGGAAGGTCATCCCTGGTTCCAAGGCGCTATGAGGCGGCACCCGTCCCAGCAAGTGCAGGCGATCTAGCTCGATGCGATACAGCGCTGCGGCGGTGCAGCCGAAGGTCGCGATAGCAGCCTCACAGATGGCACGGGCTATCTCCTCGCGGGATCCGCGGAGGTGAAAAGTAGGCGCGAAGGCCGCGACCTTCTGCAAGGTCTGGTGGAGAAACTCCGCTTTTCGCTGCGCTTCTTGCTGCAAGGCGTGCTCCCAGGCTATGGCAGCCTGATCGCCAAACCGACGGATGATGGCAAGTAGATCGGCGTTCGGGCTTTCGATGACATGGTCCCAACCCAGAAGGAGCAGGCCGATCACGCCGGTCGGATCGACAATCGGGAGTCTGATCGCGGACACGGTGTCCTGGTCGAACTGAAAGAGACGGGACTCGTCTGGGAGACGCAGGGCGCTGACGCTGCGCACAAAGGAGGGACGGCCTGTTCGCAAGGCTTCTCGCAATTCACTCCCCGCGTCCAGGGTCGAGGTTGCTTGTGCTATCGAAGTGGCTTCTCGTCCTGATTCCCCGGGCACCGCTGCCAGAAGCTCAAGATTCGAGCCACGCAGGGCAAACATCCGACAACTGTTCGACCCGAAAGTGCTTACCGCTGTCTCGCAGATGGTCCGAGCTGCCTCCGGCAACGTCTCCGTCTTGTGGAACCCAGGGCTGAAGTCAAGGATGTGCTCCATGGCTCTGCGCGCCTCGAGAGACTGGTCTAGTGCGTGTTGCAGCACTCTCTCACGGCGTAGTACCTGTTTGCGCAGAGATCCGACTAGCAGGCCGGCTACCAAGGGGGAAACGCACCAGATGAGGGCCGAGCCCACGGCATTCATCGCGGCCACAGGGCTACTGAAATCGGCAAGCAGCAAGAACGCCGCGACTATGCCGCCCAGGGCCGCTCCCAGGCCAACCAACGTGCCGCTAAGTCCTGCTGTCACCAGGGCTACGAAGACTACCCCAGCACCCACTGGGTCCAGAGGATGGAGGGTGGAATCCAGTCGACGAACGATGGCGACTATCGCCGCGTCGATGATCACTGCTGCCACCAGAACTAGCCAGCGGTAGCGCTGAAAAGGGCTAGTG
>CAKZRW010000059.1 GCA_937148845.1 uncultured Actinomycetes bacterium | reverse complement strand
CTGCCCCCGGAGGCGTAACTGGTGGTGACCGTCTTCCAGGTGCCGGAGTAGGCCAGGCGGGAGTCGGTCTGCTGGTAGCGGACAGACCCGTCGCCGCTCCCTTCCCTAGTGATCGTCAAGATGAGAGTAGATGACAGCCCGAGCTTCGACTTGAGCGTGTTAGCCGACACGTCCTTACTCCCACTCGTACCCTGGACCCGTACCGTCTTGGCATGGCTGTCGGGCTCGGCAGTGTCTCGCGCAATGACCTGCATGTCGGTCACCGTACCGATGCCGAGGTCCAGCGCCGAGGTCACCGCCTGCGGGGAAATCGTTTTGGTCCACGGCCAGCCAGGGGGCGTAGACCAAGGCCTGGTGGGGGCCTTCAGGCTCCAGGGGTCAGGCTTCGCCGGAAAATAGCTAGCCTCGGTCGACTTCTTCGTGTAACCGCCGTTGTGGGCGTGGAAATAGGCAGTGATTG
The DNA here is from genome assembly GCA_937148845.1 of uncultured Actinomycetes bacterium. Classification (GTDB taxonomy): domain Bacteria; phylum Actinomycetota; class Thermoleophilia; order RBG-16-64-13; family RBG-16-64-13; genus CAKZRW01. The sequence goes on along the minus strand of CAKZRW010000059.1, from coordinate 30,373 downwards.
GCTTGCCCCCGTACAGCATCACCTGTCCTGCTGTAGCCTCGACAGCGACGATGATTCCCGGTAGCTCGTAGGTGTAGCCACTGTAAATCTGGTCATTGGTGTTGTCATAAAGGTATGAGCGCGACGCCAACCGCCCCAGCGCATAGCTGCGACAGGCAACGATCTGCGCCTTCATGGCTTCGGGTGCATACTGATCAGGGCGAGCCGGGTCGGCCCAACCCGTCTCTGTCTCCCGGATGCTCCGTAGATACCGCTCAAGCAGGACCTGGTTGAACAGGTTCAACTTCGCGTAGGAGGTGTTGGGCTCCACCCGCAACGAGCCCCAGTATTCACGTTGTTCGCTCACTGAGGTCGGGTTGGAGGCGTACAACGCCGCGGCGACTCGCCCGTCGGTGCTCTCCGGCCTCACCTCCACCCACTCGAACATGCCGGAGACGCCGCTGATTTGGATCTTTCCGTCCACATAGCTGCAATCGACCGTTTCGTCTGGGCTGAGGGCTTCAGCGGTCTCACCCGAGGCATCTTTCATCACCAGGGTCGCCCCCGTCACCTTCGGCTTCAGCACCAGCCGATAGTAGCTGTAGCCACCGCTGGACGTTGTGCTCTTGGTGATGCGCACTTTGATGACCTTGCTCTCATAGCCCTGGTAAATGCCAAGAGTCGTGCCGGGGTAATAGAAAGAGAGTATCTGCTCATAGGTAGCTCCTTCTCGGGCACCAGCCCAAGCGCCCCACTGGCTAAGACCGACGCCGTGCCCCCACCCCCGGCCCGTTATGACAAAGTCCCCAGTAGCGCCGAGAGCGGGCGCTGCTATCGACAGGACAAGAACCGCCACGACTAGCAGGAAGATTGCGTAGACTGCACAAGCCTCGAAGGTGCGGCTGTGAGAAAGCCGGGGGGGAAGACGTTCTGGAAAGCGCACGTTGATTGTCAAGATCGTCCCTCCCTCTTCAGCGACACCATTCCACTACGGCCTGATGTCGGTGGGATACGGGGATGTGGTGACTGAAAGCCTATGTCGACTTGATGGCCGTCACTATACCACCAGTCAGGTATTACGGGAACTCCACGACCTCCTGCAGCAAGACCTCCTGTCATCTTGATTCGGCAGCGGTAGGGCTAATCCTTAGCATGGTCTGCCGGCCCCCACTCGTGGACAGTCCGTTCCCGCACGCGCCTACCCTCCGCGATGCCTGGCGGTCAGCCCTGACCTACCATCTTCGCAGCGGTGACTTCCCAAGTACCGTAGGAGGCGACCCAAGCCCGACCGGCCCTACCCATCTCGGCCCGCCTTGCGGGATCGTGCGCAAGCGCCAGCAGAGATACCCTTAACGCCCCGGCCTCCCCCGCTGGGGTGACCAGGCCGGCACCTGCGGTAAGTAGCGGTCCCAGTCCGCTGCCGTTAGCAGCCGTCGCGACCGGGATTCCCATGGCCATGAACTCCATCACCTTAAGGGGTGAAACATGCACGCCTCTCAGGGCCACGCATCCTATGTCCATCCAGGCCATGAAGGCCGGCACTTCAGAGTGTGGCACTCGCCCCATGGCCACACACCTGGCCAGGAACTCCGTGTCGGCCCCTGCCGCCACCAGGTCTGCGGGCGAAGGGCCCAGAAATAGAAAGGAGACCCGGTCTCCGAGCTCGAGGAGAACCCCTCGCATAGCCTCCACCGCCACCGAGAGGTCCTGGAGCGGAGTCAACGACGCGCAATAGCCGATCACAAGCGCTGGAGGCCGTGCAAACACTCCGGGCTTGCGCGGAACGGAGGGACTGAAGAGCTCAGTGTCCACCCCGTTGGGGGCGACTACGATCCTGTCGGCGGGTAGGCCCAGTCCCAGAAGCTGCTGCTTGACCTCTTCGGTGACACAGGCCAGCCGGTCGCAGCGAGAGTAGAAGGCCACCTGCCTGCGGCGCTCGATGCGGTCGTACTTGCGCCCGAAGTATCTCTGGGCCTCCAAGAAAGGGACCGCATTGATCTCGCCCACTACTTGACACCGGGAGGAACGAATCACGGCATCCGCCACCAAGTCGTACGGGGAGCGTCGGACGATCAGGCAGTCCGGCTCGAATTCCTGCAAGGCTTGCATGCAACGCTTGGCCAGACCCCCGGCGCGAGCTCGCCTCCAAGCCCGCAAATGTCGGACCATGGAGCTGACGCTTTGGGGAATGAGCCTAACAGGCGGGCGATACCCCAGAGGAATGGACCCCGAGGGATCCGGGGGTAGAACCAACACCTCGTGTCCCAGACGCCTCAGCCCTCGTACTATCCCCTGCCCGTGGGTGGCAGGACCTCCATCCCCCCAGTACGGGGGGCAATAATAGACGATCTTCATCTCGCCACCTCGTCGAACGCAGTCAACGTCTGTGCCAGCCACCTATCAAGCCCAAAGTCCCTGCGCACGGCTTCTTGGCCGGCCCGGGCAAGCTCCGCAGCCATCCTCCAGTCGTCGCTGACTCGCCTTATCGCGGCGGCCAACTCGTGAGGACCAGTACCCTCAGCGACCACGCCCGTCTCTCCGTCTCGGACCAGCTCCGGCATCCCCCCGCAGGGCGTGACGACCACCGGCTTGCCCGCAGCCATGGCCTCCAGGACGGCGTAGGGACACCCTTCGCTCTTGGAAGCCTGCACGTAGACGTCGGCTTGCGCCAGGGCGTCAGCGACGCTAGCGACCGCACCCCGGAGCCTCACCCTGCCCTCGACCCCCAAAGCCGTGATCAAGTTCCGGAGAAGTTCCTCCTCAGGCCCCTCGCCCCAGACGTCCAGGCAGACATGTGCTGGCAGCAGGGTCATAGCTTCGATCAGCGCATCCAGGTTTTTCACCGGATGAAGTCGACCCACCGTGCAGAGAACGACAGACTTGCCGGCCTCCGCCCTGCGAGCATCGGGGCCGGTGGTCAGCTGTTGCCGAGGCTGGGCCACACCGTTGTAGATGACCCGTACTTTCTCGGCCGGCACCCCCGCAGCTACCAGACGTTCCCCCAGGAAGCCGGCTACCGTCACGTAGCGATCGGTCAGAGGCCGCAGCCACCGATCGATGGTCCGGTAGCAGAAGCGCACAAGCGGGTTCACGTAGTCATTCGCTAGGTCGCTGTGAACAACCACAAGATGGGGAATGCCAGCGGCTCTGGCAGCCAGCCTAGCGTACGCGTTGGCTACCACCCCTTGCGACACCAGCAGTCTCGCACTCTCTTGGCGAAGAACCCGGCGTAGATCCCACACCGTACGCAGCCTCGCCCGCTGACCCGGCAGCAACCTGCACCTTGCGATTCCAGCCTGACTGGCCCCCCCGCTCCGCCCCGTGCTCCCCGACGACCGGCCACCCTTGCCCGACAGACCACCGAGCGCCCGAGTAAGCTCCCATTCGCCCAGGCTGATAAGCACCAGGTCGATGCTGTCGCCCGGATTCAGCCTGAACAGATTGAGCAGGTAGGTCTCGATCCCGCCCCATTGGCGGCCTCCGCTGTAGAGCACGGCCACAGTCTTTTTGGCAGTTCGGCTCATCTCATGCTTGGTTCACGGCGCGTCCAGCGCGCCTTGTCTCGCCCCGTGCCTGAGTTTCCAGACCACCACTCGCCAGATGAACCGGGGTACGCTGTCCCAGGCGCGACGAGGTCGACTCTTCCTGCCCGTCCTATCCTCGTTCATGAGCAGACGCCAAAGCCATTCCAGACCCCTCTCCTGCATCCAGCGGGGTGCCCGCCGGGAATCGCCGGCGATGAAATCGAGCGAACCCCCTTCCCCAACGGCCACCCGCACCGTGCTCAAAGCCTTGCCGTGGTCTCGGATCCAATACTCCTGCTTCGGAGAACCCAGCGCCACGATAAGGAGCCTAGCCCCCGAAGCTTCTATCTGCCTGAGCGGGGCCTCGGAGTCAGGCTGGTACCCATGGCAACCGCCGGCAATAATCAGGCCAGGATGCTGCCGGGCAAGAAGTTCTCGTGCTCGCTGGTTGACTTCTGCTTTGCTTCCAAAGAAGAACACCGGAGAGCGCGTCTCCACAGCAGCCTCCAGCATGGTGTGCAAGGCCTCCACACCTGGGATCCTCTCCGGCAACGGTCCGCGGCAGTAGGCCGGTCGCAAGAGTAGAGCCACTAGACTGACCAGGGCTTGGCCCACCACTTGGAAAGCCCGCAGCCCGGCCCGCGATGTGGTCGGTAGAGAGAGAAAGCGAGCCGCCCAGACCACCCCTGCTCCGTCCGCTATATTGAGATCGGAGTTCTCGAGGTAGGCAGCGAACTCAGGGTCGTCGGCTGCCCGCATCAAGAACTCAGCATTGAGCTTCGCCACCCTGCATAGGCGCGCGCCGGCCAGCCGGGCGGAGATCTCCGCCTCTAAGGCCGCCTGCGTAATCACGTCCACGCGGGTGCCCAGGACCCTTACACTCTGGTAAGTGCTGACACTGTTGGAATCGAGTTCCAAGGTCCTCCTTGGCTGGCTCTGATCAACCCCGGCGGGGTGTCGCCCCCGTCTCCTTGACCGGGGTGTCAGGCGCGGCCGCGCGCGATAAGCGCCGCGGCCGCGCCAGCCCCTACCCCGTTGTCAATGTTCACGACCACCAGACCGGGCGAACAGCTCTGTAGCATGGCGAGCAGCGCCGCCGTCCCGTCCCCACCCAGACCATAGCCGGTCGAAGTCGGCACTCCGATCACTGGCACATCCACGAGCCCGGCCACCACCGAAGGCAAGGCGCCTTCCATCCCGGCGACTACGACTATCACGTCGACTCTCTCCTCGATCATTCGGCTGAGCGGCTCCAACAACCGATGAAGTCCCGCCACTCCGGTGTCATAGCCACGGACGACACGACAGCCCATGTGCGTGATCACCAGGGCAGCCTCCTCGGCCACGGGGATGTCAGCGGTCCCGGCAGTCAGCAGACCCACGCAGCCATGCGCCCGAGGGGGAGTGTAGGTCGGCGTGTGGACCGCGAGGACGCGGGCTTCAGGATCGTAGGCAAAGACAAGATCCTTGACGACTCCCTGGCCGGGCTCAGCGTCCTTGCGGCCACCGCCCGCATCACCGCTCAGCCGCCCAGTCAGCGTTGACTCACCGGGCGAACCATCCGCCCCCGCACCTGTCCCTTCCGTCAAATGCCGATATAGGACTTCGGCGCGTTCGGGAGGCAAACGAGTGACCAAGGCCAGTCCTTTCTCCGCGAGCAGGCGGCGGACGATGCTGGCTAGATGAGCATCGGACTTGCGGGGCGCATAGACTACCTCCGGCACTCCTTTGCGCAGGTCTCGGTTCACATCCAGGCGGGCAAACTCGCCTACGTGCGCCACCTGTAGCAGCCGCAACCGTTGCAGAACGTCATCCAGACCCAACTCCCCGGCTAGCAGCCGGCCGAGGAGATCCTTGAGGCCAGCCGGACTCTCATGCCCGCTCGCGGCTTCCTCGCTGCCCTGACCCTGGGTCATCTGTCTTTTCTCCGTCGGTTCTCGATCATCAGTCCCTGCTGACCCCCGTCAGCGTCAAGGATGGCCCGGTGTCGCGCCCATCTCGCCCCATACTCTCAAGAGTCCCCCATGCCAAGAATCCCCTCATAGGCCAAAGATCCGCCGGGCATTGTCCTCGCACACCGCCGAGCGAGCCTCCTCGGGAAGATGATCCAGTCCCGCTCGATACCGCGCCGGCGAGAGCAACGGGTAGTCACTACCGAAGACCAGCTTGTGCGCTCCCGCCGTGGCAAGGACAGCCTGGTAGACGCTGGGGCGATAAAGATAGGGCACAGCAGCGGTGTCATAGTAGACGTCGGCGAGAGCAGCAGCCACCTCGGGCATGGCCTCATACAAGAATGCCCCTCCTCCTAAATGGGCAAGGACCATGGTCAGGCCTGGAAAGGCTTGGGCCAGTGACACACAGGCTTCAGGGCCGAAGGGACCTTTCCCGGGATAGCTATGACCAACGAGCTCGTTGGCATGCACGAGCAGTGGTAGACCGCGTTCCTTAAGAAGTCCGGCAATAGCACCGAGGCCTGACCACGCCCTTCCACTGCCCTTACCGCTCCGTTTCCCGCTCCATTCGGATTCTAGGACAAGCTCCCCACAACCACGCAGTCCAGCGTCAAGGCAACGCTCGACCTCCTTGGCCGCCCCCGGTCCGCCCGTCCACACGCAAGCTAGTCCCGCCAACCGGTCCGGGTAGCAGCCAGCGGCTTCGATGACATAGTTATTCACGAACCGGCAAAGCCCCTGATCGCTGAAGGCGTACCCGAACACCACTGACTTCCGCACCCCGGTCTCTGCCATGTGAGCAAGCAAGTCCTCGGCGGTGACCATTTTCGCCTGCGGGGACTCGTAAAGAGCCGCGAACCGCCGGTCGCGGGCAAGGTAGTCCTCTCTGTTCCTTATGATTTCGGGGGGGAAAATGTGGACGTGGCTATCGATCATGCCGGCTCACCCGCCTGGCCCGGCTCACAGGGAGGCGGTCAAGAGTATCGTCTCTACCAGATCCTCGTACGATATCCCCGCCGCCCTCGCCTGCGCGGGAAGGTCGGAAAGGTCGGTCATCCCGGGCAAGGTATTGACCTCGACGAACCAGGGGATACCGGCCTCGTCCACCATCATGTCGATGCGAGCATACCCTCGACAGCCCAGAGCCTCGAAGACCTTGACTGCACCTTCCTGAGCCTCTTCGTATGTGCGAGGTTCCAGGCGGGCGGGAAGGATGAATTCAGTCAGACCTTCTGTGTACTTTGCCTCGTAGTCGTAGAATTCGCGCTTCGGTACGAGCTCCAAGATCGGCAAGGCCTCCGGCCGCCCCTCCCGCACGATGACGCCTATGGTGATCTCCCGTCCGCTCACGAAGCGCTCGGCGAACATAGGCCCGTAGTTGTGCCAGCCAGCCTCTATGGCCTTCTCCACTTCCTTGAGTGTCTTAGCCTTGACGACGCCGAGACTCGACCCTTCTTCGAGCGGCTTCACCATGACCGGCAGGCCCAGCTCCGCCTCCACCAGCGCAGCGGCCGCCTCTGCCGGCTGGCAGGAGGGGATTTCGACGTAATCCGGCGTGGGCAGACCACTGCTGCGCACCACTTTCTTGGCGGCGACCTTGTTCATGCCCAAGGCCGAAGCCAACACCCCTGAACCCGTGTAGGGGATACCCATGATGGTCAGCAGCCCTTGGATGGCACCGTCTTCGCCGTAGCGACCGTGGAGGGCCAGAAAAGCCACCTCGACACCCGCTTTCTCGAGCTGGCGCGCCACGTCTCTCTGAACATCGACCTTGACCACTTTGTAGCCCCGACCAGCCAAAGCCCGGTAGCAGTTCTCTCCAGAGCGCAGCGATATCTCCCGTTCTCCGGAAAGACCACCCATGAGCACACCGATGGTCTTCCCTTTCAAGGTCTCCCGATCCATGCGGGGAACATTACCACAAGGGCGGCCGCGACCTCACCTCCGCTAGCGGTGGCACACACCAAAGCTCTAGCGGTAGGTCGCACCTCTCCCAGATCGATCGGAGAGACGGATTGGCGAGCGTAGCGGGATCAACCTGCAGCAGCACGAGCGCGTTCCCGCACCCTCGGCGGCCCCGCGACTCGCCGGAACGCCTCCGTGCTTTGAGCGCCCGTCTCCGCCACGTACAGCAGGTCCTCCACGCTGATCCCGTCGGCAGGAGCTGAGGCCCAGCCCACAACACACTCGACCCGGTGACCGTCGACCAGATGTTCGCAAGCCTTCCTCGCCACGGACATGGCAATCCCTTCAATGTCGTAGGGATCGCTGCACACAGGCACGGCCTCGTCCACCGCTCGACCGGCGCTACCGCCGGCGCCCTGACCGGCCGGAGCAAACGGGCCAGTCGCGAAGAGGAATGCGACTCGTCCCTCAGAAAGATAGAAGTGCTGTGCGTCGGGCCCCAGCTGCCGGAGACCTCGGCGAGCGACGGCATGGAGCATCCGTTCCGCGGCGGTAGGACCGTAGTAGGTCGCCGCCTCCTGCCAGCGGAGAACTCTGAGCACCACCAGGGCAAAACGAGCGCCGGTGGTAGCGAACAGGCCCAGCCGCTCGCGGACAGCACGTTCCAGTGGAGAGACGGATTGCTGGGGGAGAAGCTCGCTATCGACGGAGCTCGTCCTGCCAAGGTACTCTCCTCCTGAAAGGCCACGCCCAGCCCTGGCAGACCTTCTCTCAGTTTCGAGTCGCCGCTTCGAGTTGACCCCGCGGATCACCAACGAGAACGCCCAACCACCTGCACAGAGGAGGAGTAGGCCGACGCGCAGCGCCACTGTCCCACTCCACACGATGAGCGGAAAGACAATGGCGGTATCGGTCAGGCAAAGAAGAAGCCCTAGTCGGCTGTCCTGCGGGTAGATAGCCGTCAACCGTAGCGCCCAGATTGCATAGAGAACGGCGAAGAGGAGATAAGCGATCCAGAGAAGGGGGCCTCGTACTCCTACAAGCGGCGGGATGAGGATGGCCAGAAACGCGATGAGAGGCACTCTTGCCCGGGCTTTATACAGCTCGGTAAGTCTCAGGCTCGGAGCTGTCTGCCGTGTGACCATGATGGACTCTATTGCATGATAGACCATCGGCAACGGTTATGCAACATTTATTGCGTATGTTCGCATATGAAAGCAACGCGTACTCTAAGAGCGTAGGCGCACTCCTCTTGGCGAACGCTTGGAGCAAAGCTGAGGCGCTCTCCCGGTCGTCTGCGCCAGGGCCGACTGGGGGTCAGCCCCAGTTCAGGGGACCAAGAGCAGAGGCGTCCTTACCTGACGACAAAGGCGATCGCTCACCGTGCCCAGTACGAAGGCTTTGGGCTCCTCACGGCTGGCTCGTCCCATCACTACCAACTCGGGGGCCAGCTGTTCGACAGCAGCCATAATGACCCCGGACGGTTCGCCTACCAGGACTTTTACCAGAGCGCCGATCTGCGCCTCGGCAAGGAGGGCAAGTGACGATTCGAGCGCTTTCTGCGCCGTCTGCTCCACATGGTCTTCCAAGGCCCCCTGGCGCACACTCAGGCGGCGTGCGACCAACTCGGGCACCTCCACCGCAGTCACGATGATCAATTGCGCCCGAAAGGTGCTGGTCAGCTCGACCGCGGTCTGCAGCGCTCGCAGGGCGACCTCTGTCCCGTCGGTCGCCACCAGTATCCGTCTGAAGGCCATGCTAACCCCTCCGCCGCTGGGGCCTCTAACTGACCACGAAGGTGGAGGATACCGGGGTCGAACCGGCGACCTCCGCCGTGCAAAGGCGGCGCTCTCCCAACTGAGCTAATCCCCCACCGGAAACGGCCCAGGACCTTCAGCTGCTCAAGTGAAGGTGGGCCTAAGTGGATTCGAACCACTGGCCTCATCCTTATCAGGGATGCGCTCTAACCAACTGAGCTATAGGCCCATGCGCCGGTAGTTTAGCGCATTCCGACAGATGACGGGAGGGAAACAGGGGAGTAACCTATGCACGAAGACTTGAGAGAGGATCCCATGGACGGCTTCGAGAGAGTCACGGTCTACGGCATCAGTTTCGACGCGGCGAGCAAGCAGCCTATAGTGCTGCTCAAAGTCGAGGGCAAGAACCGCTTCCTTCCCATCTGGATCGGCCATCCCGAAGCGGCGGCTATTCTGATGAAGCTCCAGAACGCCGAATTACCTCGGCCGATGACGCATGACCTGCTCGTCAACGTCATCGAGAGCCTTTCTGCTAGCGTGACTGCGGTCCTAGTCACCGAACTCCGCGAGAACACCTTCTATGCCGAACTGCTCTTGGAGAAGGAGGGGCAACAGATCCGGGTCGATTCCCGGCCTTCTGATGCCATAGCGCTAGCCGTACGCACTGATGCGCCCATCTTCGCTGCTTCGGCCGTCCTTGAGAGCAACGGCATCGAATTCGAGCAGGAAGTCGATGACACCGAGCAGATCGTCGAAGAATTCAAGGAGTTCCTGGACGAGGTGTCGCCCGAGGACTTCGGCCAGACGCCGGGGAGCGGCTAGCGCCAGTGCAGCGGCAATAGGCCGCACTAGCAGCAGGCACCAGCCGCAGTGACCTCTTATCGGCGACTTCTACCGCGCCCCGCGTGGGTCAGGAGGATTTCTGCTCCCCCATGGCTATGACCTCCCGCTTGATCACACTCAGGATCACACTATAGATCTCGCGGAGGCCGTCATTCGACAGAGGGCCCGGATTGGCCCGGCATAGATAGGTGATCACCCAGTCTTCTTGGGCTGCGTCGTAAAAGCTCAGGCCCTGGGTCTCCTTGTAATCTTTGAGAGTCTTTACCAGCTTGACCCGTTTATTGAGCAGCTCGAGGATCTTGACGTCGTTGTCTGAGATCTGCTCGCGGTAGTGCTTGATGACCGGGTCGGTCGTAGGTACCGCCACTGTTCCCTCTCCTTCTTGCCTCGCGAACTCGTCCGTGGGTTCCCAAGTGCGGGACAGACCCGCCCAGAGGCTGGACATAGGGGCCGGATCTGCTTGCAGGATAGTAGGCTACCGCATGTGACCGCGGTTGGCCACAAGCCCAGAGCTTCCCGGACGCAAGGGCGTTTCCGGATGTGGGCATCGCTGAACTGCGCAGTCGGCACACGAGGCGTACCTGAGACCCGCCCTCCGTGACTCGCTCCCGGGCTCGCTCACACCCGCTGCCCCGCAAAGACGTCACAGGCCTTGACGAAACGCGTCGCAAGTCCCGGGGCACTGGCGAGATGGATGAACACCCGGGAGCAGAACAACGACCCCGTTACCATGCCCTCTCCGCGGTCTTCCTCAGACCCGTACGCCCGAACAAGAAGCGGAGGGTCCCACAGAGCTGTAGGGTCAAGCATCTCCACCTCAGTCAGCACCCAACCCGTCACTGTCTGCCCTTTGGCGAAAAGCAGGCTGTCCCGTGCAGCGGTGACTTGGACATAGGTCGGTTCTTCCAAGTCCCACAGGATCTCGCCGGAGCCTGGGGTCACACCAGCGAGCTCGACCGTTCTCCCCAGGCTGTCCTGGACGCGCGTGAGGAGCAAGACCGCACCTCCGCCGAGAGCCACCGTCGGAAGACCGCAGCCGATCTTCTCCGCCAGGTCGTGCAGCAACGTACGATTCGCGCCGATGTCGAGAAGGGCCGACGTCCAGAGCGTCCCCGCCAGCACCAGTCCTGCGGTCTCCTCGGGCAAGGTTTCGTCTTGAAGCAGGTCTAGGCGTTTGACCCGCGCCCCGGCCGCCCGCAGCACTTCAATACAGTCTCGACTCCACGGAGTGAAACCAGAGCCTGCCGCCACCAGCACGAGGGGCCCTTCACTACCGCGATCGCTGAGCCTCGCTGATAGAGGAAGGAACCCCCGTTGCCCCGCCATCTCCACCAATGCTTCCACATCCACCTGCCGGGAGACCGCGTCCAGAAAGAGCGGAGCAAGAGGCAGCCCTTCGGCACCCGGGGCGGCGGTATCCCAGCGCGGTCCTTCCCCCTCCAGCAGACACCCCACCACAGGAAGCCCGGCCTGAGCCAAAGAGTCCCGAAGGAGCGCGAGATGCTCGCCGTCGCTCACTCCAGAAAGCACCGCTGCAACCAGATTGAGGTCGGGTAGAGCTGATTTGACCCCACTCACCAAGGCCTTGATGCCGGTGCCCCAGCCGCGACAGTCGAGCACCAGGACTACCGGGCAATCGAGGATACGGGCAAGATCGGCCGGGGTCCAGCCGGCGCCGCCCAAACGGTCAAGCAGTCCGCGATTGCAGGACAGGAGCGAAAGCTCGGCTCCGCGGGTGGCTACCTCGTAAAGGCTGAGCAAGGCCTCCTCGTCATAAAGGGAGGGGTCGAGAAAAGCTGCACCTTCCCAGCGGTCCCAGGAGAAGCTCGGACCCAGAGGGCCTAGATGGTGGAAACGCACCCGCCGACCCTGCGCAGAGAGAATCTCGGTGAGGGCAGCAGCCACCGCGTCCGCCAGTCCCGTCTTGTGGCTGGGGACCAGCAGCAAACGCGGGATGCTCATCTACCCTCCTTTGGGGCGCCCTCTTCCCGGCTATCTCCGGCTGATGGCAATCAACCGGATCAGCTGGAGGATGGCCATGAGCGCAGCGGCCACATAAGTAAGAGCGGCAGCGCTCAGGACTTTCCTAGCACCGGAGATTTCGTCAGCGACGAGGATGTTCCTTTCTGCAAGCAGTGCCAAAGCTCTCCGCGAGGCGTTCAGCTCGACCGGAAGCGTCACCAGGGTGAACAACACGGCCCCCGCGTACAGCACTATGCCCAGGTTGACAAGCAGCCCGCTGCGGAAGAACAAGAGCCCTACCAAGAACAGGATGAAACCGAGGGAAGTGCCGAACTGCGCCACGGGTACCAAAGCGCTCCGGAGGCGGAATGCAAGGTAACCCTGGGCGTGTTGGATAGCGTGTCCCACCTCATGGGCGGCCACTCCCAAAGCGGCCAGCGAGTAGCTCTGTCCCACCTCCGGGCTCAGGGTGAGAGTCTCGTTGCGCGGGTCATAGTGGTCCGACAGCCTCGCCCCGCCCACTTGGATGCCCACGTGATTAAGGCCCGCAGAATCAAGCAGGACTCGGGCCGCCTGGGCTCCGGTCATGCGGCGAGCCGACGGTACCTGAGAATAACGGCTGAAACTGCTGCTTACCTTGGCTTGCGCGTAGATGCCGAGGAGTAAGGCCGGCACTAAAAGGATGAGCGTCCAATCCCAGAAGAACATCGATCAGACTCCTTGTTCCTCAGAATCTTCATCAGCGGTTTCAGCGGTTCGACTCCCGCTGCCATTGTCGCTGTTCCCGCCCGACCCACCTACCAGCCGGGCCATGCTGGAGACTCTGTCCGCTCCGCGCAGATTCATTATCCGCACACCCATGGTGTTCCGCCCAGTGCAGCGCACGCTCTCCACCGGCACGCGGATCACCACCCCCTCTTGACTCATGAGCATTATCTCATGGTTGTTGCGGACCGAGCATACGCCCACCAAGTCGCCTCGCCCCGGAGAGTCCTTGATGGTGAGCACACCTTGACCGCCCCGTTTCTGCACGGGATAGCTGGAGGCCGGGGTGCGCTTGCCGTATCCGCCGCTGGTGACACAGAAGATATCAGCGTCGTCTTCGGCCACGGACATGCCTATCAGGGAGTGGCCTTCGGGTATGCGCATCCCCACCACTCCCATGGTGGCCCTCCCGGTGGGACGCACGTCGTACTCGTGGAAGCGGATGGCCTTGCCTTCACTCGACACCAGGATCAGATCGTCGTGCCCGTTAGTGTGGCACACAGCCACCAGCTCATCGTCATCGTCCAAGCTTATGGCGATGATGCCGTCTGACTTGAGGGGCGTGTTGTACTCCTCGAAGTGGGTCTTCTTGACGATCCCTTTCTTGGTGGCGAATACCAAATACCTGGCGTCCGAGTAATCCTTGGTAGCGATCACTGCTTTGATCTTCTCGCCGGAAGCCAGGGGCAAGAGATTGGCCACGTGCCGGCCCTTGCTCTGTCGGCTGCCGAGCGGCAGCTCGTGCACTTTCTGGCGATAGATCTTGCCTCGCGAAGTGATGAACAGCAGGTAATGATGCGTGGTGGTGATGAAGAGGTGCTCTATATAGTCGCCCTCTTTGAGCTCCATGCCCGATACCCCTACTCCACCGCGATTCTGGGTGCGGTAGGTCGATACCGGGAGACGTTTGAGGTAGCCGGAGGCCGAGATCGAGATGACCATGTCCTCCACCGCGATCATGTCCTCGATGTCTATCTGATCTTCGGAGGGCAGGATATCGGTGCGGCGGTCGTCGCCGTACATCTGCTTGATCTCGAGCAGCTCCTCCTTCATCACCCCATAGATCAGGCTTTCGTCTGCCAACAGGCCTTCCAGATAGGCTATGCGCTCCAACAGGTCCCGGTGCTCCTCTTCGATCTTGTGTCGCTCCAGAGCGGTCAGATTGCGGAGCCGTAGGTCGACGATGGCTTGCGCTTGCTCCTCCGAGAGACCGAACCGAGCCATCAGGCTGGCCTTGGCAGCCTCGGTATCCTCACTTGAACGGATGATGCGTATGACCTCATCGAGATGCCCGATGGCTATCAGCAGACCTTCGAGGATATGGGCGCGCTTCTTCGCCTTGTCGAGCTCGTAGCGGGTGCGGCGGACGATGACGTCCTTCTGATGAGCGATGTAGTAGCGCAGCAATTCCCTCAACGACAGGGTGCGCGGGACCCCATCGACCAGGGCCAACATGATCACCCCGTAGGTGCTCTGCATAGCCGTGTGCTTGTAGAGCTTGTTCAACACCACCTTGGGTACAGCCTCGCGTTTGAGCTCTATGACGATGCGCATGCCGGAACGGTCGGACTCATCGCGCAGGTCGGAGATCTCCGGAATCTTCTTCTCGCGCACGAGCTCCGCGATCTTCTCGATCAGCTGCGCTTTGTTCACCTGATAGGGGATCTCGGTCACGATGATGGCGGTCTTGCCCTGTTTGAGGGGCTCCGTGTGAGCTCGAGCCCTTACTATGACTCGACCTCGACCGGTCTCATAAGCTTCCCGGATACCTGCGGTCCCGACAATGATCCCCCCGGTGGGGAAATCCGGCCCTTTGAGATGCCGCATCAGATCGCTGGTGGTCAGACCAGGGTCGTCGATCAGGGCCACGGTCGCGGCGATGGCTTCACGGAGATTGTGAGGCGGGATGTTGGTGGCCATGCCGACCGCGATGCCCGAACTGCCGTTGACCAGCAGGTTGGGGAAACGGCTGGGAAGGACCTGGGGCTCTTCACGACTACCGTCGTAGTTCGGGACCCAATCCACTGTGTCAGCGTCGATGTCACGGAGCATCTCCGTGGCGATGCGTGAGAGACGGCACTCGGTATAACGCATGGCAGCCGCCGCATCCCCGTCCACCGAGCCGAAGTTGCCGTGGCCATCGACCAACGGGTAGCGGATGGAGAAATCCTGTGCCATGCGCACCAGGGCATCATAGATGGCCTGGTCGCCGTGAGGGTGGAAGTTACCCATGACATCGCCCACGATGCGAGCGCACTTCCGGTACGGCTGGTTCGGCCGCATGCCCGCATCGTGCATACCGTAGAGTACCCGTCGATGGACGGGCTTGAGGCCGTCGCGGACGTCGGGCAGGGCACGGCCCACTATCACGCTCATGGCGTAGTCGAGATAGGAGGCGCGCATCTCCTCCGCTATCTCGATCTGCTCGATACGCCCTTCCAGTGTCTCCATTCGTAGCCCCAGTCGTAAGCCCAGCTGTGCACGCTAGATGTCGAGGGTGCGCACATAGCGTGCGTTCTCGGTGATGAAATCGCGGCGCGGCTCCACGTTGTCGCCCATGAGAGTGCTGAAGACTTCGTCGGCGATAGCTGCGTCGTCCACGGTCACCTGGAGGAGGGTGCGCTTGTCGGGATTCATGGTGGTCTCCCACAGCTGCTCGGGGTTCATCTCGCCGAGCCCCTTGAACCGCTGGACCGTCACCCCCTGACGCCCGATGCGGTTGAGCAGCTGCTCAAGCTGGGCGTCACTGAACGCATAGTAGTCCTGGCGCTTGTGGCTCACCCTGTAAAGGGGCGGCTGTGCAATGTAGACATAGCCCGCCTCGATCAACTCGAGCATGTTGCGGAAAAGGAAGGTCAGGATGAGCGTGCGGATGTGGGCTCCGTCCACATCCGCATCGGTCATGATGATGATCTTGTGGTAGCGAGCCGCACTGAGGTCGAACTCATCGGCCACGTTCGTGCCGCAAGCACTGATGATGGCTTGGATCTCGGCGTTGGAGAGGATCTTGTTGAGCCGAGCCTTCTCCACGTTGATGATCTTGCCGCGCAATGGCAGGATGGCCTGGAAGCTGCGGTCACGAGCTTGCTTGGCAGAGCCCCCGGCCGAGTCACCCTCCACCAGGTAGAGCTCGCAAGCTGCCGGATCCCTTATCGAGCAGTCGGCAAGCTTCCCCGGCAGGGTGGTGTTTTCGAGGATGCTCTTGCGACGGGTCAGGTCGCGGGCCTTCCGGGCCGCCTGTCTGGCTCGTGCTGCCTGCACAGCCTTGCTGATGATCTGGCGTGCGTCTCCGGGGTTTTCTTCCAGGAACTCACCGAGCTTCTGGCTGACGACGCTTTCGACGAAACCCCGGATCTCCGAGTTGCCCAGCTTGGTCTTGGTCTGCCCTTCGTACTGCGGGTCCTCGAGCTTGACGCTGAGAATGGCCACAAGGCCTTCGCGCACATCTTCCCCGCTCAGGTTTTCCTCTTTCTCCTTCAAGAAGCCTTTCGAACGTGCGTAGTCGTTCAGAGTCCGGGTGAGAGCCGCACGGAACCCCGAAAGATGAGAGCCACCCTCATGGGTGTTGATGTTGTTGGCGAAGGAAAAGACGTTGTCGGTATAGCCGGCATTCCACTGCATGGCCACTTCGACCGTATGCTGCTTCCCATTGACTTGCTCTTCACCCTCGAAGTGGATGATGTGGGGGTGGATGGGCTCTTTGTGCTTGTTGATGTGTTTGACAAAGTCGACGATTCCCCCCTTGTAGCAGTAGGTGACCGACTTGGGTCCTCCGGGGCCCTTGCCTAAGAAGGTCACCTCGCAGGTAGCGTCATCCAACAGGGCTTGCCCCACACCGACGCGACCGCCTCTTTCCCCATCGCCTTCCGCGGAGCCGGTCTCTTCCCCATAGTCGTCGCTTATCCCGGGAGCCGAGACCTCCTCGGTCTGTTCGCGCTCATCGGTCAGAGTGATGCGGAGGCCACGGTTGAGAAAGGCTACTTCCCGAAGCCGCTGCGAAAGGGTGGAGAAGTTGAAGTTGAGATCATCGAAGACCTCCCGGTCGGGCAGAAAATGCACGGTGGTGCCTCGCTCCTTGCCGCATCTGCCGACGACCTCGAGATCGGTGACCGGCGTCCCGCGCTCGTAGCGCTGCCGATAGCGCAGTCCGTCCCGGCAGACCTCTACGATCAACCACTCCGAAAGCGCGTTGACCACGCTCACGCCCACGCCGTGCAAGCCTCCGGACACCTTGTAGCCCTGACCGCCGAACTTGCCACCGGCGTGCAGCTTGGTCATGACCACCTCGACCGCAGGCCGATCCTGCTGGTCGGGCATAGGGTCGACAGGTATGCCCCTACCGTCATCGGTCACTCGGACCGAACAGTCGGGGAAGATAGTGACGTCGATCTTGGTGCAGTGGCCCGCCAGGGCCTCATCGACCGAGTTGTCCACCACTTCGTACACAAGATGGTGTAACCCACGGTGACCCGTGGACCCGATGTACATGCCCGGGCGCTTACGCACGGGTTCCAGACCCTCTAGGACTTGTATGGAACTAGCGTCGTACAGCTCAGTCAAATCTTGCCGACCTCACCTCGTAGGACGTGGCTCTCTTGGCGACACCTCCACTTTGGCCTCTGCCCAGATTCTGGTGGCAGGCAGGGCCAGCACGCTGCCGAGCGTCTGGCGCCCTGTCGGGCGGTCGTACTGCTGGGCAGATACAGTCGACTGGGGCCAGGTTCCACCACCTGCGACCAGGCCAGCAGACGAATCATCGGGCAGAGACAGCTGCGACGTGGATCAGGACCATTGCGCGGAACGCGTGACAGGAATGCTTCCGGACAGGGAAAGAAAGACCGACCGACTGCATATGGAGAAACCTATCCACGTCTTTGCAATGATACCACACCGCACCTATTCTGCCTCTTTCTTCGTACGCTCGGAGCGCACCGAATCCTGCTGGTCGCGCACAAGCGCCGCCCTCATCGCCCCTTGGATACGGGTCTTGAGCCCTGGCTCAATAGGAAGACTTTCGACCTCAGTAAGGACCTCTTCGATGTTGCCAGCGCTCTCGTCCGCGTCTCTTCTCCCTCGTGATTCTCCCCGGTCTTCGAAACCTCCACGTACTGCGTTCGCCTCGGCAGAAAGCCCCGCAGCACTCGCCAGCTCGGGAGCACTCCTCAGCTCAGAAGATTGAACACTCCCCGGCCGGGGAACACCGACCAGTAGCGCTTCAGGCCCGCTCTCAGCGGACGCGCTCTCGGTGGACGATCCGGCCGCGCCCCAACCGGCATGGCGGAAGACGACGCGCTTGACGTACTCGTGGCCGAGTCGGGCATTCAACCCCGACCTCACATTCTCGCTCATGTCCTGGAGCGTGTGGGCCCAGGCTGTGGATGACGTGCTGACCACCAGCCTGCCGTTGCGGCAGTGGACCGGCTGCGCATTCTGCGCCACTTCTGGACCGACGACTTGCGCCCAGATCGCGGCGAGAAGCCGGGCCGGCTCACCACGCAGATCGCTGTGCGAGCTGCGGGGCGCACCCTCTGCGCACGAGCCCGTTTCTGCGCCCTGAGGCGCTTCGTCCGGGCCGATCGGCTGCCCGTATCCTGGCGCTGTCACGTCTAGCAGCTCGCCGATTCTTTCCAGGTCCCCCTGCGTCACACCCGTGATTCCTCTCGCCTCAATCGAATGATCCGGGCCTTCTCCAGCTCGAACGATTCGAAGTAACGCAGGTCAGCAGTGGTGATGACCACCTGGCTGCCCTCCAGCAGCAAGCCTATCAACCGGCGGCGGCGGTCTGGGTCCAGTTCGCTCATGACGTCGTCCAGCAAGAGAAGCGGTCGCCTCCCTGCTTGCTCGCACACGAGCCACTCAGCAAGAACCAGGCTCAGTAGTATCGTGCGCTGCTCGCCTTGTGAGGCGTACTCACGCACGTCGAGCCCGGCCCGCGTAAGACGGATGTCGTCGCGATGGGGGCCCAGTTGCGTATAGGTCCTCACCCGATCTGCGGCCCGCATGTCCCGCAGCCGGTCCCGATACTCAGCGCTGTCCAAGCCCCAGGCGTTGGTCCGATACACCAGGTGTAGGGACACTCCTGGCTCGCCGGTCAGGCGAGCGTACATCTCCTGGAAAGCCGGTACAAAGGCATTCAGGGTATCCGCCCGCATCCGACAGAGATCGGGACCCGTATCGGCGAGTACTCTCTCCCAGGGGGTGAACTCAGTACTGCTCCCAGTGCCCCAGGGGGCGCGCAAGAGCGCATTGCGCTGAGCCAAGGCCTCCTCGTACCGACGCAGGACCATCGAGTACTCAGGCTCACGGCCCGAGGCAAGTCCGTCCAGGTACTCACGCCGTCTTCGCGGGCTACCTTTGATCAGACGGAGATCGTCAGGAACGAAGGTCCGGACTGGTATCGACTCTTTCCACCGGCTTGCATCATCGAGCCTTGCGCCATTGGCTGTCAGTCTGCGCGTCCCATCCCGGCCATAGGCAGCCGCAGCCAAGAGATGCCCTGTCGGTCCCGCCAGATCTGCCTCTATTCTGAGCACTTCCGCTCCCTCGGTGATGATGTCGCGGATGTTTGCTGCCCTTAACGGACGACCAGTCAACAAGAGGTATAGAGCTTCTAGGACCGTGGTCTTGCCGGCACCGTTCGGCCCGACGATGATATTCACACCTTCAGCGAGCTCTATCTCTAGCAACCGCTGGGCTCGTGCGTTCAGGAAGCGGACCCGTCCTACTAGCATGGATCTCACCCCTGTCCCACACGTACCTTCTCCTGGTGGACCTCGACGACATCCCCCTGCTTGAGCAATCGACCACGGCGGTACTCCACCACACCATTGACGGTGACCTTCCCTCTCTGGACAAGCAGCTTCGCTTCCCCTCCCGATCTTGCAAGCTGGGCAGCCTTCAGGAACTGGCCTAGGGTAATGGGCAGACGTACAGACACCTCGGCTTCCGACTGGTCGTCGCTAGCTTGCATCGGACGGGTGTCTGCTCACGGGACAGATCCAGCGCGACCAGTCACACTCGGAGTCAGTCACTGAGCCGGATGGGCATGACAAGATAAAGGAAATCGTCGGTCGCGCCCTTGACGAGACCAGGTCGCAGAGGACTGATGAACCGCAAGTAAACCGGCGAGTCCTTGACAGCCACGACCCCTACTTCCAGAAAGTCGGGGTTGAACCCGATCTCTAGCTCGTCCCCGGAATACTGTATGGGAACTACTTCGTGGGCCCGTCCAACGTCCTGTGACTCAGCAGAGATGGTCAACATGTTAGCCCCGAACCGCAGTCGCAAGGGACTGTTCTTATGGGCGAGCAGCCCCACACGCCGGATAGCCTCTGCCAGCTCGTCCCGGCCGACGGCTACTTCATAGTCGAACGACTCTGGGATGAGCTGCCGATAGTTTGGGAACTGCCCGTCAATGAGCCTCGAGATTAGAGTGACTCCCCCGACTGCGAACCCTATCTGGTTCTCTGTGAGTACAACACCGATCCGATCGTCAGCGGCACTACCTGCGATCCGTACGAGCTCGGTGAGGGCGCGTGCTGGCACGATAGCCTGGACCGCCTTCCCGACCGACGTATCGAGAGGCGTTTCTTTCACACTCAGCCGGTAGCTGTCTGTTGCCACCATGCGTACGAGATTCTTCTCCAGATGCATCAACACCCCGGTAAGGACAGGCCGCGTCTCATCTCTAGAGGCAGCCGGGGCCACGCGCTCAACCGTCTCGATGAACGCCTCCCGGGCGACTGTGAACTCTTCCCCAGCAAGCTGCGGTAGCTGCGGGAAATCCGCTGCCGGCAAGGAATGCAAGTCAAAGACAGACTCTCCTGCCCGTATCTCGACCTGTGTCTCTCCACCTCGCTGCTCTATGACTACCTCTCCAGCAGGGAGTGTCCGAGCGACATCGGTCACAATACGTGCCGGCACCACGACAGCACCTGGCTGCTCGATCTTCGCAGAGAGCGGCGCTCGTAAGGAAATCTCCATGTCTGTCGCAGCCAAGGTAACTACGTCATTGATTGCGCTCAACAGGACTCCCGACAGGACCTGAATCGAAGTCCGTGTAGAGACCGCCTTACTGACAGTCGCGAGGCTTTCTACAAGGGCCTGCTTGTTGGTCACGAGTTTCATCGGTACTCCTCAGTCGGTCGTCTTCACTGTATCCACGGACTACTAGGTAAAGAAAATCTATCTAGAGAAATATAACCAGAGTAGAAGACGGTGTGGAGACTGTGGAACAAGAGCAGGGGTTACGGAAGGTCTCCAGAGACGGTGTGTAGCCTGGGTGGATATTGCTGTGGATAAACCGGGTACGGATTCCGGCGTGAGGAACGACTCTCAGACCTCTGTGGAGAAGAGAGAACCCTGTCCACAGGTGCGGCAGCGGAGTTCCACAGCAAAGGCTGGGTAACCTACTGGCTCTTGAGTTTGGCGGTAAGCTGCTGTACCCGTTCATAGAGGTGCCGGTCCTGCGTCATCAGCTTGGCGATTTTCTCTACAGCATGGAGAACGGTCGTGTGATCACGCCTGCCGATATGTTCACCGATCTTCGGAAGACTCAGGTCTGTGAGTTCTCGCGCGAGATACATGACAAGATGCCGGCTCTCCACGACGTTCCGAGCTCGCTTATCACCTAGAATCTCCGTAACAGATACCCCGGTACACTGAGTCACAGTCTTTAGGATTTGCTCTATGGTGATCTGGCTGACTGTGGTCTCCGGGATGTCTTTGAGTACGTCGCGGGCCAGGCCCACACTAATAGGAACACGGTTGAGCGATGAATACGCTATTACCCGAGTGAGACACCCCTCTAATTCTCGTATATTAGTTGGGACCCGAGAGGCAATGAAAGTCAGTACCTCGTCATCCTGAAGAGTGATGCGATCGCGGCGCACTTTCTTGCGCAGGATGGCGATGCGGGTCTCTAAGTCAGGGGGCTGGATATCCGTGATAAGACCCCACTCGAACCGGTTGACCAGGCGATCCTCTAGAGTTTCCAGAGCTTTAGGGGGTCGGTCTGAGGTGATGACGATCTGCTTCTGAGCATCGTGAAGAGCGTTGAAGGTATGAAAGAACTCCTCCTGGGTCTGCTCCTTCTTCTGGAGGAACTGGATGTCGTCCAGGAGAAGCACATCGAAACTTCGGTAGTAGTTCTTGAAACCCTCGATCGTGTCATCACGCAGCGAGTTGATGAAATCATTCGTGAAGGCCTCGAGTGTCACATACTTTACGCGGAGGCGGGGATGATTCTGCAGTACGTAATGACCGATCGCTTGGAGAAGGTGGGTCTTTCCTAGACCCACGCCCCCGTAGATGAACAGTGGGTTGTATTGAGTCCCCGGAGTTTCTGCTGCAGCCAGAGCCGCAGCGTGAGCGAAGCGGTTCGACGGTCCTACCACGAAATCGTCGAAAGTGTACTTCGGAAGAAGCCCACTGGTCACAGGCGGGCTGTGGTATGACGACAGCCGTGAGGCCTGGGATGCAGTGGAAGTGCGCGCAGCCGGATCAGAATAGAATGGGTCCGATGCGTGGGGCTGAGGATCATGAGGAGAAGCGTAATACGCACCCGGTGGTTCCTGAGGTCCTGGGGAGAGCTCCGGGTATTGGTCTGAGCCGTCTCCCTCTGGACGTCTCTCCCCAGCGTGCCTGTCCCCGGCGCCGAGGACGCCAGGAAGGTCGGGCACGACCACGATCTCACAACTGACCGGCTCGCCTGCGGCATGCGCCAGCGCCTCGACGATGAGAGAACGGAAGCGGGACTCGATCCAGTCCTTGGCGAATTCGGAGGGAACTCCCACTGAGTACGTGCCGTTCACAAGGCCAAGACCAGTGGTCTGGCCGAACCAGATGCGGAACGTGCCTTCGTTGACCTGGTGGGAGATATGCTCCAGGGCTTTCTCCCAGAGGGGGTCAATATATGTTTGCACAGGGCTCGACTCCCTCGACCTTGTTGACCGGAGACCGTTTCTAAGACAGTACAGTGCGCAGGAAGGCCAGACCTGCCTCGGTTACGGTGCGCTGCCCAGAGGCTTCGCTTGCCACCAAGCCCGCTTGTTCCAGGGAGAGAAGGTCTCTGTAAGCCGTGGAGGCAGACACCCCCAGTTCCTGGGCGAGGCGGGTCGGACCGACAGGAGCAAGTTCGACCGTAAGCAGGAGGGTCTTCAACTGGCGCTCAGGAAGATTATAAGCCGGACGCTCAGGGCGTGGGAGTACCGTTTCCGCGTCCCGTGGCATGCGCACAGTGACCACGGTGCCCTGGCCAAGATTGTCCTCGATGTCCAGCGAGCCTCCGAGGCGTTCAAGCGTCTCCTTGACGATGGTGAAGCCCGACCCGACTCCCCGGATGTACTGTTTGCTGCCAGCATCGGCTGAGGTGAATCCGGGGCGCAGGGCAGCCGTCTTGTCGCTTATACCGGGGCCTCGGTCGCTGATGCGGAGCGTATTTCCGTTGTCAAGGATGGTGACGACCACCCCAGCGAAAGAAGCGTGAATGAGATTGGCGACGAGTTCCTGGATGACAGTGAGAGGAATGCTGCCCCCCTGCTCGCTTGCCAGACTGAAGATGCGCAGAGACAGAGCGTCGATCAGAGTGGCGGGGTCAGGACTTTCGGCGAGTTCCTGCAGGCAGATGATAAAAGGGGCGCAGTCCGGGCCGCGATAGATGGCTATGCGTGGAGGATCGATTGCTACGGGAGAGACAAGGAGGGTAGGGCTCGCTGCGCGGCTTCGCCGGCCGGTTGCGGGGCGATCCTTGCCTGACTCACCGGCAGACCGGCGCGCAACTGCCTTGTCGGTGATCGTCTGGATGGGTACCACGTCGCTCATGAACGGGAGGAGACGGGGGCTAGGCCGGTCATCTTTGGCATGGGGCGGGGGCTACGTCGCTCACAGTCAGCGGACTGTCGGCCTGGTGCGTCGACCTGGTCCGCGGGCGTGTAATAGAAGACATCTGACGTTTGCAAGTTCTTGGCCGAAGGCTTCATCAGGGAACCAGAACCATCAGGAAACCAGGAGATAGCTGGGCTAGACCGCTGTCCCTGTCGTAAAGCACTGCCATTGTAACGAGCAGCACGACCGTTTTCCACAACCCGGGTCGAACAAGATGTCCGGAAACTGCGGAAATTTCCTTCCGAGCAGGAGTTATGGCCAGCCCCGTTTCATCAGCCGTTACTGGTTTTTTGCAGGTATTTCTCTGGTTTATCCACAGGGAAATCCACAAGTGTGGAAAATGTGCGGAAGCGTGGAAGGAAAAAGCCGCAAAAGCCGGCCTTCCTGGGGAAACTGGGGATGCCGATTTCGCTGAAGAAGGGGTCTGGCGCACCGAGGATGCATGAGGCAGCACTGGCACAAGTGGGTGGAAAGGAGAACAGAGAGGGGCAGCGCTGTGGGGTGAGCCTGGCCCTGATGCCTGTCGGTGGCGGGGAGAGGGACGCCGAGAGCGTACGCGGATCGACCTCTGTCCACAAGTCGAGCCTTGGCCGATGCCGAACGAACGCCCAGGAACCACGGGTTGTCCACAGTATCCACAGGCACCTGTGTACGCTTGGAGTAGTCTCGCCGGTGGCGGCTGCTTCCGGAGCTTCTCTGGCGAGGGTGCGAACAACGCCTCGGCGGGCGCAGGTGCGCATTGACGGCGGCGTGAGCGGCTTGTATACTTCGCCACTCGCTGTGCCGGGGCTGGTCCTGGCAGTGGGCTGGTATCGGTGTTAGAGGTACGCGACCAAGGAAAGACCAAGTAGAGCGCGAGCCGAGAAAGTGGCCTTGGCCGGTTCGGCTGCGTGTGGCAACGCTCCTGGGGATCCTTCGGATGGTAAGTGAGGGCAAGTGAAAAGGACGTATCAACCGAGCAAGCGGAAGCGCAAGAGAGTCCATGGCTTTCGCGCGCGGATGAGCACTCGTGGCGGGAGAGCGGTGCTCAAGCGTCGGCGGGCTAAGGGCCGCAAACGGCTATCCGCGTGACGCGGGGCGGGCTTGACTTACGGTGGATCGGTCTCGTGGCCGGCTTTCGCGCTCCGAGGACTTCACCCGCGTCTACCGGGCGGGGCGCTCTGTTGCCAATAAGTACCTAGTCTTATACTATTTCGAACACCCCGAAGCCGGATCGAACAATACTGCGACTACCGTCCGCGTCGGTTTCTCCGTCTCGAAGAAACTGGGGTCTGCGGTAGACAGAAACCGTGTTAAGCGTGTGCTGCGCGAGGCGTTCCGCACGAACTGCGCTCTGTTTAGGGGTAACATGGACTACGTACTGGTTGCTCGGGCGCCACTCCTGGAGCTGCTGGAATCAGGCGGGTTTAGAATGGTCGAAGCGAAGATGCTTGAGGTATTCCGCAAGGCGTCGCTTGTGCGCGAGCCGGCGGAGCGTGGATCGTCCCAGTGAAGCAGCGCCCGAGTCCCATAGCCTTGCTTCTGGTGATAGCCGTGCGGGGCTATCAGCTGTTGATCTCGCCCGGCCTTCCGCGCCGGTGCAAGTACTACCCTTCTTGCTCGCAGTATGCCATCGATGCTCTCAAGACTTACGGAGTGGCCCGGGGCTTAGTTCTTGCCGGCTGGCGTCTTTTGCGCTGCAATCCCTGGAGCTACGGAGGCTACGATCCGATCGAGCGGCAGAAGGTCTTTGGGCGAGTACGCCGACTGCAGGGCGATTGGAGCGCCGAGGCCGACTGGCAAGCGCGGACGGCTTGCCAGTCGCAGCACGACCCCCAGACGGAGCGCGGATTCCGGCTCCGTCTCGGCGCTTGGCGGCGCGAGTGCCAGTCGCCAGGGCTGGCGGCGGGGTGGGATGGTGCAGCGTCCATGACCGACGGTCAATAAGAAGGATCGCTAAGGAGCCAACCCTTGGAAGGCCTACTTTCCCCACTTAGTGACTTCTTCTTCATAATCCTAAGGTTTGTTCACGAGAACCTTGGGCTGAGTTGGTCTTGGGCCATTGTCATTCTTACCATTATTGTTCGTGTGGTGCTTATTCCGCTGACCTGGCGCCAGATAAAGAGTATGCGAGCCATGCAGGCTTTGGCTCCAGAAATAAAGACACTACAGGAGAAATATAAGACTGACAAGCAGCTCCTCAATCAAAAACTCATGGAGCTCTACCAGAAGAACCGTGTGAGCCCCTTTGGTTCTTGCTTACCCTTATTGCTGCAGTTGCCCGTCTTTCTCGGGCTGTACTACATGCTACGCACCCAGGGTCAACCCGGCGGGTCTTTTGCTTTTCCGAATCCGACCGTCAGTTGGTTGTGGATCAGCGACATCACCAAATTCGATGTCTTCTTGATGTTTCTTTATATCGCGAGCCAGTTCTTGGCCTCTTGGCAGACAGCTCGGAAGGGTGCAGGTCAGCAGAAGGCAATCGCCTACATGGTACCCATTGTTGTAGGTGTCTTCATGTTCGTTGGTAAATGGCCCGCAGGTCTGTTCATTTATTGGTTCACATCGAATCTCTGGACCATTGTCCAGCAGTTTGTGGCAGAAAAGGTCATGCCGGTTCCTGTGGCGACAGTGGCGGCGTCAGCGGCATCTGCGCAGAAGGAGAAGCCAGTGTCGACGCAGGCGGTCAGAAGGAGTGGAGGCAAGAGCAGTGGCCAACAGACGGCAAGGCAGGGGAAGGCCCCTGGTGGCAAGGGCAAGCGGCCGGACCGTAGAACTGGCGGTGCAAAGGGCTCTGGCCGAACTTGATTTTGCCCCCGGGGAGCTGTCGGAAGACCAGTACGAAGTGACCATAATCATCCCGCCCGAAGAAGGGTTCCTAGGGGTGGGCGGAGTAGACGCCGTTGTAGAGGTCGCTCTGGTCGGTGACCGCTGGGACTACCTTGAAGACGAGGAGGGGGAGGTTGAACCCATGCCCCCGGAGCTTCTCAAGGATTCGGGCGAGAGGTCCGGGAAGTTCGGAGAAGAAGAGAGCGGGTGGCAGGAGGAGGACGAGGAATCTCAAACGTGCGGGATCGACAGCGCCTCAAGTGCGGAGGCGCTCAGACTGAGAGAGTTCCTGGCGCGGGTATTGGAAGAGATGGGATTGACCGCTAGGGTGCGGATCACTGAGCACGACCAGGGACTGCATGCGGAAGTGGTGGGGGAAGACCTGGGCATCTTCATCGGCCGTCGTGGACAGACCATGGACGCGATCGAATATCTTGCCAGTCTTGCCGTGTCGGTGGGGTCGGGCAGGCAGAAGCGGGTGGAGCTGGACGCCGAAGGGTACAAGGAGCGCCGACGGCGCCAGATCGAGCGTCTGGCCTTGCGGAAGGCTGATGAAGCAGTCAAGCGGGGTCGGGCACTGCAGTTGGCCCCAATGACTGCAGCCGAGCGCAAGATAGTGCATCTCAGTCTTAGATCTCGCAGCGACGTCAGTACGGTGAGCCAAGGGCGAGAGCCCAATCGCTTTGTGGTCATCACGCCTCTGAAGTCCGGCGGAAGGTAAGTCTGCCTCGGCGGGCCGGGACACGCTCGGCGGCTCGGCGCCGGGTGTGTCTGGCGGCCGGCCTGAGCAATGGTGCAAGTGGAGGGCGTCACTCCCGCGTCTGCGGACGCGGATGGCTCGGACCAGTCGGCCCGAGCGCGGCGACAGGTTCCCGGCGGGGCCGAAGGGTCTACAATCACGGCAATGGTCGCAGGCGGGAAGGAGTTTGCCCGCCCTGCTAGGACACCCTGTCGGCAGGACTCGATATTGAATGGAAGTCACGGCGATAGTGCTTGGAGGATAGCTACGGAAGACATCGTCGGCCAAGGCATCCTTAGCCAGGTTAACTATGCCCAGGACACCATTGTGGCGATCTCGACGCCCACTGGGCCAGGGGCTATCGGGATCGTGCGCATGAGTGGGCCGGATAGTCTTGGTATTGCCGGGAAAGCCTTCAGGCCGGCCAGGGGCCAGTCCTTACAGCCTGCAGAGAATTTCTGCCTGCTTTACGGACATGTTTTCGACCCGGACACGGGCGACGACGTGGATGAAGTATTGCTGGCGGTGATGCGAGCCCCGCGATCGTACACGCGCGAGGACGTGGTGGAGCTGCATTGCCACGGTGGTCTTGCGGCGCAGCGAGCCGTACTGCGGTTGCTCACCCGTTTGGGGGCGAGGCCCGCTGAGCCGGGAGAGTTCACGCGCAGGGCGTTCCTCAATGGACGGATAGACCTTGCCCAGGCCGAGAGCGTGGCCGCGATCGTTGCAGCGCGGAGCAGCGGAGCGCTACGGGCCTGGGTAAGACAGCTCGAGGGTGGCTTGTCGGGGAGGGTGCGGGGGATCAGGCGTGAGCTGCTCTCGGTCTTGGCGCAGGTGGAGGCGACGGTCGATTTCTCGGAGGAAGATGTAGAGCCGATCGACTGGCAAGCGGCCGCGCGGGTGCTTGCAAATGTCAAGCAAGAGCTGACCGTGTTGCTGCGGACTGCTCTTGTGGGTCGCGCACTGGAAAGCGGCGTCCGCACGGCGATTGTCGGCAAACCAAACGTGGGGAAGAGTTCTTTGCTCAATGCTCTACTGATGCGTGAGCGAGCGATCGTGTCGGAGATACCTGGCACGACTCGCGACACAGTGGAGGAACTTCTGGAGATCGGCGGGATGCCCATCTGCCTGGTAGACACAGCCGGAATCAGAGTCTCGGGTGACCGTGTCGAGCAGCTGGGTATAGAAAGGTCCATCCGTGCGATGCAACAGGCGGACTTGGTGCTGGCGGTTTTCGACCTATCGGCACAGTTGGAAGAGGAAGACTATTCACTTCTCGCGCAGCTTGACCCCGATCGGTCGATCCTGGTGGCCAACAAGGTTGACCTGTTGATAGATGCCTCGGCGTCCGTGGCAAGACTTCTCGAGGCAGCGAGTGAGCCCCGAGGACCCGCAAGGGAGCTCCGAGGACCGGGTGGCGAGGTCCGAGAGACCGCGGCGGGCGAGAAGGGCTTGGCGTACAGAGACTTGGTCAGATACGAGCCTGCAGGCTTGGGTGGTGAAATAACCCTAGAGAAACCGGCCTTGACCGGTTGGCGGCTGTGCGCGGTCTCTGCTTTGAATGGAGAGGGCCTCGAGCATCTGCGGGCATTGGTCCAGGAGGTCGTCACCGCAGGGATGGGGGTGCACCTTGAAGAGCCGGTGCTGGCTAGCGAGCGGCAGCGGGTCCTTGCGAAGGAAGCGGCGGAGGGCGTTGCGGCTGCGCTGTCGGGCATCGAAGCAATGTGGGGCGAGGAACTGATTTGTGAAGATCTCCGCGGCGCAGTGCGCGCTCTAGGGCGGATAACCGGGGAGGACCTGACACCGGATCTCCTTGACGAGATATTCAGCAGGTTCTGCATCGGAAAGTAGGAGATGGGAAGGGTGGACAGCCCGGACAGGAGAGCCTCAGGAAGCGAGTGACGGGGGCAGTGTTAGAGAAGCCAACCGCAAAGAGAAAGCGCGGGAGACTGGGTGCGCTGCAGGAGCGGGAGACCCTGCGAAAGATCGGGGGCGCTGCGAGCGGTCCTGGGGGTGGGCGCGGACATGGTCGTGTGCAGGGTGCCGTGCAGGGTGCCGCGGAGGGTGGCACGATAGTGGTGATAGTGCGGGGTAGCAAAGCCAGGCCGCGGAAGGCAGAATCAGGCCGTAAGGGAGTATAGGGTGATGTCCTCGAGCAGTAGGCAGCACAAAGTGCTCATCATCGGGGGCGGAGTGTCGGGTTGTGCCTGCGCAGCGTCGCTCGCCGAGGCAGGCATTCAAGTCCAGGTTGTCAGTAGCGCCCTTGATACGGTTGGATTGCCTGCCTACGGGCCTGACCTAGTCCCGGAGGGAGGCGGGCTGGAGCGAGTTGCTGAGGTCTTGGAATCTCTCCCCGGTCCACTCCGTGAAGCATGGAGGGGAGCGACCAGGCTAGCCGTGCCTCTTGTGGTGGAGCGCAGCGGAGGCGGGTCCAGCCTAGAGACCGGGCTTGGGGCGGTGCGTTCTAGCATAGAGGGCGTCTGCGGGGGTGTAAGCGCAGACACTGAGAAAGCTCGGGTTAGCGGGGAGGGGGGTACCGACTGGGGAGGTCGTGCTGCGGCCAGCAACCATGCGGCCAGCAACCATGCGGTAGGCGATCACGCGGCCAGAGACCACGTAGCCGGCAACCACGTAGCCGGCGGTGATGTGCTAGGCAATTACACACGGGGGAGTGGGGCGCTCGGAACTGTCCGTGGTCCAGGGGGCTACCTGAACATAGACCGCCGGCTTCTGAGTGTGCAGACGAAGCGGATACTCGAGGCTGTGGAGGGGCTTGAGTTTCGACAGGGACTCGTGCAGGACTTCTGGATCGAGCAAGACCCCGGTCGCGAATCCGGCACCCGGGTGGGCGTGCGGACGGTGTTCGGAGAGATCCTGGAAGCGGACGTGTTGGTAATCGCCGCAGGCCTAAGCCTGGGCGGGGAGGTAGCCATCGGTGAAGACCGGCTGCGGGGCGGCCGGTATGGAGAGATGTCAGCCGACGGTTTGCTGGAGGCGTTGCGGAGACACGGGGTGCTGATGGCGGAGACGTCACTTGAAGTCGGCATGAAGCTTCCGTGTCGCGAAGAGGTAGTGAAACAACTGGCTCGCAGTGAGTGTGATGACGTGGTGGGGAGCGGGTGCGCTTCGTCGAGAGCCCGAGACCGGGCTAAGCCCAGGGAATACTTGTCCGCTACGGGGAGTCACTGGCAGGTGCAGATCCTACCGATGAAGTTCTGGGTAGTGCCTGAAGCGGCTAGCGAGCGTGGCCACCGG
>CAKZRW010000058.1 GCA_937148845.1 uncultured Actinomycetes bacterium | reverse complement strand
GTGCGTCACTGTCGTCGTGGCATTGCGGTTGAGCAACAGTAGGGCCAGTGGTTTCCCCACGGTGTTGGAATGCCCCACTACGCAGACCTCAGCCCCCTCGAGCGCATCCGTGACATCCCGCCCCTCGCTCTTGAGGTACCGCTCAAGCAATTCCAAACAGGCAGCAGGCGTCGCAGGAGGAAAAGTGGGCTCGCCCAGGGTGAGCCGGCCCATGTTGAAGGGATGAAAGCAGTCGACATCTTTGTCGTGATCGATAGAGTTGATCACCACCGAATCAGAGACCTGCGGCGGGAAAGGTCGCAAAGGTAGGATGCCTGATACGGCTGGATCAGCGTTCAAGCTCTTCACCACCTCCACCACTGCCTCTTCGGTGGCCTCGGCCGGTAGCACCTCACTCCTATAACCGAGTCCCATTTCGGCACAGAACTTCTCCACCGCTCCGCGGTACATCCCCGCCCCGAAATCGTCGCCGACCATAAGAGTGGCTATGCCAGGACTCGCGCCCAAAGCTCTGAGCTCCTGGAGCTCCCGCTGGAGTTCTTCTCGCAGTTCCGCCGCTATGGCCTTGCCGTCGATGATCTTCGCCGCCATCCATACCTCCTTCAGAGAGGCCCACTCCGACTTGCCTAGAGCTTGCCGTACGTTACGGCGAGGACTTCCTCACGCAGCCGCCCGGTCTCCTCTAGCACAGCTTCTACCTTAGCCCAGCTCGACCGGTTGTAGTACTCATCTTCGATCCAAGATAGGTTTATTTTCACGTTGAGGGCGGCAGCTTGAGCGGCGGCCTCCGCAAAAACGACGGCTACGCCAGCATCGGAAACGGCATTGGGATTGCCCAGTTGTGCGGCCGGGAGACACAGGCGAGCCACCTCGGCGGCAGCCTCAGCCACGCGGAGAGGTACCTCGGCGGCTTGTTTGAGGGCAGCCTGCAGCTGGCGGGTGCGTTCGCTTTTCTGTTCCTCTGTGTCTCTAGGCAGTTTCATGGCCGCCGCCACCTGGGCGTAGGCCTCGGCGTCGCGCGAGACAAGATCGGTCAGCTCGCTCCGGAGAGCTTCCGCCTTGCTCTTGAGATCGGACATCGCCTCCTCGACGGAAGCGAATTTCTCCTTGCCCAGGGTGAGCTCCGTCACCATAGTGACCAGCGCCGCAGCAGCCGCCCCGACCAAGGCAGCCGCACTGCCACCACCAGGCTCCGGATCGCCGGAGGCAAGTTTGTCCAAGTACGAAGCTACTTTCCATTCAGCGTATGCACGTTCCATAGCTAGAACAACCCCACTATCTCGCCGTCTACCAGGTCGATGCCTTCCGCCGCGGGATGCCTGGGCAACCCGGGCATGGTCATCATCCTCCCACACACAGGCACTATCATGCCTGCTCCTGCTGAAAGGCGCACCTCCCGGACCGTCAACCGCCAAGCGCGAGGTCGGCCCAACTTCGCTTTGTCGTCGCTGAGCGAGGCTTGGGTCTTGGCCATGCAGATAGGGAGCGAGCCGTACCCCAGCTCAGTCAGACGGTCGATAGCGGTCTCCGCCTCGAGTGTGTAGTCGACTCCGTCGGCCCCGTAGATACGGGTGGCGATGGTCTCGATCTTGTCTGGAACCAGGCTTTCCAAATCGTAGAGGAACCGGAAGGGCGGTTTGGGCTGGCCCTGGGTGAGACAAAGCACCTCCTCTGCCAGCTCAAGGCCACCTTCTCCGCCCTTAGCCCAGACTTCCGAGAGCACCACATTGGCCCCCATGGCTCCCACTCGTTCCCGAAGCAGAGCCACTTCTCTGTCAGTGTCGTCGGGGAAGCGGTTGATGGCCACCACCACCGGCGGACCGAACCACTGCAGGTTCTCCAGGTGCTTCTCCAGATTCTCGATCCCTAGAGACAGAGCCTCCAAGTCTTCGTCCTTCAGTGCGCTGAGACTCGCCCCGCCATGCATCTTGAGAGCACGGATGGTCGCCACCAATACCACGCAGTCGGGGACCAGACCGGCATAACGACACTTGATGTCGAAGAATTTCTCCGCCCCGAGATCGGCCCCGAACCCGGTCTCGGTGACGCAGTAATCCCCTAACTTGAGCGCCATCCGCGTGGCCTGCACCGAATTGCAGCCATGGGCGATATTGGCAGGCGGGCCGCCATGGATGATGGCTGGTGTGTTCTCCAGGGTCTGGACCAAGTTGGGCATGAAGGCGTCTTTGAGCAGAACAGCCATGGCTCCCGACGCCCTGATGTCTTTGGCCCGCACTGGTTCACCGCCGCGGGTGTAGCCGAGAACGACACGTTCGAGCCGGGCTTTGAGGTCCTCGACATCAGTGGCTAGACATAGGATGGCCATCACCTCCGAAGCCACCGAAAGGTCGAACCGCGTCTTGCGTTCCACGCCCTCCCCGCCTTGGCCGACGGTGATCTGGCGGAGAGCACGGTCACTCAGGTCTATAACCCGAGGCCAAGTGATGGCCAGCGGATAGATATCAAGTTCATTCCCGTGAAAGAGATGGTTGTCCAGCAGGGCGGCGCACAGGTTGTGGGCAGCTGTGATGGCGTGCGTATCGCCAGTGAAATGGAGGTTGATGTCCTCCATAGGGACCACTTGAGCGTAACCACCACCAGCTGCGCCCCCTTTGACCCCGAAACAGGGGCCGAGGGAGGGCTCCCGCAGTGTGCAAACGGCCTTCTTCCCCAACTTGCCCAAAGCCATGGAGAGACCTACCGTGGTAGTGGTCTTCCCTTCTCCGGCAGCAGTCGGGGTGATGGCGGTGCAGACCACCAGCTTGCCGTCGGGACGGTCTTTCCATCGCTCAAGAACGTCCAGGCGGATCTTGGCCTTGTATTTGCCGTAGGTGTCTATGTCGTCCGGACTCAAGCCCAGTCCGGCGGCCACCTCGCCGATGGGAATAGGAGTCGCCTCCCGTGCGATCTCGATGTCGCTCTTCATTCGCCCCGCGGTCCGTCCTTGTTTCCGCCGGCACAGGCCTGACCCGCTGCCGTCTTCCGCCGGTGTCGTGCATATCCTATAGTTATATAGTTAAATGTGCAAGCAGGGTTGCCTTGAGACCTGCCGTTCAGGTAGGGCCGGCCATAAATCAGCGCTCCTCACGGGGAGACTTGGGGAATCTGGGGAAACAATGGCCGAAACCTTTAACAGACCGTCCCGCCCGGGGCCCGAGCAAGGCCCCGGAAACCTGTCGCTCCGCCCTCGACGGACCGGTTCCCTGGGCAGGCCACGTCCAAGTGAACCTGCCTACCTTTACATAGCCAATACTATAGCCGACCGCATAGGAGCCGGGCAGTACCGGCCCGGTGACCAGCTGCCCACCGAGTCTCAACTCCGCCGCGAATTCGGGGTGAGTCCTGCCACCGTCCGGCGCGCCATAAACATCCTGCTCGACCGCGGCCTGGTCACCACCACCCAGGGCAAAGGCACCTTTGTGCGCGCCCTCGACATAGGAGAAGCAGTCTTCCGCCTCCAACAGATCACCGACATGTGGGCAGAGGGCGGCGATGCTGAGGTCACCCTGCTTGAAGCCCGTATCGTGCCTGCCACTGAAGAAGCGGCTTGCAGGCTTCATTGCGATCCCGGCGACCCCGTCGTGTACCTGCGGCGAGTGATCAAGCGTTCCGGTCTGCCCCTCATCTATCAGGTCGAGCACGTGCTTTACGACGAGCAGCGCCCTCTAGTAGAGACCCAGCTCCAGATAACCTCTCTAGATGGCTTGCTGATGGCGGGAAGCTCCGAGGGGGTGCCTAGCGGCAGGCTGACCATCCAGGCGGTGAGTCTGGATGGCGAAGCCGCCCGCCACCTGGGGGTCCCCGCTGGTTCGCCGGCCTTTTGCCTTGAGCATCTTTTCAAAGACTTCCAGGGCCGCCCGGTCAGCTGGGGTAGATTCCTCTGCCGCGCGGACCAATTCCGGCTGAGCACACACATCGGGGTCTCGCCTGCGGGCGTAGAGGAGGAGTGAATGCAGCTTGAGAACATCGCCGAAGCGGTAGCCGCCCTCGACTACCAGGCTACCCTCAGACTGGTCAGCCAGGCTCAAGCCCGGGGCGAAAGTGCCGCTGACATCGTACACGCCACCCAGGCGGGCCTGCGTGCGGTGGGCGAGCGCTACGAGAAACAGGAGATCTTCCTCTCCGGCCTCATCATGGCCGGGGAGATCTTTCGCGGAGTGATGGAGCTGGTCCAGCAAGATTGGGAGAGCAGCCTGCGGGGCGGCGCCTCCGGGACGGTCCTTCTGGGCACGGTGGCGGGCGACATCCACGATCTCGGTAAGAACATGGCGGCGCTCACCTTCCGAGCCTACGGATTCTCAGTGGAAGACCTCGGCGTGGATGTGCCCCCCGAGCGGTTCTTGGAGGTCGCAACCAGGCTGAATCCTGACATAATAGGCTTGTCGGGTTTGGTCACCTTCGCTTTCAACTCGATGCGGGAAACAGTGGAGCTGCTCAAGACGAATCAGGCTGGGCTGGCTAGGACACCCTTGCTGGTCATCGGGGGAGCCACCATCGACGAGAACGTGGCCCGCTACGTGGGAGCCGATTACTGGACCAACGATGCCATGGAGGGTGTGCGCATCTGCCAGCGCCTCTTGGAGACAAGGAGAGCCACACCATGAACGAGCTGCCTCGCCGTACGGTCATCTCGATGGAGGTCAAGCCGGTCACCATCCGAATCGACGGACGTCCCCTCGAGGTCAGTCCTTACTTGACCATCATGGAGGCCGCCGAGACCAACGGGATCACCATCCCCTCTCTCTGTCACGATCCCCGCCTTAGCCCTAGTGGGCGGTGTGGACTGTGCCTGGTGGAACTAGCGGACGGCGAACTGGTCAAGGCTTGCGAGACCCCCGTGAGCGCTGGCCTGGAGGTAGTCACTTATAACGAGCGCATTGCCGAGGCCCGTCGTTTGCGCCTGAGTGAGCTGCTCAGCAATCACAACGCTTATTGTGAACCGCCCTGCCATTTCGCGTGCCCTGCAGGCATCGACATCCCGGCCTACATCGCCGCCATCGCGCGCGGCGACGACCGCGAGGCGGTCCGCATCATCAGGGAACGACTGCCCCTCCCCCGCATCGTGGGCCGGGTCTGCCCCCGACCTTGCGAAAAAGCCTGTCGGAGAACCCAGGTAGACGGCGAGCCGGTAGCCATCTGTCATCTGAAGCGCTTTGCTGCTGATAATGCCGGCCCGGGCGTGACCGGACCCAAGGCTCCACCAACGGGCAAGAAGATCGCCGTCATTGGAGCAGGTCCCTCTGGGCTCACTGCTGCCTACTATCTGGCTCTGGCCGGGCATGACGTGACCATATTCGAGGCCCACTCGGCGCCTGGCGGCATGACGCTCACCGGTATCCCCCCCTACCGTCTGCCCCGGGAGGTGATCCAGGAGGACGTCCAGGACATCCTTGACCTAGGAGTCGAGCTCCGCCTCAACACCCGGTTCGGGGAGGACCTGTCCATCGAGGACTTAGAGGCCCAGGGCTACGAAGCCACCTACCTTGCCATCGGCGCTCAGTGCGGCTTGACCGGCGGTATCCAAGGGGTCGAGGAAGGCGAAGGGGTCTACTCAGCCGTCGACTTCCTGCGGGAAAGCAATGCCGGCACCTGGACCCAGCCGCTGGGCCGCACTTTGGTGATGGGGGGTGGCTTCACCGCCGTCGATGCCGCCCGTTCCGCTCTCCGTCTGGGAGCCACCGAAGTCACCATCGTCTATCGGCGGACCCGCGAAGAGATGCCAGCCACGCAGGAAGAAGTGCACGAAGCCGAACAGGAAGGAGCGAGCCTGCTGCTCTTGACCTCCCCCTTGTCCGTCGTCCGCCAAGAGGGAAGGCTCACCGGCATGGTGTGCCAGAAGATGCGGCTGGGCGAGCCCGACAGCTCTGGCCGCCGGCGTCCCGAGCCCATCCCCGGCTCGGAGTTCACCCTGCCAGCCGACACAGTGATCCTGGCCCTGGGGCAGGAGGTCGAAGATGAAGATGTCAAGAACGTCTGCGAGCTCACCTCCCGCGGTACGATCGCTGCTGACAAGCTGACGTTGCTCACCAGCCGTAAGGGGGTGTTCGCAGGCGGAGACTGCGAGAGCGGTCCTGCTACTGTAGTCGAGGCTATAGCCGCCGGCCGTCGAGCCGCCGTCGCCATCGATGCCTACGTGAGAGGACGCTCGCCGGAATCCGCCTGCAAGTCTCCGGCGGCGGGGCTGGAAAGACGAAAGCCCGTCTTCTTCGAGATCGGAGCCAAACCGCTCTCCGACGCTCCTCGGGCTCCGATACCGGCCATACCCCTCCCGGAACGTCGGGGGTTCCGAGAGGTGGAGCTCGGCTACGAGGAGAGCGTGGCCCGCACAGAGGCAAGCCGCTGCCTCCAGTGCTTCTGCCCCGAGGCCACGGCCTGCAGACTACAGAGTCTGGCCATCGAGTATGGAGCAGGCTCCAAAGAGTTCAGAGGCGACCGGGGTCAGTTCGAGCTTTTCGACTCACCACCCATACTGGAGCTCGACCGCAAGCGTTGCATCCAGTGCCATCTGTGCGTCAAAGTCTGCGAAGAACACGAGCGTTACGGCGTTTACACGGTCGACGAGGCAGGCTACCCGGCTTTGAAGGGGGCTACTCACCGCGAGTCCGGCTGTGTCTCCTGCGGACAGTGCATCGATGCCTGCCCCACCGGAGCCTTGGTGAACGCTCAGCTCAAGCCCTACCATAAGTGGGAAATCAAGAAGGTCCGCACCACCTGTCCGCTGTGCGGGACGGGGTGCAACTTCGACCTCAACATCATCGACGGTAAGGTGGTGGGGGTTACCGCTGCAGCGGACGCTCCTGTGAATGGCCTAGCCCTTTGTGTCAAGGGGCGGTACCACGTCGACATGATCCACAGTCCGGACCGTCTGACCACGCCACTCATCCGCAAGCACGGCGTGCTCACCGAAGCCTCCTGGGACGAAGCCCTCGACCTGGTCGCCCACCGCCTGGCCGAAAGCCGGGACAAGTATGGGCCCGATTCCTTCGCGGCCCTTAGCTCGGCCCGCTGCACCAATGAAGAAAACTGGGTGATGCAGAAGTTCGTACGGGCGGTGATGGGCACCAACAACATAGATCACTGCGCACGAACTTGACACGCCCCTACCGTGGCCGGTCTGGCCACGTCATTCGGAAGCGCCGCGATGACCAACTCGCTCGCCGAGGTTGAAGAATACGACGTACTTCTTGTCGTCGGCTCCAACACCACCGAAGCCCATCCCGTCATAGGGGGGAAGATGAAGCGTGCTGCCCGTCGGGGTGCCCGTCTCATCGTCATCGACCCCCGACGGATCGAGTTGGTCGACTACGCCGCCCTCTGGCTGAGACTACGGCCGGGTACCGACGCCGCCCTCATCAACGGCATGATCCACCTGATCCTCACCCAGGGCTGGGCCGATTGGGAGTTCATCGCTAAGCGGTGTGAGAATTACGACGACCTTTGGGAGGTAGTGAAGAAGTACCCGCCCGAGGTGGCTAGTGAGATAAGTGGGGTGCCGGTAGCCCAGATCTACGCAGCGGCCGAGATGTACGCGCATACCCCTCGGGCCGGTATCTTCTACACCCTCGGCATCACCGAGCACACTACCGGGACAGCCAACGTCATCAATCTGGCCAACCTGGCTCTGGTGACCGGCCACGTGGGCAAGCCTCACGCCGGCGTGAACCCTCTCCGCGGACAGAACAACGTGCAAGGGGCCTGCGACATGGGAGCGCTGCCCAATGTGTATTCGGGCTACAGGCAGGTAACCGACCCTCAGGCTGCCGCTCTCTTCGAGCGCGCTTGGGGTGTCCCGCTCAACCCCAAGCTCGGACTGCGCATCCCTGAGATGTTCGACGGGGTGCTGGAGGGTACGGTCAAGACCATGTTCGTGATGGGGGAAGACCCGGCGCTCACCGACCCCGATATCAACCACGTACGCAAGGCCCTGTCCGGTCTCGAATTCTTGGTAGTCCAGGACATCTTCCTGAGCGAGACCGCCAAGTATGCCGACGTGGTGCTTCCCGCCGCCTGTTATGCAGAGAAAGACGGGACTTTCACCAACACCGAGCGGCGGGTGCAGCGCGTCCGCAAAGCAGTAGAGCCCCCCGGCCAAGCTCGAGCTGACTGGGAGATCATCAGTGACCTAGCCACTCGTATGGGCTACCCCATGGACTACGCTAGTGCGGC
Source organism: uncultured Actinomycetes bacterium (assembly GCA_937148845.1). Lineage (GTDB taxonomy): Bacteria > Actinomycetota > Thermoleophilia > RBG-16-64-13 > RBG-16-64-13 > CAKZRW01. Next base: position 12,963 of record CAKZRW010000058.1, on the reverse strand, counting down.
CGACATCTTCGAGGAGATCCGGGCCTTGACGCCGAGCTACGCCGGCATGACTTATGAGCGGATGGACGCGTGTGGTCTGCAATGGCCATGCCCGACCGTCGACCACCCAGGGACGACCTTCTTGCACGAGGATGTCTTCCCGCGTGGGCGGGGTCGATTGACGGGCGTGGAATACGAGGCACCGGCCGAGCTGACGAACGAAGAGTATCCCCTGCTGCTCACTACGGGGCGCATGCTCTACCAGTACAACGTGTCAACTCGGCAGTCGCCCACCCTCGAGGGACTCGCACCTTACGAGCAGGCCGAGATCAACCCGGCGGACGCGGCCAAGGTGGGCGTGAGCGATGGAGACCTCATGCGAGTGAGCTCCCGACGCGGGTCGGTGGTCACGCGGGCCAAGCTCACCGACCGGGTACCTCCTGGCATCATGTTCATGACCTTCCATTACCACGAGACCCCGACCAACGCCTTGACCAACTCCGCTTTCGATCCGGTGGCAAAGACGGCAGAGTACAAGGTGTCAGCAGTGCGAATCGAGCGGGTCTGAGACATCCGAGCAAGAAGAGACAGGCGAAGACGAACTAGAGGAGTTTGGGGGTGGGGCGGCGGCCGCGGAAGCGGCCGCCGCCCCACCCCTCCTCACGCTATCTCCGCCTTTTCTGCCTTGCGTCTTCTCTACCTCGCGCCTCCACTGCCCTATGCTGCCCCCGCCAGACAGGGCCCCAGGCTCTTCAGACTTGGGAGGCGGTCATGACTCCCGCACGTCGACGATCTCGTCCACGAGCGGCTCTATGGTTTTGACCAAGGGCTCCCGCTCGACTTCTTGCACTTTGAAAGTGATGGTCTCGGAGTCGGCGGCGATACCGAAGGCCACGAACCGGGCTCCCAGTGCCGACACGGCCCCCGACAGCTTGGCTAGTCCCCCCTTGACCGGCTTGACCCGGGCGGTCACGCGGATACCCGGCTCCCTAGCCCCGAAGAGTTCCACCAGCACATGGAACAGGTCGGTCTCAGTGATAATGCCTACCAATTCACCGTCCCTCATCACCGGAAGACCGCTCACCTTGTTGTCGGCCATGATGCGGCCGGCCTCTTCCACGGCAGTGGTCTCAGTGACCGTAATGACTTCGCGGGTCATCACCTTCTCGACAGTGATCTTCTCGAGAAGGTACTCCATCTCCCAGACGCTCAGCGAGGTAGCCGGCGACGGAGAGACTCGCAGCAGATCGACCAACGAGACTATCCCCACCAGCTCGCCCTTCTCCGTGACCACAGGGAGTTGGCGTACCTTACTACCCTTCATGACTTGAAGAGCCTCCGGGACGGTAGCATGCGGCCGGATAACGATGGGCATTCTTGACATGCGGTCGCGGACTAGCATCTCATCCCTCCTGGTCGTCCCCGCGGGGTGCTTCCCGATCTCCCACCGGTGAGGCCCCTGCAGACGCCTCACCTTGCAGGGCAGGCGCCTCGGCTTCTACCGCAGGCACCACGCCTTCTACTCTACAGGGGACAGCCGCAAGTGTCTGGGCTTGCGCTGCCAATTCCCTTCCCCTCTGAACAGCCGCGACTACTGCGGCCTCGTAAGCAGCAGTGATCCCGCGTGCCTCCGCCTGCTCCAACACAGTGTGGCAAAGAGGCGCCATATCCCCGACCAGAGACCGCAAGCAGTCAGGTGAATCGTCCAGCCGGGGTAGGAGACGAGCTGTCTGCAAAGCCATACGGCGGACCAGCCGCCGAGCGAGCGGACGGGGGACCCCGGCAGCCACCGCTCCATCCTCCATAGCTTCGACTGCCACGGCCAACAAGGCCGGGCCCGCACCCGTCACCGCCGTCACCACCTCGAACACGCTCTCGGGCACGGGAACCACCAACCCCAGGGGCGAAAGCAGGTCGATCACTTGCTGCAAGTCTGGGGCCGGTCCCCCGGCCTCATCCGCTACCGCCACCACTCCGGCCCCAAGAGCCACCGCCAGGTTAGGCATGATCCGAAAGAGCAGGGGCCCACGGCCCACCAGCGCCCTGAGATCAGCCAGTCCCACCCCCGCCATGGACGAGATCACCTTCTGCCCCGGCCTGAGCAGAGGCCCGACAGTTCCCAGAAGCGCCCCTGCATCCTGAGGCTTGACCACCACGACCAGAGGATCGGCCTCGCGGACAAGGGACTCAAGGGACGGAGGCATATGGACGGACTCACAGGTCAGGAGCCGCCGGGCGGCTTGTTCCACCTTGTCCCAGATGAGGAGGCGCAGGCTATCGTCGCCGGCGCTTAGCCAGCCCTTTACCAGCGCGGAACCCATGTTGCCGGTACCGATGATGCCGATAGTGGTCACCATGCCGCCCAGGGTATCATCTTTCCGACATTTTCCCTGCCCAACAAGCAGTCTACCCTGCCCGTCAAGCGGGGTCTCTGCTCGGAAAGGACAGCCATGGACCCTGGCGGAATCGACTACAACGAGCTCAAGCGACAAGCGGCCCGAGCCGCCCTCCAGTTCGTGGAAGACGGCGTCATCGGGGTGGGGACAGGTAGCACCGTTAACCATTTCATCGACCTGCTGGCGCAAGTCAAGGACCGTGTGCAGGGCGCGGTGTCCAGCTCCCAGGCTTCCTCCTTGCGACTGGAAGCTCTAGGTATCCCCGTCCTCGACTTGAATGAAGTGGGCTGGCTCGACCTCTATGTCGACGGCGCTGACGAGGCCAACCGACGACTTGAACTGATCAAGGGAGGCGGCGGAGCGCTCACCAGGGAGAAGATCGTAGCCGCGGCCAGTCGGCGCTTTGTCTGCATCGCCGACGAAAGCAAGCTGGTGGAGGAACTGGGACGCTTCCCGCTGCCCATTGAGATCATCCCCATGGCTCGCTCGTTGATCACCGCCAAACTACAAGAGCTGGGGGGCCGACCGCAGTTACGCCAAGGCTTCGTCACCGATAACGGGAACCAGATCCTGGACGTGCACGGACTCCACATCAACGATCCCGTCGGTTTGGAGAAGGAGCTCAACAACATCCCCGGGGTAGTGTGTGTAGGCATATTCGCCCTGCGGCCCGCCGACGTCCTCTTGCTGGGCACGACCGAAGGGGTCCGCGTGTTGAGTAGGGAGGGAGCGGCTTAGAGGCTCGTGGCAGACGACCTGGCTGGTCGGACCCAGGAACCGGAGCGACCGCAGCCCCCAGAGCTGCACGGGCCCGCCAGGTCAGTAGACGTAGTCTTCCTCTTTGGAGCGCAAGGGAGCAAGACGCGTTGTGGAGAGACATGCCTCAAGGAGATCGCCGACCTGTTTCGCTCTTTTCGGCTCGCCCTCCCCTCCGACTGCGGGTTTCATGTGGGTGGATGGCTGAGCCGGAGTCGCTTGGCCGGTCACTGCACTCATCCGGCGCCAAAGACACACGTCACCCTTCAGGTACTTGGCTCTGATCTCCGCGGTGCAGTTCGAGACCAGACAGTCAAGACAAGGACCTGTCGATCCCAGCGGGCTCCGCAGAGACCGCTTGCGCGGCTGCCGACCCTTGTCGATCCAGTGTTGCACCGCGAGAAGCAGCTCTTCAACACACCCCTGGATCCTGATCCCAAATCGAGGCATCTGTTTCGGTTCGCTGTAGCTGAAGACCCCGGACGCCCAATGGGCCAGCTCGAACACCCGGGCTACCGTCAGCCTGCGCACAACGTCCCTGACAGTCTCCGGACTCACAAACCCGCGCTCCACCAGACGTTGACCGAGGGGCTTCGGGACCCCATCCTCCCCGCCAGCCTGAGTCTCGACCAAAGCGTGAGCCAATTGGTCTTCGCTGATCGCTCCCACCCGTACCAGACGGACCCCCAGTCTTTCGTCGCTCACAGGCAAGGAGACGCCCTCTATGTAACCGTTCACGAAGTAGACGAACCCGAATTCCTCGAAGTCGCGGACCTCCAGCACTCCGGTGGCGCGGTTGTGGGCAAGAAATTGAAGGATATCGACTATATTGAATCGTTCTATTGAACCTTGCAGGAGCACGGCTTTCCCTTCTGTTCTCCCTTTCTCTCCTGGGCTGACTGAATCCAGTATCGGCAAGCCTAGAAGAAAGTTTAGAAGCGGGTTCCCAGGGTTGGTTTGGCAACGCCGGGCCGGGGTTACTCAAGAAAAGTCTGGCCGGGGCTGCTCTGCTCACGCCGCACTTCAACGCAGAAGCAGAAGGCTCAACGCCATCACTGCCATCCCGCCCACCAGCCCGAAGAGACTGTCATGGCCGCGACCGTACGCCCGGCTCGTGGGAAGCAGCTCATCCAGACTGATGTAGACCATGACCCCAGCCACCAGGGCGAACAGGACGCCCACCACCTGGCCGGGGAAACCAGCCGCCGGGCCCAGAAACGCGGTCAAGATACCGTACGCGATCAGGGCCCCCACTACCTCCGCCAAGCCACTCGCCACCGAATAGAAGAAAGCTTTCCTTTGGTTGCCCGTGGCGTAGTAGATCGGCACCGAGACGCTGATCCCTTCGGGGATGTTGTGAAGAGCAATGGCGATGGCGATGGCTACCCCCAGAGCCGGGTCCTGCAGTACGGCAAGGAAGGTGACCAAGCCTTCCGGGAAGTTGTGGATGCCGATAGCAAGCGCGGTGAAGAGACCCAGGCGGAGGAGCTTAGGGTCAGGCAGGCCACGGTGAGACAGGTCTGAGGCGCTGGAAGAGGCATGGGCGTGAATACCAGGCTCCCGGCTGTGACCGTGCCGATAAGCGGGGGGCGTGGCCGGATCGGCGGGGGCGCAGGAGGCGGCGGTAACCGCCGCTTCCTGCGCCCCCGCCCGCTCCCTCAGTGGCCCCATCTCACTCTCGGCGTGGACCTCGTGAGGGTTCTCCGCCGAGGGGATCAGGTTGTCTATCAACCCCATCAGAACCAAACCACCGAAAAAAGCTCCTACCGTAAGCCACATCCCCCAACGGTCACCATAGACTTCGATCAGCCTGTCGGCTCCTTTGAAGAAGATCTCCACGAAGGAGACGTAGAGCATGACTCCGCCCGAGAAACCGGTAGCGACCGACAGGAAGCGATAATTGGTCCTTTTCGCCGTGAAAGCAATGACACTCCCGATCGCCGTAGCCAGACCGGCGAACAAGGTAAGGAGGAAAGCCAGCCATACTCCATTCATGACTACGATGATACCGGCGGCCAGGCGGACTTGGGGGGGAAACTTCGTTTGCTACCGTCGTGCCGCGCGTGACCCCGGCCCGAGTCATCGTTCCCCATCGCACCTATCGCTTGCGAAAGCTCCCGAGAATATGGTGCGGTTGGTACAGTAGAGGTGAGAAAGGAGGCGAGCTGTTGAACGTGACCGAAGCTCTTTGGAACCGTCGCACGGTGCGGGCCTTTCTGGATCGCCCGGTACCGCGTGAGACCGTGGAGGCCATACTCTCTGCCGCCCTGCGCACACCTTCCTGGGCCAACACCCAGCCTTGGGAGATCTGGGTAGCAGCCGGTGAAGTCCTCGAGCGCATACGCAGAGCCTCCCTCGAACGCACGCACGCCAAGGTCCCCTCGCACCCTGACCTGCCTTTTCCAGGAGGATGGCCCGAGGTTTGCCGAGAGCGCACGAAGCAGCTCACGGCGGGGCGGGCTCAGGTGGCAGGTACTACTCCCGAAGACCCCGCCTTCCACCGCGATTTCTTGGAGGCTAACCGCCGCTTCTTCGGCGCCCCCTGTGTCGTTTACCTCTGCATGGATCGCAGCTTGGGGCACTGGTCCATGTTCGATCTGGGAGCGATGGCGCAGAGCATCATGCTAGCCGCCCAAGACCACGGGGTCGACTCGGCGATAGCCATAAACATGGTCTGCTACCCGGACCTCCTGCGCAAGGAGCTCGCCATCCCCGCCGAGCTTGCCATCGTCATCGGCATCGGCCTGGGCTATGCTGACCCGCTCGGTCCCGAGGACTCCTTCCGCAGCGAGCGACGGCCCTTGCCTGAGGTAGTCCGTTTTGTCGGTTATTGAGTCGTGACTGGACGTAGATTCTTGCGCACACGGCGATTCTCAGGAGAGGGAGAGTGACCACATGCTTAGACTCAAAGACAAGGTCGCAGTGATAACCGGAGCCGCCTCCGGCATCGGTCTAGCCGCCACCCGCCTTTTCGCCCGCGAGGGTGCCCGCGTCCTTGCCCTCGATCTCGACGAGACAGCCCTCAAGACAGCCTACCAGCCCGAGGTGCTCTTTCGCGCCTCCTCCGAGCCCGCCTCAGCCGGGCGCGGAGACCGAGAGCGTGAGGCTCCTGTTGTTCCCTTCGTCGCTGACGTCACCAAAGAGGACCACGTGGCACAAGCCATGGCCACAGCGGCCGAACTTTTGGGGGGCATAGACATCGTCCTTCCCAACGCGGGGATCTTCGGCAGACATGCGCTCATCCAAGACTGCCCACTGGACGAGTTCGAGAGAGTGCTACGAGTCAACGTCACGGGCGTGGTCGCCACTATAAAGCATGCTGTGCCCCACCTCATCTGCCGCGGAGGCGGGTCCATAGTCATCACCTCCTCAGTGGGCGCCGTGGTCGGTAATCCAGGCAGCGTGGCCTATGCAGCCAGCAAACATGCCCTGACCGCGGTCATGAAAGTAGCTGCCGCAGAGCTCGCCCCTTTTGGTATCCGGGTGAACACCGTGAACCCGGGCCTGGTCGACACCCCCATGATCCATGCCCTCGAACACGACCTGGCTCCCGGGGACCCGGAGCGGGGCAAGACCATCCTGCAGGAGGCCACACTGCTCAAACGCTACGTGCAGCCGGAAGAAGTCGCTGAACTCATGCTCTTCTTGGCCGCCGACACCGGCAGTTTCTGCACGGGGGCCATGTACATGATCGACGGAGGCATGCAGTACTGTCTGCAACACAGATAAAGGGGCTGACGACAAGGGGGATGACAAGGCATGGCGCCACCAGGAACCGCACCCGAGAAACCCGACCGCACACCCGACTCCAAAGAGGGGGGACTGGGCCTGGACTCTGCCTCCCAGGACGCTGGGCTCGATTGCGAGAGGCTCCTCAGCCTCTTCCGCTGCATGGTACGAATCCGGGCCTTCGAGGAGCACGCCCATAAGGAGTTCCTCAAAGGGGAGATGCCAGGCTTTCTCCACCTCTACAGCGGAGAGGAGGCCATCGCGGCGGGGGTGATGGACACCCTGGAAGACGATGACTACATCGTCACCAGCCACCGCGGGCACGGTCACTTGTTGGCCCGAGGCAGCGACCCCAAGCGCATGTTCGCCGAACTCTTCGGAAGGGTGGATGGCTATTGCCGCGGCAAGGGTGGGTCTATGCACATCGCCGATATGTCACGGGGGTTCTTAGGGGCTAACGGGATAGTCGGGGCAGCGGTCAACATAGGTACCGGGGCCGCTTTTGCCGCCAAGTATCGGGGTGAGAAAAGGGTGTCGGTCTCTTTCTTCGGGGACGCCTCCACCAACCGGGGTACTTTTCACGAAGCCTTGAACCTAGCTGCCATCTGGGAACTGCCGGCGGTCTATGTGTGCGAGAACAACTTCTACGGTTCAGCCAACTATCAATCGGATTACATGAAGCTCAAGGACATCGCCGACCGCGCTGCCTCTTACGGGTTCCCCGGCGTGGTGGTAGATGGCAACGACGTGCTAGCCGTGCGCGCAGCCGCAGTCGAGGCAGTGACTCGCGCACGCTCCGGCGGCGGACCGACGCTCATCGAGTGCAAGACTTGGCGCCATTGGGGCCACTTCATCGGCGACATGGCCCGCTACCGCGACCCGGCCGAACACGAGGCCTGGCTCAAGCGTGATCCCATCCCCAGTTTCAAGGCTAAGCTGCTGGCCTGGGGGGTAGCCAGCGAGAATGAGCTGGCCCAGATAGAGGAGGCCGCGGAGGCCGAGATGGACGAGGCCGTAGCCTATGGCAAAGCCAGCCCCTTCCCCCCCGTCTCAGAGCTTACTGCCGGCGTATACAAGGAGGACCGGCCATGAGGACCCTGAGCTACATGCAAGCCATAGCCGAGGCCCTCATCCTCGAGATGCGGCGCGACCCTCATATCTACATCGCCGGTGAGGACGTGGGCAAGTTCGGAGGGGCTTTCGGAGTCACCGGACCGGTCTTTAAGGAATTCGGCCCCACCAGGGTGCTCGACACCCCCATTTCGGAGACGGCCATCATAGGTCACGCAGTGGGGGCTGCCGCGGCGGGATTGCGACCGGTGGTGGAGATCCTTTTCATGGACTTCCTGCCCATCGCCACCGATGAGCTCTGCAACCAGGCAGCCAAGATCCATTACATGTTCGGGGGACAGGTCTCCTGCCCACTCGTGGTGAGGACCGCCATCGGAGCGGGAATGGGCGCGGCAGCCCATCATTCCCAAAGCCTGGAGGCCTGGGTCTGCCACATCCCCGGGCTGAAGACCGTAGCCCCCGCTACTCCAGCCGACGCCAAGGGACTACTCATCTCGGCCATACGCGATGACAACCCGGTAGTCTTCCTGGAACACAAGATGCTCTATGCCACCAAGGGAGAGGTCCCCGAGGGCGATTACACTATCCCCTTGGGCAAGGCCGAGATCAAGCAGGAGGGCAAGGACGTGACCCTCATCTGTTACTCGGCCATGGTGCGGCAGTGTCTCGCTGCTGGCGCTCTCCTGGAGAAGGACGGGATAGGCGCGGAAGTCCTCGACCTACGCACTTTGGTGCCTCTCGACAAGGAAGCCATCCTTTCTTCGGTGGCGAAGACAGGGCGAGCAGTGATCGTGCACGAGGCTTGCCGCACCGGAGGCTTCGGAGGCGAGATCGCCGCGGTAATTGCAGAGGAGGGTTTCGCCACACTCAAGGCTCCGGTGAAGAGAGTATGCGGACCCGACACCCCGGTTCCTTTCTCGCCGGTCCTTGAAGCGGAATTCATCGTCAGTGCGCCCAAGATTGCCGAAGCTGCCAAGAGCCTGTTGTAGCGGCGCAGAGCGGACCGAAGAGGAGCAGGTCCAAAGGGAAACAGGTCCGATCGTCATGGTGGAGGGAACATGGCTCATAGCGTTGTGATGCCCAAGTTGGGACTGACCATGGAGACGGGCGCCGTAGGCGCCTGGCTGGTGACCGAGGGAGACCAGGTGCAAGCCGGACAGGTCATCGCCGAGATTGTGACCGAGAAGATCACGTACGAGCTCGAAGCCGAGGTGCCGGGCGTCGTGCTGCGCCTTCTGCTGGAGCCGGAGGTCGAAGTCCCCGTCGGTACGCCCATCGCTCTCATCGGAGAGCCGGGCGAAGCAGCGCCATGAGCCTTGCCCCACCCAGCAGTTTCGATCCGCTGGCTTATCCCCTCGATCCAGCCTGGTTCGAGCGGCCGGATGGCATCCACGGACTCGCCCACACCCGTCGGGTCCTCATCCACGCCACCCGGATCGCCCGCGCTCGCGACCTGGACCCCGACTGGTTCCATTCCTTGGTCCTCGCGTGTGCCTGGCATGACATAGGGCGGACCCATGACGGCCGCGAGCCGGAGCATGGCCGCCAAAGCGTGGCTAGAGCGAGACAGCTCGGGCTAGACGAGCAAGTAGAGCCCTTGATCCTCAGACGCGCTCTCTTCGCGGTCGAGTGGCATTCCCTCCCTGATGCGAGGGCGGTGGCACGCGCGGTGACCTTGGCCCGGGAAGGCTCAAAACCGGAAGTCGGCACCATGTTGCGAGTCCTCTGGGTGCTGAAGGACGCCGACGGCCTTGATCGCGTGCGCCTCAAAGACCTGGACCCAGATCAGCTCCGCTACCCCTGTGCAAAGGCGATGGTCGCCCAAGCATGGCGACTCCTCGCCGAGATACCCGACCCCGAAAGGATCCTGCCATGACCCACAACGTAGCCGACCCGGTACACCCTGCCCCCCGCGATGTCGTCCTTGCCTTCTACGAGGCTGCTCTCAACGAGAAGGACGTGGAGAAGGTCAAGCGATACCTCGGCGACGTCTACCTCCAACACAATCCCCGTGTCCCCGATGGGCCCGAAGGTCTCTTGCGCTTCATCGAGTTCCGCCGCCGGCACTTCCCCCAGGCTCGCAACGAGATAAAGCGGGTTATAGCCGAAGGCGACCTGGTAGCCCTCCACGTGCACTCCGTGGTGGTGCCTGGCACTCCCGGTCGGGCCATCGTCGACATCTTCCGGGTCGAGGAAGGCAAGGTGGTGGAGCATTGGGATGTGGTGCAGGAGATCCCCGTCGACCTTTACCCGCCGGCCAACGACAACGGGCTGTTCTGAGGCCGCCACGCCCACTGAGGCCGCCACGCCCGCCGAGGCCGTCGCTTCTGCCACAGTCTGCGCAAGGGGCAGAGCCGGAGCCGACCAGCTCCGGGTCGCTCAGCCCGGAAGCGTCGTCAGAAGCAGAGTCGGCAAGGAACACCCCGAGCCGCAAACGCCGCCGCTAACCGGCGGCCGAGGTCTTTGTAGTAGCTGTCCTCCGCGTACGCTTGCAGTCCGTGACGGCGATAGACCCAGGCGGCGTAGTGATAGTTCATGCGATCCACGAGGACCTCATCGACTGCCCCTGCCAGCAGTTCAGGCAGACGTTCCGCCCCGGGTAAGAGGGGAGCGATCATGGCGAAGGTCCTCACCCCCGCCTCGTGCAGCCGCTGAAGCGTTCTCACTCTTTCCTCGATGACCGGCGCGTAAGGCTCGAACAGCTGTCGTATGGCGTCGTCGGCGGTGGTGATACTAAGCCCCACCTGCACCCACGGCGCCGTCAAGAGGTCTAGGTCCCGCAGCACCAAAGGGGACCGCGTCTGCACCACCAAGGGCCAGCCAGCGTCCACCAGGACGCTGGCGCAGGCCCGGGTCAGTCGGTACTTCTCCTCCACAGGCTGGTAGGGGTCGCAGACGCCACTAACCCACACGGTACCCGGGGACTTCTTCCTGACCTCTCTTTCCAGAAGGTCGGCGGCGTTGACCTTCACGTCAACGAAAGCTCCCCACGGCTCCCCGTGCCCCGAGAACCGCCGCATGAAGCGAGCGTAGCAATAGGTGCAGCCGTGAGCGCAGCCCACGTACGGATTTACTGTGTAGGCATACACCTTCGAGGGAGAAAGGACCGACTTGACCCTCACCTCCCGGATCACGCGGAGCGGCCGCTCCGTCACGGCCGCCCGCGGCTCGTCACTACTGCCGTCGGTCATGGCTCCAGGGTCAGCAGGCGGCACTCTTCGCGCACTCTGGCTTCCCGCTCGAGAAACTTCTCACGTCCCTCGTAGTAGGCAGGAAGGTCCCACACCATCTCTTCCAGACTGGCCACAATGCCGGGAAGCTTGTCCCAGGGGATTGCGATGAGCACTAGACCGGGCGGGAACACTTCCTTCGCCCGGGAACCGAAAGACATCCCCGTGACAAGGTGATTCACCTTGCCCGTCAGATACGGGTAGGCGAATATCCAAGCGCAGCTCAGGACCGGAGTCTTCTTGCTCTCCCAGAGTTCACCGGTGGCATAGCTCATCGCCCGGAGCACGATCTCGGCTTGAGAAGGGGTGGCCAGAACGATGAGGATGTCCGGCTCGAAAGTAAGCGCCTCCAGGACCGAGAAGGCGACGTAGTTCACGACACCCGGCCGCAGCATAGGCACGTGCTGATAGATACGCTGGTTGGCCCGCGCCTCCTGGAAGATCTCGAACTTCTCCCCCATCAGGCCCGCCTCGGCAAAGACCGGAGCCTCCTTCATACCCAGCACCACCGTCCCGAAGCAATCCTCTTCATCCTTGGAGAAGTAGAAAGCAGTGCCGCGCCTCTGCGCCTCCCTCACCATCTCGCAGAAAGCAAGAGGCTTGTCGAGACGTTGCATGCCCTCCGGCCGAGTGAAAGTGAATTTGACCCCGACCGGCGGATGCTCGAACTCGAACCGGCGAAAGATCGAGAGGTCAGTGTTCAACGCGCGCATTCTCGCCTCCTTTGCTCGCTCTGGCTAGCGGGTCCCGGCCAGGCCCCTGCCCCACGCTCACACCAGGGCGCTGCCCTTTCAGTGCAATGTTACGCCCCACGCCCCGCCCGGTTCTGTTAAAGTTTTACGCCCGCGCACCTGACAAAGCGAAGACGTGAAGGGAACCGCCGGCCCAGCCAGGGGCCGCCTGTAGCAAGGGGATTGGATGAAGTTTTGGCGTGTTCCGCTCGACCTCGACACGGTAAAGATCGCGAGAGGACGAGTGGAGGTCATCAAGGATCGGTGTAAGGGCTGTGAGCTGTGCGTCAGGTACTGCCCGCGCGATGTGCTCCGCATGTCGCAGACCTTCAACTCCAGAGGGTATTATTACCCCGAGGCGGTGGAAGAGCAGAACTGCGTGAACTGCCATTTCTGCGAAGTGCTCTGCCCAGACTTCGCCATCTTCTCCGTTGAGGCCTAAGCCAAGGGCGGAAATCACGGCGTCGATGACACCCCGTCTTCGGGGCTGCAGGCAGAATAACCGTGCTCAGCCCCGGCATCGGTAGGAGGAATGTGTGGCTAACGAAGCCGTACTCACCGGAACTCATTTCATGAACGGCGATGAGGCCTGCGCCGAAGGCGCCCTGGCCGCAGGCTGTCGCTTCTTTGCCGGGTATCCCATCACTCCGGCCACGGAAGTGGCTGAACGCATGGCAGAGCGACTCCCCGCGGTGGGTGGCCTGTACATCCAGATGGAGGACGAGATCGCCTCCATGGCTGCCCTGCTGGGGGCAAGCTGGGCGGGGGTCAAAGCAATGACCAGCACTTCAGGGCCGGGCTTCTCTTTGATGATGGAGAACATCAGCCTCGCCTTATGCACTGAGACCCCGTGTGTGGTCTGCAATGTACAGCGGGCCGGGCCCAGCACCGGCCTACCCACTCTGGTCGGCCAGATGGACATGATGCAGGCCCGCTGGGGCGCGCACGGTCATTACGAGATCATCGCCGTTTCGCCCTCGTCGCCGCAGGAGATGTTCGACTTCACCGTTTGGGCTTTCAATCTTGCCGAGCAGTACCGGGTCCCGGTCCTCATCATGGCCGACGAAGTGG
>CAKZRW010000057.1 GCA_937148845.1 uncultured Actinomycetes bacterium | reverse complement strand
CGCTACACCGGGGCCGACGCCTACGGGGACGACGCCATGGCTGCTGTCGCCTTCGCCAAGGAAGCAGTAGGGGCGGCGTGAGATGGCGGCCAAAGCTTGGGCAGATATGACGCCGGCCGAGCGGCGGGCTTGGCGTATCGACAAGTGGCGCAATCCCGACATCGAGTGGGCCAGTCCAGAGGCGGAAGCGGCCTACAAGGCGCGGGTGGACCGTATCGTGGCGGCCTTGGATCTGCGCAAGCCGGACCGGGTGCCCATTCGCCTCAACATGGGCTTCTGGCCGGCCAAGAGCGGGGGTCTGACCCCTTATGAGGCCATGACCGACACCCCGCGGGCGCTCGCGGCCTGGAAGAACTTCAACCTCCGTTTCCAGCCGGACGCTTCGGTCGACCCCCTTCACAACACGGTGCCGGCGGCGATGTTCGCTGCTCTTGAGTACAAGCTCTATGCCTGGCCGGGTCACGGGGTGTCTGAGGCTGCCAGCTACCAGTACAACGAAAAAGAGTGGATGACCCCGGCCGACTACGACCATCTGATCTCGGATCCGTCGGATTTCCTGCTGCGGGCCTATCTGCCCCGCTCCGTGGGGGCCTTCAAGGGCTTCGCGGGGGTCTCGTCGTTCTGGGACTACATCGAGCTGCCCTTTGTGTTCGGCCAAGTCCTGGGCTGGGCGAGCGACGACATGGTTGCGGGTCTGGAGAGACTGACCCAGGCGGCCAGGGTCGCCAATGACTGGTTCAAGCAGGTACTGCCGGTGATGCAGGAAGTGATGGCCCTAGGTTTTCCGCCCTACGCAGGTTCGGCCACCAAGGCCCCCTTCGACATCCTCGGCGACACCCTGCGGGGCACCAAGGGCGTGATCGTCGACATGTTCCGCTACCCGGACAAGGTGTTGGCGGCGTGCGAGGCTCTGGTGCAGGTGGCGGTCGACTGGCCGCTCAAGCGGGCGGCGGCTCCCACTGTGCCCATCTGCTTCATTCCACTGCACAAGGGTGCGGATGGTTTCATGGGCGACGAGCAGTTTCGCACCTTCTACTGGCCTACCTTGCGCAAAGTGCTGATCGGCCTCATCAACGAGGGCATGATCCCGTTCTTGTTCGCTGAAGGCCGTTACAACACGCGGTTGGAGGTCATCATGGACCTGCCGCCAGCATCAACGGTGTGGTTGTTTGATCAGACCGACATGGCGCGGGCTAAGGAGACCATCGGCCAGGTGGCCTGCATCCAGGGCAACATGCCCTTGTCGTTGCTGCATGCGGGTACCAAGGAGCAGGTGGAGAAGCAGACCCGCGAGCTCATCGACATCGCCGGTAAGGACGGCGGCTTCATCCTGGATGTCGGCGCTGTGGCGGACGAGGGCAAGGATGAGAACTTGGAAGTCATGATCAAGACGGCCAAGGAGTACGGCGTCTACTAGTCGGGGTTGCAAAGCAAGACCAACAGCGGCAAGGCGAAGTCTGTGGAGTCAAACGCGGGAAGGAAGGGGCCGCGGGCAGCCGGTGGGCCGGTGCCCGCGGCAGCGAGGTACTAGCATGCCGGGTTCAGTGATTCTGGCTTGCGAGATGATCGAAGACGAGGTCCGGCTGGCCCTGGAGGGTATCGCTCCGGAGGCCCGGCCTCCCTTGGTCTGGATCGAAAGCGGCCTGCACGATCGACCGGAACGTCTGAAGGCTGCTTTGAGCGCTCTGATCGACAAGCTTGACCGGGGAGCCGAGGAGGGTAAGCCGGTGACTCTGCCTTCGGTGCGGCCGGGCCGGGGGCCGGCTGTGGCCCGGCGGGAGGAGGTCACCGTAGGCCCGGTCGAAGAGGTCGTCCTCGCTCTTGGTTTCTGCGGCAACGCCCTGACTGGTCTAGGGGCGAGGCATCTGGCTCTGGTGTTCCCCCGGGTCGACGACTGCATCTCCATGTTGCTCAGCTGTGGGCACAGGCGAGAGGAGATCCCCCGGGACCCGCGCACGTACTACCTCACCCGCGGGTGGTTCAGCCACGAGAGCTCGCTGCTCGAGGCGTTCGAAGACTGGGAGAAGCGTCTGGGCCCGGAAAAGGCGCGGGCGCTGCAAGCTGCCATGTTCGGCGGCTACAAGAAGGTGAACCTGATCGATACCCGAGCCTACGACCTGGAGGAGTGTCTGCCTCAGAGCAAGCAGCTCGCGAACCAGCTCAGGCTGGACCTCGGGATAGTGACCGGCTCGGTGCAACTGCTGGAGAAGCTCTTCCGAGGGGAGCGGGACAGCGAGATTGTGGTGGTGCGGCCGGGGCAGACCATAGGCTTTGACCACCTGGTGACAACGCAGTGTGCAGAGGGAGGAAAGTAGTCAAGTGGAGACCCGTGTGAGAAGCGCGGCCAAAGAGGTCGTCATCGGCGGCGGCGGTCCGACCGTCCTTATCGGGGAGCGCATCAACCCGACCGGCAAGAAGCGTCTGGCCGAAGCCTTGCGGGCGGGCGATCTGAGCGTGGCTCGGGAAGAGGCCTTGGCCCAGGTAGCAGCCGGAGCCGACATCTTGGACGTCAACGTCGGGGCCACCGGTGTGGACGAGATTGATATGCTGCCTCGGGCGGTCGAGGCTGTCGCGGCCGTGGTGGATGTCCCCCTCTGCATCGACAGCAAGAAGACCAAGGCTCTGGCGGCGGCTTTGGCCGTGTGTCCGGGCCGGCCCATCGTGAACTCGGTGACCGGAGAAGAGGCCTCCTTGGAAGAGGTGCTGCCTTTGGTCAAGGAATACGGGGTCCCGGTCATCGGTCTCACCCTGGACGAGAAGGGCATCCCGGCGGAAGCTGCAGCCCGGGTAGAGATCGCTCACAAGATCGTGGAGCGCGCGGAAGCCTACGGCATCCCCCGGGAAGACGTCATCATCGATTGCCTCACCCTATCGCTGGGAGCCAATGTAAAAGCGGGCCTGGCCACTCTGGAAGCCACCCGGAGGGTGCGGGACGAGCTCGGTGTAAACCAAACCCAGGGTTGCAGCAACATCTCCCACGGGCTTCCCAACCGGCCCATCCTCAACGGTGCCTACCTGGCCATGGCCATCGAAGCCGGTGTGACTTGTCCCACCGTGGATGTGGCGCAGGTGCGGCTTGCCATCCTGTCGGCAGACCTGATCTTGGGCCGGGACAACTACGCCATGCGTTTCATCGGGGCCTTCCGGGAGATGCAGAAGGCGGCACAACAGGCGTAGTCGCTGTCGCAATGCAGAACGCTGCATCGGGAATAGGACGCGCTCGGGTGCCAGTACGGGGAAGGGGGTAAAGCTCGCAAGTAAAGAATCCGGGGCGCAGAGCAAGAGAACGAAAACAGAGGCAACAAAGCATCGCGAAGGAGGGGTACATGCCTACTGATCCACTATCCAGACGGGAGTTCCTCAAACTAGCCGGTGTCACCGGCGCTGCCGTAGGCCTTGGTGCTGGCCTGGGTGGCCTGGTGGCAGCCTGCGGTGAAGAGGAACCCGCGACCACTACTACCAGTGCCGCCGGAACCACCACTAGCACGGCGGCAGGTAGCACCACCACCGTCTCCGCGGGGGTGGAGATGGGCCGGGAGATCAAGATCGGTTGGGTCACCATGACCACCGGGGTGTTCGCCGGTCTGAGCGAACCCGATGACTTTCTACTCAAGCTGGCCAAGGACACCATCGGTGACGGTCTGGTCTGTGCCGATGGCAAGAAGCACCCCATCACCTGGATCGTCAAAGACAGCCAGTCCGACAGTAACCGGGCTGCCGAGGTGGCTGGCCAGCTCATCACCAGTGACAAGCCGGACATCGTGTTTGCCGGTATGACGCCCGTGGTCAACATCCCCGTCGGTCAGCAGTGCGAGGCCAACGGGGTTCCTTGCATCACCTACGGTTGCCCGATGGAGCCTTGGTTCTTCGGCATGGGCGGTGACCCGGCAGTCGGCTTCAAGTGGGCCTTCAATGTCTTCTGGTCTATCGCCGATCTCAATGCGGTCTATATCGGCCTGTTCAACAAGCTGCCGACCAACAAGAAAGTGGCTTGTCTCTGGGCCAACGACCCGGACGGTATAGCCACCGCCGACGAGAAGACGGGCTTCCCGGCTGCTCTAAGAGAAGCCGGCTACACCTACATCAATCCTGGTCTGGTCACCAACGGTACCGAAGACTATTCCAGCGTCATCAACAAGTTCAAGGCCGAAGGCTGTGAATGCCTGACCGCCCTGATGAACCCGCCGGACTTCGCCAACTTCTGGAAGCAAGCCAAGCAGAACGGATTCGTGCCGAAGGTCACGGCCATCGGCCGCGCTATCCTCACCCGTCCGGATATGGACGCCGTGGGTGATATCGGCAACGGTCTGTGCAATGAGGTGTGGTGGGAGAACACCCATCCCTTCAAGTCCTCGCTGACCGGCCTTACCTGCCAGGAGATCGTAGAAGCCTGGAACACCGAGAAGGGCACGCCTTTCAGCCCCGCCCTTGGTCTTACCGGCGGCGGAGGTTTCGACGTCGTGGTCGATGTCGTGAAGCGCACGACCAATCTGGATGACCCAGCTTCTTACGTCGAAGCCATCCGGGCCACCGATCTCCAGACCCTGGTGGGTCCGGTCAAGTTCGCCAACGCTCTGCCCAACTGCGCCATTACTCCGCTGGTCGGTGGCCAGTGGATCGGCAAGGTGGGCAACTGGGTGAGAAAGGTCGTGGATAACTCTCACTATCCGGACATCCCGCAGACCGGCGAGATCGTCGACCTGACCACTCTGTAAAGGAAGGCAGGAGAATCACCCAGTGAAGTCGAGGTCAAGAGTATCGTGACCGCGATCCTTCAGGCGGAACACCTTACCAAGTCTTACGGCGGGGTGAAGGTGGTTGACGACCTGAGCGTCTCCCTCCAAGCGGGGGAGGCGCTCGGGGTCGTCGGGCCTAACGGGGCAGGTAAGACCACCACGCTCAATCTGTTGACTGGCATCGTCCATCCCGAGGGCGGGACGGTCATCTTCCAGGGCAGGGACATCTCCCGGCTGTCTCCTGATGAGCGTTGTCATCTAGGTCTGGGGCGCACCTACCAGATTCCCCGACCGTTCGAAGGTATGACGGTGTTCGAGAACGTGCTCGTGGGAGCCACGTATGGCCGCAAGCGCTCCGAAAAGGCTTCCTACGATCTTTGTGCGAGGGCGCTCCACCGCACAGGTCTGCTGTCCAAGGCCAATCATCTGGCCGAGTCGCTCAGCCTGTTGGACCGCAAGCAGCTCGAATTGGCGCGGGCTCTGGCCGTGGAGCCCAAAGTCCTGCTTCTGGACGAGATCGCCGGCGGTCTCACCGAACACGAGGTCCAGGTCCTCATCGAGACGATCAAGCAGCTCCGCACTGAGGGCATCAGCATCATCTGGATCGAGCATATCGTGCACGCCTTGCTTGCTGTGGTAGACCGTCTCATCGCCATCGATTTCGGTCGGCTGATCGCCGAGGGTGATCCGCGGACGGTCATCAACAGCCCCGAGGTCCGGGACGTCTATATGGGGAGCTTGATGATATGAGCCTGCTCGAAATCGATCATCTCTCGTGCGGTTACGGACACTTCCAGGCTCTGTTCGACATCGATCTGCGCGTCGAACAAGGCGAGACCCACGCTGTTATCGGGGCCAACGGAGCAGGCAAGTCCACTCTGCTACGCACCATCTGTGGGCTTATTCGGACCGACCCCGACAGGGTGAGGTTCGAAGGGCAGCCTATCGGGCAAGTCCCGGCTCACAAGCGGGTAGGCCTGGGGATCTCCTATGTACCGGAAGGGCGCTGGGTTTTCCCCAGTCTTACAGTGCATGAGAATCTCTTGGTGGGTGGCCATACCCGCCGTAAAGGCATTTGGACGATCGACAAAGTCTACGAACTCTTCCCGCTCCTTGCCCGGCTCCGCAATCGCCAGGCGCTCGGCCTTTCCGGGGGTGAGCAACAGGCTCTCGCTATCGGGCGAGGTCTGATGGCGAACCCGCGGCTATTGCTTTTGGATGAGGTTTCGCTGGGCCTAGCCCCAGTGGTAGTGGAGAAGATCTATGAGGCCATGCCGGCGATCATAGAAGCGGGCACGACGGTGTTGCTGGTGGAGCAGGACGTAGGTCAGGCTTTGAAGATCGCCGATCGCGTGAGCTGTTTGCTAGAGGGAAGGCTGGTCCTCGAAGGGAGGCCCAGCGAGATCAGTCAAGAGCAGATTGTTGCCGCTTACTTCGGAGTGTGAGTATTGGTCTGGGTCAACGACATCATCCAGGGCGTCTTGCTTGGCGGTCTGTATGCTCTGTTCGCAGCGGGACTAGCCCTTGTGTTCGGCGTCATGAGGTTGGTGAACCTTGCCCACGGTGACTTCAGCGTCATGGCGGCCTACCTTGCCCTTGTCATCGTGGGCTCCCTGAACGTCAACCCGCTCTATAGCCTTGTCTTCGCGATGATAGTGATGGGCATCTTCGGCTACGCGATACAACGCGGCCTGTTCAACTTCGCCATGGATGCCGGGCCCATGCAGGCTATCCTTGCCACTTTCGGCGTAGCTATCATCGTGCAGAACCTACTGCTGGAGGGCTTTACGGCCAACAGCAAGGGACTCGATGCGGGGAGGATCGAGAACGCCTTCATCCGCATCAGTAACCAGGTGGTCATAGGCTGGTTCCCGCTGATAACCCTCTTGGTGGCCGTGGCGGTGCTCCTAGGTCTTCAGATCTTTCTCAGCCGGACCCGGCTGGGCCGGGCCTTCAGGGCTACCGCTGACAATCAGCGGGCTGCTCAGCTGATGGGCATAGATAACCGGCATCTTTACGGGATGGCTATGGCCCTGGCCCTGGCCATGGTGGCTATAGGAGGAGTGTTCATAGGTATTCGCACGACTTTCAGCCCCAGCGCTGGTCCGCTTCGCCTCATCTTTGCCTACGAAGCTGTGATCATCGGTGGCCTAGGCTCGCTGTGGGGGACCCTGGTGGGAGGTATCGTCCTGGGCGTGGCCCAGGTCCTGGGCGATCATATCCAGCAAGGCTGGGGGATTCTGGTCGGTCACCTGGTGTTCCTGGCGATACTCGCCTTCAGGCCGCAAGGACTCTTCGCGAGGCAGGCGCAGTGATGCTAGGGCAAGGACAGACTCAAACCGTCAAGGTGGAGCGGTACACGCGAGCCAGCCGGGTGGCTCTACCTGTGGCTGCAGTGATCATCATTGCTGCCGCTACCATCCCGGCTTGGGGTTCGTCGGCAGTGATGAAGCAATCGGTGACGTTCCTCACCCTGCTGGCCCTGGCCCAGATGTGGAACCTGCTGGCAGGGTACGCAGGCCTGGTATCCGTCGGCCAACAGGCCTACGTGGGCATCGGGGCTTACACCCTGTGGGTGTTCGCTGAGAAGGTGGGCATCAACCCGTTCGTGTGCGTCATCATCGCCGGCGTGGTGGCAGCTGCCTTTGCGGTACCGACGGCAGGATTGGCTTTCCGCTTGCGTGGCGGGTACTTTGCTGTGGGTACCTGGGTCATTGCTGAGGTGTACCGTCTACTGGTGACGAAGATCAGCTGGCTAGGAGGTGGCTCTGGGGTCAGTTTCAACAGTGTGGCGCGGATTGACCGGGGGACACGGGAGGCGGTGATCTTCTGGCTGGCGCTGGGGGTAGCGGTGGGCTCGGTTGTGCTGGTCTACTTTCTACTGCGTTCCCGCCGCGGCCTGGCTTTGACCGCCATACGTGATGACGAGACCGGCGCCCGGGGCCTGGGCGTGAACGTGTTCAGGTCGAAGCTGTGGGTCTACATCATTGCCGCCTTCGGCACTGGTGTCACCGGGGCGGTGATCTATCTCAATCTCCTGCGCGCTCAGCCGGAGGCTGCTTTCAGCCTGAACTGGAGCGCCTTGATGATCTTCGCCGTGGTGATAGGCGGACTGGGCACCATAGAGGGCCCCATCATCGGGGCCATCATCTTCTTCGCCCTCCAGCAGTTCCTGGCCGACTACGGTACTTGGTATCTGGTGCTTCTCGGCGCCATAGCGGCCGGCGTGGTGGTATTTGCCCAACGCGGTCTGTGGGGTACGCTGGTGCGCAGGAGGGCGGTCGATCTCTTCCCGGTGCGGCGCCGGCTGTGTCTGGAGACGGTCTGCTTCGTGGAGGAATCGCCCCGGCAGTCAGGAGAGGAGCTGGGCAAGCTTACCGAAGGCGGGTTCGGCTCGCCTCCTGAGCCGGGCTCGTCGTAGCCGATGGCTAGGTAGACCGGTCCTCAGACAGGGCCCCTAAGCGGGTCACGAGAGGGAGTTCGGCTCGGTTCGGAATCCTGAGGGGCGAAGGCTAGGAGGTGTCGCTCTGGGTCTTCCCACGCTGAGAGAGATCTTGTCGCTTCCTGCCTATGGGGGGGCCGAAGTGTTGACCGGGCAGTCTAGGCTGGACGAGCCGGTCACCTGGGTGCATGTCTCGGAGCTAATCGACGCTTGGCGCTTTCTCTCGGGCGGAGAGGTCCTGGTAAGCACAGGGCTGGAACTGGCGCGGGTAGGACCGCAGGAGAGGGTGGCCTACTTACGCGCCCTGGTGGAAGCAGGGGCCCAGGCTCTGGTACTCGAACTGGTGCAATGGTTTCGCGAGGTTCCAGAGGAGATGCTGGAGGCGGCTCGGCTGATGGAGTTCCCCATAGTGGTGTTCCGCGACGAGGTGAGATTCGCTGCGCTCACCAAAGCGGCTCATGAGGCCATTCTCAGGCCCACCCGAAAGCACGAGAGCGGCCACTGGCTCGACGGGCTGCTCGATGCTCTCATCGAGACCGGCAGGGCTAGCAGCTTTGTCGAAGAGATCCTTGGCCCCGTACTAGCCCTACCCGGCCGGCCTCGGGGTATCCTGCTTGCCACGCTGGAAGCGCTCATGGACAGCCAGTTCAACGTCACCGCTGCAGCCCGCAAGCTGGGAGTAAGAAGGCAAAGTCTTTACTACCGTCTGGAGCAACTCACTGGCCTCTTGGGTGATCTCGACGTCCCGCGGCGAAAGACGGGCCTAGTGATAGCTCTCCAGCTGCTCAAACGGGGCGATTTTGACACTTTGTCCGTTGATAGAGGCGGTCCGCGGCCTGTACCATGAAGCATCGCTGGTAGGAGGGCTGATGGACCGCTCGTCTGCAGAGATCATAAAGGAGAATCGTGACTACACCCTGTTCCCCTGGGCTGTGCAGGGGAGCTACAGTCCCATCCACCTGGTCAGAGGCGAGGGCGTGTGGTTCTGGGACGGTGAGGGTAACAAGTGGCTTGACCTTTGCTCCCAGCTGATCAACCTCAACATCGGCCACGGAAACCGCAAGGTCATCGAGGCCATCAAGCGGCAGGCGGATGCCCTGTGCTTCGCCGGGCCGGGCTTTGCCACCGAGCCCCGGGGGCGCCTGGGGAAGAAGCTGGCCGAGGTCACTGGTTTAGCTAAGGCCTTTTACACGCTGGGGGGCACGGAGGCCAATGAGAGCGCCATGAAGATCGCTCGCACCTATACCGGTCGCCCCAAGATAATCACCCGCTATCGCTCCTATCACGGCGACACTATGGGTTCCATGAGCGCGGGAGGAGATTATCGGCGTTGGCCGGTAGAGCCTGGGGTACCCGGGATGGTCCGGGTGTTCGACCCTTACTGCTATCGCTGTCCTTTTGGCAAGACAGTGGACTCCTGTGCTCGGGAGTGCGTCAGCCACATCGAAGAGGTGATCCAGCTGGAGGGGCCCCACCGTATCGCCGCCATGCTTGCAGAAGGCATCACCGGCACCAACGGTGTCCTGGTCCCCCCTGACGACTACTTCCCGCGGCTGCGGGCGCTGCTCGACAAGTACGGGATTCTTCTCATCGACGACGAGGTGATGGCCGGCTTCGGACGCACCGGCAAGTGGCTGGCCACCCAGCACTACGGCATCAAGCCGGACATAGTCACTTGCGCCAAAGGGCTTACCTCTGGCTACATGCCTTTGGGGGCTGTGATCGTGTCCCAGGAGATTGCAGACTATCTCGAGACCAACATGCTGTGGACTGGCCTGACCTTCTCCGGCCACCCGGTGTCCTGCGCGGCGGCGCTTGCCACCCTGGAATTCTACGAGGAAGCCGAGGTGTTCGCCAACGTGGAGGAACAGGGCGCCCATCTGGGGCGCCGGCTGGAGAGCATGAAGGAGCGGTATGCGTGTGTGGGCGACGTGCGCTACAAGGGTCTTTTCAGCATGATCGAGTTCGTGCGTGACAAGGCGAGCAAGGAGCCCCTTGCCCCCTATGCTGGCACCTCGCCCGAGATGGCGGCGTTCGCTGCCTACCTAAGAAGTCGGTATGTCCACACTTACTTGCGTTTCAATGTCTGTTTCGTGGCGCCCCCGCTCATCATCACTCGCGACGAGTTGGACTATGGGCTGGATATCGTGGAAGAAGGATTGGCTGAGGTCGACAAGCTACTGGCGTAGTGGCTGAGCCGAAAAGGAAGGAAGGGAGAAACTACATGGCATTGCTGGAAGAACCGATCAAGGAAGTCAAGGTCCTCAAGAACTACATCGGTGGGGAGTGGGTGGAATCCAAGGGCGAGATCGTCGACGTAGTCAATCCGGCGACGATGAAGACCATCGCCAAAGTGCCCATTTCCACCAAAGAAGAGTTCGACGCGGCTGTGGAGGCGGCTAAGGCTGCCTTCCCGGACTGGCGGCGCACCACGCCCCTGGCCCGCTCGCGCATTCTCTTCCGGTTCAAGCAGCTTCTGGAGGAGAATTTCGAAAAGGCAAGCCGCATCCAGACCCAGGAGCATGGCAAGACCATAGATGAGTCGCGCGGGGAGACCCGGCGGGGGATCGAGAACGTGGAAGTCGCCTGCGGGATCCCCACGCTCATGCAAGGCTACATCTCCGAGGACATCGCTCATGGCATCGACGAGTGGTGCATGCCTACTCCCCTGGGCGTATTCGGCATAATCGGGCCGTTCAACTTCCCGTGGATGATCCCCCTGTGGTCAGCTCCGTACGCCGTGGCTACCGGCAACACCATCATCATCAAACCCTCGAGCGAAGTGCCCAACAGCCAGTCGTTTCTGGCTGAGCTGGCGGAGGAGGCTGGCTTCCCGCCAGGGGTATGGAATGTAGTGCATGGCGGGCGGACGGTGGTCAACGCCATGCTGGAGCACCCCGACATCAAAGGGGTCACGTTTGTGGGTTCCACCCCGGTGGGGAGGGACGTGATCTACCGTAAGTGTGGCGAGACCGGCAAGCGGGTCATCGCCCAGTGCGGGGCCAAGAACTTCATGACCATCATGCCCGACTGCGCGGTGGACAACACTATCGCCTCGATGATGACCTCCTTCTTCGGCAACACCGGGCAACGCTGTCTAGCTGCTGCCAATGCGGTCATCGTGGGGGAGGACGACGACTTCTACAATGAGTTCGTCAAGAAGGTCGTGGAAGCAGCCTCCAAGATCAAGATCGGGTACGGTCTCGACGAGTCCGTGCAGATGGGCCCGCTGCGTGACCCGGCCAAGAAGCAGAACGTGGTGAAGTACATCGAGATCGGACTAGAAGAAGGGGCCAATCTGCTGCTGGATGGGCGCAAGTTCACCATCCAGGGTGATTACCCCGATGACTGCTTCATCGGCCCCACTATCTTTGAGAACGTACGGCCCGATTCGCGACTTGGCTCGGAGGAGATCTTCGGCCCAGTCATGAGCATCATGAGAGTGAAGGATCTGGACGAAGCCATCCGCATCACCAACGCTAATGCGTTCGGGAACGGCCACTCCATCTTCACCCAGAGCGGTGCGGCGGCCCGCTACTATCAATATAATGTGGAAAGCGGCAACGTCGGCATCAATATCGGGATCACAGCTCCGGTGGCTTTCTTCCCCTTCGGCGGCATGAAGGACTCGTTCTTCGGGATACTTCACACTCAGGGCAAGGAGGCGATCCGGTTCTTTACCGAGAGCAAGGTCGTCATCCAGCGCTGGTTCTAGGGAGTTGACGAGAAGATGGCACTCAATACTTGCTCGGAAGGTATTTCCTTCGCCCGAGAATTAGAGCAAGCAGCTGCTGGCATGTACGAAAGGCTGGCGCAGCTTCTGCCCGCCGAGGCGGAGACCTTCCGGGCTTACGCCTCTGGTAACAAGAAGAACATAGCTAACATCGAACAGGCGTACTACGGAGTGATCACAGACGCCATCGAGGGCTGCTATGCCTTCAACATCGAACCCGCGGACTACGCGATCGACGTGACGGTGGGAGCGGAGCTCGACCGGGCGGCCGCTCTGGCCAAGGCGATCGCTGTGGAAGAGACCATGTTGCGGTTTTACCAGGTAGCCGCGGAGCAGGCCAAAGGCCTGATGGCCGACGTACCGCGGGCTTTCACCTTGGTCGCGCGTAAGCGTGGCGAGCGGATCGAAGAGTTGAAGTCTCTGGCTGCCCGGTAGAGCGGTCCGGCGACTGGCCGCCGGGCCTGCCGCGCCGGCGGATTTTGGGAGTTACGTCATCAGGGAGCGGGGCGCCTCGAAGAGGCGCCCCGCCGGCTATGCCAGTGTGGCGCCGAAGGGGTACCATTGCATGTGGACAGGCGCGGGCCGTTATTGGCCGCTACAGAAGTCATGGGATAAGGAGGATCAGTGAAAGGGAAGAGACTGTTGCTTCTTGGCTTGGCCGTTCTGCTCGCGTTGGGTGCGACTGCAGTGGTGGGCTGCGGCGGTTCTGACGAGCAAGCCAAGGCCGACCTGGCTGCTGCCATCGCTCCGATCGAGGCCGCCATCGCTGACCTGACGGCCAAGGGCACGAGCGGCAGCCTGGACGTAGCCGGCATCAAGGCCGCTCGCGATGCCATGAAGGAAAAGTGGCAGGCGGTCATCGACGCCGCTAAGAAGGTGAAAGGGGCCGACGTCAAGGCCGCGGAGCAGGCTTGGAACGATCTGGACGCAGCAGTGACTGCCCTGCCTGATACGGCCACACTGATGGACGCGGCCGGTGTCTTGATGAGCAAGGTGCCCGCCTTCACTAAGGTGCTCAGCGATCTCAAGGCTCTGACCCAGCCGGAAAAGTAAGGTCGGTGACTTGTGCGGGGGCGGGCCGCGCTCTGCCGTTCGGCCCGCCCCCGCGCCTTTCTCCTCAAGGCTTGTGATGAAGCCGGCGGGCGTATATCATGCCCCTGTCATAGTTGTTTATTGCGACTGATCCTAGGCCGACGGAGAACAGCTCTCGTCGGCCTCTCGTACGAAGAGGAGAGCCTGAAGTCTTGAGTGCCGGTACTGTAGAACTGGTAACGGTAGTGACGGTGGCTCTCATCTTCGACCTCATGAACGGGTTCCACGACGGCTGCAACGCTGTGTCCACCGTCATCTACACCGGAGCCCTCAAACCTCGCATAGCTATCGGTCTCTCAGCCTGCTTCAATTTCGTCGGGCCTCTGGTGATGGGCGTAGCCGTGGCCAAGACCATCGGGGGTATCATTGCCGCGGAGGATGCCACGGCTCACTTAGTGGTGGCGGCTCTCTTGGGTGCCTGCGTGTGGGAGGTGCTGACTTGGCTCTGGGCCCTGCCTGTGAGCTCTTCTCACGCCCTGGTGGGTGGCCTGTTGGGGGCGGGACTGGCTTCTCTAGGGCCCGGGGGCATCGTCTGGCACAAGGTGATCCTGGTGTTCGCTTCTCTCTTGCTCTCACCGTTTCTCGGCATCGTCACCGGTTACGTCATGATGAGGCTCAGCCGCCTGTTCTTCTCTCTCATGCGGATGGACATGGCCCGGGCGGACCGTTTCTACCGGCACATGCAGATCATCTCTTCGAGCTGGGTGTCTTTCAGCCATGGGTCCAACGACGCGACCAAAGTCATGGGCATCATCATGATCTTTCTTGCCGCCCAGCACGGCCTGCGCGTGGACGATTACGTCCACCAGAACGGCTTCCCCTACTGGGTGATCTTGGCAGCCGCTTCGGCCATGGGTGTAGGTACCTTCCTGTCGGTGAAGTCTTTCCGGCTCATCCGCACCCTGGGTGAACGGATCACCAAACTCCATCCCATCAACGGCTTCAGCGCGGAAGGAGGTGGGGCCCTTGTCATTCAGCTGGCCTCTCTCTTTGGACTGCCCGTCTCCACGACCCATGTGGTTACTTCGGCGGTCACTGGCACTGGCATAGCCAGCCATCTGGGCGGGGTCAGCTGGAAAGTCTTCCGTGCTATCATGCTGGCCTGGGTGGTGACTCTGCCGTTCTGTGCCGCGGTCGCGGCGATCATGTATCTACTACTCAACCTGGTTTGGTAGGGGGCCCTCATGGCGAAGTCGAGGCTCAAGAAGATCCGTCGCACGATGGGTGGCGAGACCACTCTAGAGGGTGCTATCGACGCCATGGGTAGAGAGCGCGAGGAGCAGGTCCTCGACCGGATCGTTGGTTTCACCGACGAGGTCGTGGTCATCGTGCGCAAGTTGCAGGACCTGGTGGAGAGGTTCGCCTGCGATGACTATGAAGGCCTTGCCGCTATGGCGCAGGAGCTGGACGCCCTCGAAAGTGCGGCCGACGACACCAAGGAAGCCATTCTTGACCAGCTGGCCCTGGGGGGCGTCTTTCCCATCCACCGGGCTGACCTTGCCCGCCTGGTGACCTCTATGGACAGCATCAACAACCTTTCCGCGGGCGCCGCTGACCGCATCGTGATGCGGCGGTTCACCTTGCCCCCCCGGATGAACGAGCTGCTTGTATTTCTGGCGCGGGCGGATGTGGATGCTGTGTTGGGTCTGCAGGAGGTGGTCGTGGCCTTGGGCAAGGATCTTCGGGAGGCCATTCGGCTGGCTGCCCAGGTCGATAAGCTGGAAAGCCGGGCGGATGACTATTTTGCCGAACTCTACCGGGACATGTTCGAGTGGGACACCGATTACAAGACCTTCCACCAGCTCAAGGCCATCATCGAGCGGCTGGAGTCCATCGCCGACCGCTGTAGCCAGAATGCAGAGTTGCTGCGCCATATGGCGCTCGAATACATCGAGAACGAGTAGTCCACTGGCCGGTGTGGCTCTCTGCGTGCTCCTGGGCTCAAGTCTTGGTAAGACGAGGACGGCCCCGGTGTAGCTGGACCCCTTCCGCGGTGCCGACCTGGGTCGAGGTATTTCCGGCAGGATGAAGCGATGAAAGTAGGCCTGGCTCAGCTCAGTTCTCGGCAAGACAAGGCGGCGAACCTGGCTGCCGCAGCAGCGGCGATCGAGTCGCTGGCAGCCCAAGGGGTCGACCTGGTCTTGCTCCCAGAGATGTTCAACCATCTGGGAAGCGACGAGGCGAACGCCCAAGCGGCCGAACCCATTCCGGGACCGAGCACCGAGTGGGCGGCTTGCCAAGCCCGAGAGAAGGGCATCTTTCTCCATTGCGGGAGTGTCATCGAGCGCCGGGACGATGGCAACTACAACACCAGTGTGGTCTTCGACCGCACGGGGACGGAAGTGGCTCGTTACAGTAAGATCCACTTGTTCGATATCGTGCTGCCCGATGGAACGGAGTATCGGGAGTCGCAATTCATCCGACCTGGGGACCGCCCAGTGGTCTTTCGCTGCGAGGAGTTCGGTGTGGGACTGGCCATCTGCTACGACCTCCGTTTCCCGGAGCTGTTCCGGGCCTTGGTCGACCGAGGCGCGGAGTTGGTTCTGCTGCCAGCCGCCTTCACCGTGGCTACGGGCATGTATCACTGGGAGCCGCTGCTGCGGGCTCGGGCCATCGAGAACGGCTGCTACATAGCAGCGGCGGGACAGTGGGGTCAATGGGCACGGGGCAAGCAGACCTATGGCCACAGCTTGGTAGTGGATCCCTGGGGTACGGTCATAGCTCAATGCCGTGAGGGCGTGGGCACCGTAATGGCGGATCTGGACCGGGACTACTTGGAGGCAGTGCGCCGGCGGATGCCGGTGTTACGGCACCGCCGCAGCGACCTTTTCCGGTGATCTTGCTGCCGGACTGACCTGAAGACGACAGCGGGGTGGCAGAGGGCCCCCGGCCACTGGCCAGGGGCCCTCTGCTCAGAAGTCGATCTCGTAGTGGAAGACGCCCTCGCGCAGGGTGCTCCGCACCTTGAACCCGCTGTGGTTGATGACCGCCTGCATAGGTTTGTTCTCGCGCATGACCTCGGCGGTGAAGCCGGAAATGCCGTTGCTCTTGGCGATGTTCGCCAAGTGCTTCATGATGAAAGTGCCTATGCCTCTGTTCTGCCAGTCATCGCGCACGACGAAGGCCACCTCTGCCCGGTTGGTCTTGGGATCCAGATAGTAACGTCCGATGGCGATGATCTCCTCGCCGTGAGCCTCGGGGACGGTGCCTACGATGGCGACCTCGTTGCGATGGTCTATGTACACGAAGTTCTGCAACTGCTTGCGCGGTATGCGCTTCATGTGTGACATGTACCGGTAATAGATGGTCTCCTGCGACAGAGAATAGAAGAGGTCCCGTGTCGCCGCTTCGTCCGTGGGTTCGATGGCCCGGAAACTGATCAAGGTGCCGTCATCCAGCAGCATGGTGGTCCGCACTTCTTTCGGTCCCACGAACAGCCGTCCTTCCACGTCGGCCATCTCGGGCCGGACCCACTTGTACTCGATGGCCTTGGAGAGCAGCTCCTCACGGAACTTAGGATGGGCGATGGTAATCAGAGCCATGGCCCGCTCCTGCACACTCTTGCCATGCAGGTAGGCGATGCCGTACTCCGTCACGACGTAGTGCACGTACCCCCGCGTGGTCACTACCCCGGCTCCGGGCTGCAAGGTGGGTACGATCCTTGATTTGGTCCCGTTCTCGGCGGTGGAAGGCAGGGCGATGATGGCCCGCCCGTCCTGAGCTCGGCCTGCCCCCATGTTGAAATCCGACTGTCCGCCTATGCCGGAGTAGAAACGGGTACCCAGGGAGTCGGAACACACCTGACCGGTAAGATCGATCTCCAGGGCCGTATTGATGGCGACCATCTTGTTCTGTCGGCTGATGACAAAGGGATCGTTGACATACTCCGTCGGGTTGAACGAGAAGATCGGATTGTCGTCCACGTACTCGTACAGGCGCCGTGTACCCAGCGCAAAAGAGGTGACGATCTTGCCCCGGTCGGTGGACTTCTGGGCTCCGGTGACGACCCCTGCTTCGACCAGGTCGATTATGGCATCGGTGATCACCTCGGTGTGCACGCCGAGATCCTTCTTGTTTTTCAGGAACTCGACGACGGCGTGGGGGATACGGCCGATGCCTAGCTCCAGCGTGGACCCGTCTTCGACTAGGGAGGCGATGTGTTCTCCGATGGCACGAGTGACTTCGTCGGTCTCCATAGAGGTGGAAACGGCCGTGGTCGCGGAAAAGCCGAGGTCGGTGGTCTCGAGCAATGGTTCGTCCACGGGGACCAGGATATCGAGGTCATAGACGCTTATGAGGCTGTCCCCGTGCGTCCACGGCATCTGCGGATTGACCTGGGCTATCACCAGGCTGGCGTTGGCGGCTGCCGACTTGACGATGTCCACGGAGACGCCCAGACTGCAGCGCCCTTGTCGGTCGGGAGGCGTGACCTGGATGAGGGCCACGTCTAGTGGCATCCTGCCGCTTTCAAACAGCCGGGGGATGTCATACAACGTCATCGGCACGTACTCGCCATACCCCTCCTGGATCGTCTCGCGCACGTTGGCCGAAATGAAGAAGGTCTTGACCAGGAAGCGGTCAGCCAATTCTTTGAAGGCGTAGGGGGCAGAGCCAATAGTGATGGCGTGGATGACCTGGGTATCGGCAAGTTCCCGGTGACGATCGACCAGCGCTTGGACTAGATGTAGGGGCTGGGCGGCCCCGGTCCCGATGAAGACTCGCTGCCCCGGGCGGATGTGCATGACCGCCTCTTTGGCGGTCTCGATCATGCTGGCGTACTTTGTTTTCCACTCGGGATCGTAGTCGGGCATGCGTGAGGGGGTCACAGCGCACCTCCTGGGGCCAGCTGGATTCGGGCGTCGGCGGCCACCGACTCTTCACCCAAAGGCGCGACGATGAAGGGGTTGATATCCAGCTCGGCTATCTGCGGGAAGTCGGTCGCCAGCTGGCTGATGCGTTGAAGCGCCTCAGCGATAGCGCTCAGGTTCACCCCTTCCTGTCCGCGGACTCCTTCGAGTAGTTTGTAAGAGCGGGTCCCCATGAGCATACTCATGGCTTCCTCGGCGGTGATCGGGGCCAGGTGGAAAGTCACATCCTTCATGACCTCGACGAAGATCCCCCCTAGGCCGAACATGAGCATAGGACCGAATTGAGGGTCGCGCGTCATGCCCAGGATGACCTCGCGGCCTTTGGGGGCCATGCGCTCCAAGTAGACGCCCTCCAAGACCGCGTGGGGAAGCTGACGGCGGATGCGGAGCATCATGAGCTCAAAGGCATCGGCCACCTCTTGGGCGCTGCTCAGGTTGAGTTTGACTCCGCCTACGTCGGACTTATGGATGATGTCCGGCGAGACGATCTTCATGGCCAGGGGATAACCAAGCCGGGGCGCCATCTCCACTGCTTCCTCTACAGTGGTGACCAAGCGACCCTCGGGTACCACGAAGTCGTACGCGCGCAGGATATCCTTGGCCTTGGCCTCGCCGATATACAGGCGGCCCGTCCTCAGCTGCCGGGCGATGATCCTCTCCACTCGGCGCCGGTTGACCGGAAAACGGGTGACGACGCGGGGTGGTCTGGATCTCCAGGCCGCGTAGTCGACCATGGCTTTGAGAGCTGCGACTGCTCGTTCGGGCGAGGGATAGTCAGGTAGGTTGGCTGCCACCAGCTCCTCTCGCCCGGGCATGACATCGGCTCCTCCCATGAAGGCGGCCAGAAGCGGCTTCTCGCCGTTAGCCCTAGCGGCGATGGCCCTGGCCGTTTCCAAAGGTTTGGTCATAGCCTGCGGGGTCAAGATGACGATGACCGCATCTACTGAGGGGTCGGCCTGGGCCGCTTCCACGGCCAGCGCGTAACGTTCCGGATCGGCATCCCCGAGCACGTCGATAGGGTTTCCCACACTGGCGGCAGGCGGAAGCTTCTCTCTCAAGTCTTCGGCTATCTCGGGATGCAGGTTGGCGACCTTCAAGCCCGCGTTCTCCACGGCATCGGCTGTCATGATTCCGGGGCCGCCGGCGTTGGTGATAATGGCCACTCTGTCGCCACGCGGGAGAGGCTGCATGGCGAAGGCCGTAGCGTAGTCGAAGAGTGCTTCAAAACTCTCCGCCCTGATGATGCCCGCTCTCTTGAAAGCAGCCCCGTAAGCGATGTCGGCTCCGGCAAGCGCACCGGTGTGGGAAGAAGCGGCTTTGGACCCGGCCGAGGTCGTACCCGCTTTGAGGACCACCACCGGTTTGGTGTTGGCGACCGATTCAGCCACTCGGATGAACTGATCACCGGAGCTTATGCTCTCCAGGTAGCCGACGATCACCTTGGTCTTTTCGTCGTCTGCGAAGGCGGCTAGGAAATCGGTCTCGTCCAGGTCAGCCTTGTTTCCGATGCTGATCAGGGTCGCCAAGCCCATTTTCCGGGAAGCAGCCCAGTCAAGGATCGCGGTGCAGAGAGCCCCGGATTGGGAAAGGACCGAGATGGCTCCCGGAGCTGGCATGTGGCTGGCGAAAGAGGCGTTCAGCTTGTGATGCGTGTTGATGAGTCCCAAGCAGTTGGGGCCCATCATCCGGGCTCTGTACGTGCGGCAGAGAGCCACCAGTTCGCGCTCCAGCCGGGCGCCTTCCTCTCCGACCTCCTTGAAGCCCGCTGTGATGACGATGATGGCCTGCGCTCCTGCTTGGAGACAACTGAGGACAGCGCTCTTGACGGCCGTTGTGGGAACTGCGATGACTCCCAGGTCAATACTCTTGCCATATTGCCCGAGGTCAGGGTATATCTTGCGACCGAAAAGCTCCCCGCCGGAGGGATTCACCGGCACGATGTCCCCTTCGAACCCCCCCTGTACCAGGTTGGCCACTACCGCGTAGCCGACTTTACCTGGTGTACGCGATGCCCCCATCACCGCCACGGTCTTTGGATAGAGTAAAGATTGAAGCATCGGACCCACCAGTCTTCTTGAACCGTCAACACTATACTTGGCGCAAGGCCAGGCTCAGATAATACTACGTCGGCTACAATGAGCGTCACCTGCCAATGCCTGTAGGAACTGACTCCACTGAGAGGTCGGCCACGTGCGGAACGCTGCCAAAGCCCTGGGGACGCTTGTAGCGATCCTAGCGCTGTGCGCCCCTCTGATCCTGTGGCCCGGCGAAGATCCTCAGTCTAGTCTGGCTAGGTCATCGGGAGTCACCCTGACCATACCGGCCACAGTGGTGGTACCGACCACGCTCGCTTCCGCCCAGACCACAACCACCACCACACAGCGTACTCCCGAGCCGCCCCCCACCACCACGACCACTACTGCGCCGCTTGAGGTCACTGTGGCAGTGGCCGGGGACGTGATTGCCGACCGCCAAGTCTTGTCCAGTGTGCGGAACGAGGAGACCGGCGCACATGACTTTGGCCCTGTGTTTGCCCCCATGGCGCGTTATCTGGCTCGGGCCGACTACACAGTGGCCTGTCTCGAGCCTAGGCTCGCGGGGCCTGGATACGGCTACGATGACGAGAATCTGCTTAACGCGCCCAGAGAACTCGCGTTCGCTCTGCGTCAAGCCGGAGTAGACATGGTGGCTACGGCCAACCGCCACTCTCTTGACTTTGGGGTAGAAGGGGTGATCGGTACGCTAGACCGTTTGGAGAGTGCGGGGCTTGCCCATACCGGTACCTACCGTTCCAGCTCGGAACGGGCAGTGCCACGGGTGATCGATGTTCATGGCATCCGTGTAGCCTTTCTGAACTATACGGACCGGGTCGATAGGGCGATTTCGCAGCCGGAAACCCCATCCGAGCCGGACTCTACCTCTGAGGGCGCCTCTTTGCCCGAGACCCAGGTCACTTCGCAACCCGAGGATCAGGGAACTCCCCCTGCGGAGGTACAGATGACTTCCTCACCCCAGGGGACGGCTTCCTATGTGGGGCTCATCGATCTCGATGCTGTCCGCCAAGACGTCAAGATGGCGCGGCTGTATGGGGCTGACGCGGTCATCGTCATACTGAACTACGGCGAGCCGCTTGGCACTGGACCGACTGATGAGCAGACCATTCTCACCAGGCAGATTCTCAGTTTTGGGGTGGATGCCATAGTGGGCACCAGACCCGCAGTCCAGACGATTGCCCATATTGTCACCTACTCGAGTTGGAAGATCACGGAGAAGTTCGTAGCCTATTCGGTGGGTGATCTTGTCTCGAGCGGCGGTAAAGACAATCCTGGCCATGGCTTCGTTCTGTACCTGAAATTGAAGAAGGAAGGGCTGCGTACCTTTCTGACCGGCGTCAACTACTTGCCCGTCTACATCCAGGCTTCAACGACTGAGGAGAAGCGGCTGCTCTTTCGGGTATTGCCGGTGACCCCAGGCATTGAACCCAGCAGTGACGTGCCCCTCACTCCAGATGACCGTCTGCGTATGACCCAGCTCTGGGAAGATCTTCGTCAGCTTCTCTACCGCCCCGACGAGAACATCGTCCCCCTGGTGGCTGGGTTCTAGCCGGTCAAGGGTCTGACTCGGACTACGCGGTGCTGAGTCAGGCCATGATGCCGGCCCGGCAGTACCCAGATGGCGCCGGGATAGTGCCGGGACCTGCCTTTGTCTGGTAGCATGCTGAGCTATGTTCGAGGTAGAGAAGAACGGCTCTCTAGAGGTGGACCAGCTTGCTGAGCTCTTTGCCCGCTGCGGCTGGGCAGACGAAGAGGCCCGGGTCAAACTGGAGTGGGCACTGGCTTCCTCGGTCGACTGGGTAGTTTGTCGCTACGAAGGCGAGGTCGTCGGATTCGGTCGCAGCTGTCGACTCGGCCCTCTGGAACGCGTGCTTTTCGATGTAGTGGTCGATCCCCGGTTCGACGCGGTGCGAGTGAAAGCGGAGATTCTTAGGTGGCTCACCCAGGATGTGAACAGTTTCGAGCAGGTGTCGGTGTTCACCAACAGCGCGCAGGACGTCGCTTTCGGCCCGCGACCTGAGCCACCTTCTGCCTTCTTTCGTATTCCCCCGGCTCCCGTCGACGCTTATCTGGGGGCTAAACAAAAGCACTCGGGAAGATCTCAAGGAGGTCCCGAATGACCTGCTATCGTGTCACCTGCATTCCTGGGGACGGGATAGGTCCGGAGATCATGGCTGCGACCAAAGTGGCAGTGGCCGCTACCGGGGTGGACATAGAATGGGTGGACCTGGAGGCCGGGGCCGGGGTGATGGACCGTTTCGGCACTCCCCTGCCGCAATCGGTCATTGCTTCTATCCGCGAGACCAAGGTGGCTCTCAAAGGCCCCATCACCACTCCAGTAGGTTCAGGGTTCCGCAGTGTCAATGTGGGTCTGCGTAAGGAACTCGACCTTTACGCGAACTTGCGACCGGCTGCGAGCATCCCGGGGGTGAGGTCTCGCTACGAGAACGTCGATTTGATCGTTGTGCGCGAGAACACGGAGGACCTCTATGCGGGGGTCGAACACCGGGTAGGCTTGGACGCGGCCGAGTCGATCAAGATCATCACCCGCCGAGGTAGCGAACGCATCGCTCGCTTTGCCTTTGAGTACGCTCGCCGGGAAGGCCGGCGCAAAGTGACCGCTGTCCACAAGGCCAACATCATGAAGCTGACTGACGGGCTTTTCCTGGAGGTCGCCGGTCAGGTGGCGGCTGAGTATCCGGACATAGAGTTCGAGGACCGGATCGTGGACAACATGTCTATGCAGCTGGTGCAGAAGCCCGAGCTCTACGACGTGCTCCTTTGCCCTAACCTGTACGGCGACATCCTGAGCGACTTGTGCGCAGGGTTGGTGGGTGGTCTGGGTGTAGCGCCTGGAGCCAACATAGGCGAAGAAACAGCGGTGTTCGAACCGGTCCACGGGTCGGCGCCCAAGTACGCCGGCTTGGACAAAGCGAATCCCACCGCGCTCATACTCTCGGCCGTTCTCCTGCTCAAGCATCTGGGCGAGGTGGCAGCAGCTCAGGCGCTCTATGAGGGTGTGCGCGCCGTGATCCGAGAAGGACGCCGGGTGACCTATGACCTCGGGGGTACGGCAGGCACCCGAGAGATGGGCGAGGCTGTCGCCGAACAGGTAGCGCGGCTGGTCTAGGAGTCTTCGGCCGGGCGCGGGTAGCCCTTCTCGTCCCAACCACGCTTCTGCCAGTAGAGTCGGACCCGGCGTTCTAACTCCGTCCGGTCTACAGCAGGGGCTCGGTCGGTCGGCTCGCGGAAGAAACGTTCGGCGATGGTGTCGTCCGCTGGGGTGCAACCACAGGCCAGGTTGAGTCGCCGGATGCGGGTGACCGTGTCTCGAGCCAGGTCTTCCAGGTCCTTCTTGCTCACTGGTTGGCCGTACAGCTGCGCGACTGCCGAGCCTAAGCGATCCCAGTCAAGGAGGTCACGATAGAAGCGGCAGAAGGTCAGGCTGTCCATGAGGATCAGCCGGTCTTCCCAATCGATGTAGGTCTGCACATAGGCATCGTCATCAAGGCCGTCCAGCATTCCCCCCATCTCCGCCTTGTAGAAGGTGGAGCGCAGGTGACAAGCGCCGCGGACACTCAGGGCGTAGCTGAGTGCCATACCGCGGAGACGGCGCGGCTCGTAACCCGCGGGGTCCAGGTGCTTGCTGGTGACGCTCAGGTCGCTCAGGCCGAGCTCGGTCAAAGCCACGTCCATACCCTCGGCGAGCAGATCACCCAACTCCGTGGAGCGGGTGGCGATGTCACTCAGAAGCTGAGCGATGGCCTCGGTGTCGCCTGCACTGGGGCCGGTGGCCAGCCGCCCCGCCTCTTTGGCCTTAATGGCTGCAGCGGCGAGGTTGCCGCCGCTCATGGTGTCCAGTCCCAGTCGGTTGCACAGTTCGTTGAGGTCGGCGATGTCCCTGGCGTGTCGGACCAAGCAAGAGCCCCCGAAGGCATAGATGGTCTCGTACTCGGGAGCGTGTGCTTCCCGGCCTGCTCGGGGCCCGTCGGTGATAAGCAGTCGTTTACGGCAACGAACCGGGCAAGGGGTGCAGGTGTCAGACTGGATGGAGGCCCATTCGCTCCAGCGCTCGACTTCCAACGTCTCGCGATGGGGAGCTGTACCTTTGGCAAAAAAGTCGGTGGGGAAGGCTCCTGCCTCGTTCGCCAGCGCTACCATGGCAGGGGTGCCGAACAGCCGGTAGTTGCGCGTGGCCGCTGATTCCTTGGCCAGCTGGGTGAGCTCGCTGCGTGTGGTGACGAACTGCTCTTGGAGGTCGACCTTACGCGGCCCGGACGAGGTCACGCTGAGCGCCTTGAGCTTCTTGCTTCCCCAGACCGCCCCCATGCCCCCCCTGCCCAGAGCGTGAGCCTGTTCATGCATCACAGAGGCGATCTTGACCTGGTTCTCACCGGCGACTCCGATGCAAAGCACCGCCGAGCGTCGCTCCAAAGCAGCTAGCAGCTCCTGTTCGACGGTGAAGGTGTCTCGTCCCCACAGCCCTTCTGCCGGGCGGATCTCTGCTCCTTGGCTGGTTATGTGCAGATGGACCGGCTGGGAAGCAGCGCCGGTAATGACGAGCGCATCCCAGCCTGTCTCCTCGAGGAGTCGGGCAAAAGAACCGCCACAGTAGCATTCGAGCCAGATACCGGTGAGGG
Organism: uncultured Actinomycetes bacterium; assembly: GCA_937148845.1. Taxonomy (GTDB): domain Bacteria; phylum Actinomycetota; class Thermoleophilia; order RBG-16-64-13; family RBG-16-64-13; genus CAKZRW01. The sequence continues at coordinate 608 of CAKZRW010000057.1, read as the reverse complement.
GACTGCGCGTGAAGGCGCCAAAGCGGTTGGAGCCAGGGACTGCATAGGCAGAGATACGGCTGGGGGCTATGACCAAGACATTATCGCGGCCCAGAGGGAAGGCCGAAGGGGAGAGAAGCTTCTCCAGTATCCGTATCCCCAGTGCCTTGCCGCCCAGACCCAGGGTGCCGCTGGCATCGAAAGGAGCGACCGTCCAGGTTCCTTGCGTCAGGTCGACGACGAGCAGTCTTCTTGCCTCCACTGTGGTCACCTCCTCGGCTGTCAGTTTCTCTTGGTCCCGAAGACTTCGGCCGCAGTCTTGGCGACGATGGCAAGCCCTTGCTCCAGGGTGTCGTCCTCGATGGTGAGCGGTGGCAGGACGCGCACCACGTTGTGATATGTACCGGCACCGATGTTGACCACCCCATTCTCGAACAACCGGGCGCGGAAGGTCTTGGCTAGGTCAGCCGCCGGTTCCTTGCTTAGCGGGTCTTTGACCAGCTCCATGCCCATCATGGCTCCCAGGCCACGTACGTCGCCAATCACCGGGTATTCCTGCTGGAGGGCTTCCAAACGCTGGCGGACACGTTCGCCGATCAGCACAGCCCTCTCGAGGAGACCCTCGCTTT
>CAKZRW010000056.1 GCA_937148845.1 uncultured Actinomycetes bacterium | reverse complement strand
GCAGGAGCCGCAGGAGCGACTGCCTCCATTGGCATCTGCTGCCCCGGCATGACCGGCTGGGTGAACTGCGGGAGTTGGACCTGCTGGAACGACGGCAGTTGCGCCTGTGCCATGCGGGCCTTCAAATCGGCCAACCGATTCTGCTCCTCGATAATAAGCTGGTTCTGGCGGGCAAGGCGTGCAGTGGCCTCAGCCTCCTGCATACCTGTCGCCACACGGCCAGCACCGCTGAATAGTTGACCGAGGTTCATGTGGCCTCCTTAGCCGCGACTTTGCGATTGCTGGGTGCCAGTCAGATCGCCAAAGAATCGTCCGATGTCCGTTGCCTGCTGGGCGCGGCGCTCCTCGCCCTTAGCGTACAGGGCTGCCAGTGCGCCGTAGGCTTGGGTGCTGGGGGTCATGTAACCCGGCATGGCTGCAATACCAGCCTGCATGGTACCCAGACGACCCTGAACACCCGTGCCGTAGCCCACATCGTAGGCGGTACCCGTGTCGCGGGCAGTCGCCAGATCGTAGCGGCGGGATTCGGCCTCGCGGCGCTCACCCGACAGACCACGCAGACCAGCCTTCTTCGCCTTGGCACCAGCAAGCTGGGCGCGGCGGGCGCGTTGCAGACCGAAGTACTCGGGGTCGAAGTACTTGGACTCACCGATCAGGGCTTGCGCCTGCTCCAGACGCTGGTTGAACAGAGCTTGGTTGGCCTGCTGGAGTTGGCGCAGTTCTTCAGTCTGGGCTTGCAGCAGCATCTGCTCCTCAGCCGTCAGACCTTCACCAGCCAGCACGGAACCAGCCAACTGACCACCGGCACGCAGGATCAGGTCGGCCAGTGCCTTGGGATCACTGAACTTGTCAGCGATGGCACCGGGGACGTTCTTGAGCGCTTCGGCGAATGACTTGGGCTGGGCGGCAGTTTGCGCTGCCGTGGTACCTGCGGTCTGGGCAGTCTGCGTAGCAGCAGATGGCGCAGACACCGCAGCAGGTTGCTGGTTGATGAACGAAGTCGGGTCGCCCAGTGCCGTAGTACCGCCAGCCGCCAGAGTGGGCGAGTAGGAACCACCGCTGTAGGCGCTGATCGGGGTCGTCGAGGTGTAGACGCCTTGGCCGGTGATGACTTGCGTACCACCACCGGGGGCTGCGCCGACGACGCTCAGACCCTGCGACGGGGGCATACCCGCCGCGAGGCTGTAGTCGATGGCTTGGCCGGTTGCCAGAGCGCGATCCACCGAGGATGTGAAGAAGCCGGGGTCGGGAGCCTGCAAGCCGTAGCTGGCCGTGGTCGGGTTCAGACCCGCAGACGGGAACTGCAAACCAGCAGTCAGGCTGTAATCCACAGGGGTCATGGCTGCGGACAAACCACCGCCTGCACCAACAGCCGAAGTGGGTAGGCCACCTGCCGTGGTGCCCATCGACAGGCCAGTGCCGCTGCCACCCAGAGTCAGGCCAGTGCCGCTGGGGCCGGTACCCAGCGCGTAGGGGGAACCAGAAGCAGCCGTCGCACCGCTCGGAGCCGTGAGGCCAGTACCGCCACCGCCAGCAGAGGGCGCAGCGGCGTAGCCGCCGATACCCCCACTAATACCACCCATCAGGGCGCTTCGCCCTATGTCCTCGCCCAGCACGGCCCCTTTGACTGCGCCGAGCGCCGCCCCCGTAATGGCTCCACCGACCACACTACCTGCGGTAGCGGAACCGACCGCCGTACCGATGGCTGTGGACAGGCCGATGGACGATGCGATTGCAGGGGCTACGAACGGGATAGCAACTGCGGCCACTACGCTCACAATGGTTTTGGCGGCTTTACTCATGGTTCTCTCCTAGCTTCATTCGGACGTATGCGCAGGATTCGGTGAACCCGAACTTCTTCAGGTACACCTCGGCGCGTTCAGTTGGGGTGTAGGCATCCAGAAACTCCACGCCGTTTGCCACGAGCCACTTGATAATCGGCTCCCAGAATGCGGCTTTGAAACGGAGGAGATGGCGTCCTGCGAGCGCCATGACATCCGCGCCCTTGTGCCCATTGGCATCGAAGAACTGCAACGCCAGAATGCAAGCGACCTCGCCGTCGAGGAATCCTGCGAACATCACAGCTTTGTCCAACTGTACGGCCAGCAGCACATGCCCTGCGTCCATCTCGCCCTTGGCGATGGTGTTACCTTCGCACGCTGACTCGACCAGCGGCTCCAGAACAGGCCACAACTCAATGACCCGCTCCTTCGTCAGCATTTCAATGGACAGCGTTGTCATGTCTTATTCCTTGTACTTCTCAACGAGTGAGTCGAAGAACTCTTTGCCTTTCATCCTGACCACATGGGCTGGCACTACGTACTCACCTTCGTGCGCGTTGATCAGTACAGAACCGTCAGCCTTCTTCGAGTTGGGGGTCATGCCGCCACGAGCCATCGAAGGAATGGGCTGACCACCGGCCATTGCCGGGGTACCACCTTGCATCATGTTCTGACCGCCCACATCCTGCTGGAGCGCACGTGCAGCCAGCAGCAAAACGAAGACCAGACCCTGATCGTACTGCGGGGGTAGGTCTTGCTCAGTGGCGATACCCTGCTGAATGGCAAAATTGCGCACGTAAGGATACATCTCGGGGTTCTGAGCAGCGACCGTGGCAAGCTGCACGATCATGTTCAGTTCCTGTTGGGTCAACTCGCCAGTCGCCAGCACTTCTTGAATCGCAGCACGAATCTGGGCGATCTGCTGCGGGTGCTGGCTGGCGAACTGGTTGACCAGCATCTCCAGCATCTGCGGCGACATACCACCGGGCTGGACATTGGCCTGAAGGCCGACCGAGGTGGAGGCACCGGGCTGCGTACCACCGACCGGCATACCACCGGGGCCGATCATGCCACCCGCTTGGTAAGACGGGACGAAGGTTTGCACACCACCCATACCGGAAGACAGGCCCATCGCCGGGTTCATCGCACCGTTGTTGGGTACACTGGGGGAGCCGACGCTGAGAATGCTGGCAAGTGCCGGGGGCAAGTCCATCACAGAGGTCGGAGCCGGAACCGGAGCACCCTGCGCACTGAGCATCGTGTTGTACGGATTGTTCATGGTCATCCTTTCAGTTGGTTGATCAGCGCGTTCAGCGTGTTCCGCAGGGCCGCTACATCGTTGGCAAGTTGTTGGACGTTGTTCAACAGCTTACCGTAATCCTCCAGACTTGGCACCGACACTCCGTTGATTGTAAAGCCAGTACCTTGCGCCGTCACTTGCTGAAAAGCTGGGTTGCCCACGGGTTGGACACCCACTTGGGACTTGGTGATTGCTCGGGCCAGATCGGAGTTCGGTCCGGTCTTGGCCCCGATGAGCAGTTCGAGGTTGTCCTTCATGGCGTTCAGGGTGTTGAACTGCCAGTCCGACAACCCCGCTTGGGGGATGCTGGGGATCACGCTGAACCGTGGTGGGCGTGTTGCCATCATGCACCTCGCAAGCCGAATGGAGTCTCGGCCAAGTGGATCGCCCGGATGCGGACGTTGCCCTCGACACCAAACTCGAAGGTATCAGTGCGGTACCCAGTCGGTAGTCGAAATATGTCGCTGTCCGTGAGTTGCGTCTCGAAGATCAATTCCTTGTCGGCCCACATGCGGAACGTGACGGCATCGGCCACATCCCACAGGACGTTGTACTCGCCCCAGTCTGCGACAACAACCTCCCACTTGTCCGACGTACCGGCGTAGTCTGCGATGACACGTGCGGCACCGATGTTGATCATGTCCTTGGTCGTAATGACCTTGGACTTCCATTCCTGTGTGGCAGGCGGCTGCGTGAGGTCGTCCCACAGGTACACGTCGCCATTGGTACCCGTGGTGTAGTACAGACGCCCGGACTTGGTGTCGTACCACGAGGCGCTGAACTGGAAGTCGCAGTCCACGAAGTAGCCACCGATCTTCTCGTCACGCTCGAACACGAACGCACCGGCAGAGTGGGATGCGAAGTAGGCATCGCCATAGTACGCACCGACGACTGACGTGGGGTCAAGCTCAGTCTGCCACGTATCGTTGTTGTACAGGAGCTTGGTGATGATCGTCGGGCCACTGTTGGGGGAGTACACCGCCAGTCCATCATGCGTCGAGTACACGACGCCGTAGCCCATCGTCACCACGCTCTTGGCGTTCAGACAGGGGAACTGCGCGTCGATGCGCGACACCGAGACACCCGAAGCCGGGTCGGTCACGGAGACGATGTATGGGTACGAGTCGGTCATAACCAGCAGCGCCCCGCTGACTGCGGCAATCGCCACGATGTTGTGCTCCAGAATGGTCGCGTAGCTGCGAGGCCATGCGTGCGGTTTGTTTGGTTCAGAGAAGTACAACGTGTTGCCGACGAAGCCGACAAGGATGTTGTTCTGAATCGCCGTCAGACCTTGAAGATCGTTAGGAGGCGCATCAAACTCGTCTGTCTCCAGAATATCGAACAAATTACGGGAATCAAAATCATCAATGAAAGTGTAGTTCCCGCCGTCCCCCCAGTAGCGTGCGGGATTGTCAGTCGTCTCAGCCACGTCGTGGTACAGCGTACCAGCAGTGACTGCTGTCTCAGCGACATTGCTGTCGGTCTGGGCGTACTCGAAGGTGTAATCGTCGATGACATTCGTTACGATACCCCCCGTGATGTTGAAGGACGCCACAGAGCAGCCGCTGATCTTGAAGCGGTCATCCAGCGACAAGTTGTGTGGATACAGCGTCTTAACCCGCGAGACATTGCCCGTGCGCTGCACACGGGCCAGTGCAATCGGGAACCATAGTGTCGCCAGCCGGTAGTATTCAGTGCCAGATGCCGAAGTCAGTGTGCGGTACAGCCGTACACCGCGCACGAAGTTCTTGCCGACCGGCTTGGTCGTGGGGATGTTACTCACCGTGACGGTGATGCCTTCCTTGATGTACAGGTTCTCAGATGGCTTGGAAGCGATGGACTCCTCATTCCACGGAGTGAACCATGTGAAGACATAGGAGCGGGCCTGCGTCAGACCACCGAGTTCGACCTTGCCGCTGGTGAACGGCGTCGAAGCCACCTGCGGACCGGGGCTGAAGTAGGTCAGCGTCGTGTCGTTGACCACCGTGCATTCGACGTTGGTCGCGTTGAAGCTGCGCATGTCCAGCCGCACGTTGCCGCTGGTCGTGTTCGAGTTGGTCGTGATGACTTCGAACGTGTTGGTCGTGACGTTAGTCACAGTGTACACCCCGTCCGTCGCCGTGCCGGAGGTGAAGTCCAGCGACACTTGAGCGCCGTTGGACAGCCCGTGATTGTTGATCGTGACCACGATGGTCGTGGTACCGGCGTTCTTCCACGTGATGGTGCCCGAGCGGGCCGCAGGCGAAGGGGCCGTGACTGCGAAGATGTCCTTGTCCACCACAAACACGGAGTAGGCACCGTTGAGGTCTGCATGATCACTGAACTCCAGATCGACCACCTGACCGGGCGACAGACCGTGATCGGTCACAGTCACCATGATTGACAGAGTGCCCGATGCTTCGCTGTAGCTACCGGTGCGGGTTGACTTGGCCTGCGTGTACGTGCCAGTGCGGTAGGTGAACCCAGACACCGTGATCTGGTTGCCAGTGCGCAGCCCATGTGGCGTGCTGGTGACGATGGTCGCTACGTTGCCAGCATCCCGTGAGAAGCTGGCCGTGGTCTTGGCGGTGAAGGTTGCAGCCGTCGTGGTCAACTGCTGTGAGTCCTCCGGTACCGGCAAGCCGAGGTAGTAATAATCGACCGGGTAGGGGGCTGGGCCACTTGTTGCCAGTTCGTAGTTCGACACCTTGGGCACACCATCCCCGGTGTAGTAGAACCGCTGCTCGATCTCGTCGGTCGATGCGGCCACTGCGATGGAGACATCGCTGGGCCACGAAAGCCAGACGGGGGCTTGAGTGTCTGGGTCGCGCAGTGCGTACAGGGTTTTGGTGGTCCCGGTTCGGTTCGTGTTACCGACAACCTTGGGCTGCGGGTAGGGGATCAGATCGCCGGAGTACAACTTGCAGTTGCGTGCGACCTGTGCTGCTGTGTTCGGCAGCAACTCCGGGCTGATCTTGGGTGCTGTACCCAGAAAGTTGATGATCTTGACGCCTGCCATGTCTACACCAGTTCAAAGTGCGGCGCGTCGATGAAGGGCCGCTGCCCTAGTTTACGCCTTGCATCAACATAGTAATGCATGGCTTCCTCCATCGTTCCCTTCCAAGCGCGAATATCAGGAATGTTCCATGCAGCACCCCAGCGCAACCCCACGGCGTGCTCGATAGCAGCTTGCCTCATCGCGGCAGCAATCTCGTCGTACAGGCTCAACTCCCATGAGATGCGGTTCCCCAGAAATGCCACGAGATCGACGGCTTCGCCAGTCAGGTGCTTGGAATGAAGGGTCTGCGTAGCCCCCTTGGCGAACAACTCCTGCTGACGCTTGGTCGAGCGAACACCTTCAGTGACTGCGAAGTCCACCGTAGTGATCTGGATCGCACGCTCGACCACGGATACCAGTTCGGGGCGGACCCCGACAAGGTTATTGCGGCTGCGCTGGGAGAGTCGGAAGGTCATTTTGTGGCTACTCCTTTGGTTTTCTCATAGGTGCGCAGACCGCCGATACCCAACATACCACTGAGCACAACCCAGAGCAGATCAGTGTCGATGGCTGGCGGTGCGGGCCAGCCGTTGATGGTCGCCGCCCACGTCAGCATAGGTTGGAGGAACACGGCGTAGCCGAAGCCTGCCACCCCCACCCACCCTGCACCGGGTCGCCAGCCAGCCACCCAGATGCTCGGATGCTGCGCTTCGCGGGCGTTGATCTCAAGCTGAGCAATCACCTGCTTCAGTTCGCCCTCCATCGCCATGCGCAGGAACTCGGCCTCGGCCTGCCGCTTAGCTTCGGGGTCAGGCACGAAACGATCCAGTAGAGTCTTACCGACTTCCAACAACGGAGCGAGGATGAGTGGGTTCATTTCTTGACCTCCAAAGTACACTAGCGGCGTGCGGAAAGTCGCATCAGAATAGCCCAGCTTTACTTGCCACAAACATAGC
>CAKZRW010000055.1 GCA_937148845.1 uncultured Actinomycetes bacterium | reverse complement strand
GACCCCATACCGCACTGAGAGGCTTGTCTCCCTGGCTGTTCCTTGTCAACAAGGTGTGAGGGCATTACAGCTAGTCCCACGATGTCAGCCCCCACCCAGAACCCAGACGCCCAGGGGACCGAGACCGCTGGTCCCCTTACGCGTTGGGCTTGGTACGCTTATGATTTTGGCAACACGGCCGTCGAGTTCGCCATTCCGCTGTATCTCACCATCTGGATCATAAACGACCTGGGCGTGACCGCCTGGGCTTTTGGTTTGGCCTCCGCCCTCTCCTCCTGGGCCGTCGGTCTGAGCGGACCCTACATCGGGGTGAGCGCCGATGAGAACCGCACACGCCGCCTGTGGTTTACCGTCTCAGCCCTGGTGGCGACGCTTCTCTTCGGCCTGCTCCCTTTCCTTCCCCGCCGAGGGGCAGCAGCCTTGTTTGCTAGCTTGGTGGTCGCGATGACGGCCAACTATGCCTTCCAAGTCTCCAGCCTGATATACAACGCCTCGATGCTCAAGGCTGCCGCTGGAGTGAACGTCGTCAGCGTGTCCTCACGGGGCATGGCCCTTAGCTTTGCGGGGGGAGCGGCAGGCGTACTTGTCATGGAGTCACTCGTCTCTGGCCGTCTGCTCCCGGGAATAAGCGGGCGGGCCTACGCGATGTTGCCGGCAGCCCTCATCTTCCTGGCTTGCTGCTTACCGGGTATCTTCGCCTCCAAGCTTTGGCAGAAGAAGGACGAGCCGGTCCATGTGCCTCCAGGGCAACTGCATGAGCGCATGGCTTCTCTCTGGCGGGAGTCGGCTCAGCAACACAAAGCAGGTTGGTTTCTGGCCGGATACTTTGCACTTAACTCCTCGGTCATGGGGTTGACCCTATACCTCCCCCTTCACGTCCAGGTGGCCACCGGTCTCGGAGGGATGCGTCTCCTCCTAGTCTTTGCGCTGGTAGTCCTGATGTCGGCCGTGGGAGCGGTAGCTGTCTCCCTGCTTTCTCCCGGCAAGACACTGGTCCGTCGATTGATCCTGGGAGGCCTGATTCTGCTCGGTCTCAACGCCCTGGTTTTCAGCCTGGCCTCCAGCCTGGCTTGGATGTTGTTCTTTGCCTCCGTGCACGGATTGCTCTCCGGCGCGCTTGTTCCCACGGTCCGCGGCGCTTTCGCTCAGATCTTCCCTGCCGACTACCAAGCCCTGGCCTTCGGTCTCTTCGGTGCGGTGCAGAGAGTCTCCCAGGGCGCCGGCGCCCTCCTCTCGCCTCTCGCGTCAGCCGCCGGTGGGAGTAGCACCACCGCCATCGGCATCGCCGCTATGGGGGTCCTGGCTCTCTTGGGCGCCCCTCTGTTTCTGCGCTGGAACTATGGGAAGACAGCAGGGCCATAAGAGAGCGATAGTGAGCTCCCTGCCAGTAGATGCGGCCACAGGACGGACACAGCCAGAACTCCTCACAGTGGGCCGCTGTCCGCGGCGCTACTTTCTCTACCACCTTCTCCCGCTCCACCGCTTCAACCACCACGTTACAGACCGAGCAGCGGGAAAGCGGGCGCACTGACCCCCACAGGTCGAACCGGTCCAACACTTCGCGCAGTTGTTCCCGCGGTCTGTGACTGCGGACCAGATACCCATGGGTGACCACGGATCGCATCAGCAGTCCGCGGTCACGGGTGAGAAGCACTCGGTGTTCACGCACCGCCGTCTCTGCGATCTGCTCATCGTCCCAGGAGTTGTCGTAGAAGGTGTCGAAACCGGCAAGACGCAGGTAGCCGGCCAGTCTGCCCAGATGGACGTCGGCCAGGAAGCGCAACAGGCGCAAAGGCTGAGGACGAACAGCGGTGACCCCAGCGATGTCAAGAGCCTCGAAAACAGGGTATATGCTGACGCGGTCGCCCGGCGAGAGACGATACGAGAAGTCCACTGACTGGCCGTTGACAAGAACCAGGTCGACCTCGGTGTGGGGGACGCCAAGCCCCTCGATCAGGTCCTTTACCGACCTTCTTCCCACGAGTGCACACTCAAACTCGCGACCGCGGCGCAGGGGAGAAAGGAAATCTCCTAACTCGGCGTAGAAACGTACCCGTACGCAGCCCGTACTTCCTCCCCCCTTTCGGGTGTCTCACCCGGCTTTCATCTCGAGAGCGCACCTGAACATGAGTGCGAACAGGTCGGGGATATCCCTCTCTTCCACACAGGAGATAGCCACACGGATGTCTGTGCTGCTAGTGGCGATCACCCCCACCCCGTACTCATTCAGCAAACGCACCCGGTACTCCTCGGCGTCGAGTCCAGAGAGGCGCAGGCACAAGAAATAGCCCGAATTGAAGGGGTAGAGACTCCACGCCTCACCGAACCTCGGGTCAGCAAGCACTTCCAAAGCTCTTGCCGCCCGCCGCGCCAGGACGGCGTGCTTTTCCGCCCGCTCGGAGACGTAGGCGGGGTCCTTCATCGCTTTGACGAGCAGGGATTGGGACAGGTGAGAGGCATTACTAACGGTGGCCCGGATGCACCCGGCCGTCTTCTTCTCCAAGGCCTCGTAGGCTCCAGCGCCGCCTGCCACTCCATACGTCACGAAACCGATGCGAAGACCCCAGGCATAGTCCTCTTTGGAGGCCCCATCCAACTTGACAGCAAGTAGCCGCGGATGCGCCCCGGCCAAGAGGCTGAACAGCGACTCCTTGAACACAGAGTCGTCATAGAACAGGCCGAAATAAGCGTCGTCGCAGACCACAAGAACGTCGCAATCCTGCTTGACAGCCACTTCGACCAGGATGTCGTGGACGGCCTCCGCCTCGCGGGTAGTGACGGAGTAACCGATGGGGTTGTTGGGGAAGTTGAAAAGCACGGCCACCTTCCCCCTAGTTGCCCGGCCGCGCACCGCCTGGCGAAAACCGTCGATATCGAGGCCGGCCCCTTTCAGCAGGGGGTAAGTATCAAGACGCGCCCCTCGCTTCAACCCGAACACCATCCGGTAGTTGCCCCACAGCTTGTCTGGCAGCAGGAGGACCTCGCCGGCATCGAAGAACATGTCGGCCACCGTGCTCAGACCGTGGGTTATGCCGGCAGTCACCACAGGTAGACTGATGGGCGCCTCGCCCAAAGAAGGATTCTTCTGCCTGATGTGCTCTCTCCAAGCTGCACGCAGGTCGGCCCGCCCGGCCGCAGGGGCATAGGGGAGGGCTTCATCGGCCGTGATTCCACTGAGGTGACGGGTGATGGAACCGAGCCCCATCGAACGGTGATCCTCTCTGGCCTCTCCGATAGTCGCATTGAATCGGAACGCTTTCTCCTTGGCTTCGGCAGTCTGGGTGAGTATCCCCTTGGGGAAGTAGAGCTGCTGGCCGAGCTCGGAAAGGAGACGAAGGACGACCGGCGCTTCTCTTTCGATGGTGGCGTTCAGTTCCGCTGCCAAAGGGTTGAGCTGGGGGGTTGTAGTATTCACAGGCTACCTCTCCTTTAGGCGCGCTCGTAGCGCGGCCAGTTGTCTATCCAAAGCTGCCGGGTGTTTGTCACCTGACTGGTGATAGTACTTACCCAGACGAGAAGCCTCCTCCTCCCATTCGTCTACGTCCACGGCCAGTACCGGCTCCAAATCGGAGGACCCGCCGTCAAGTCCAGATAGATCGAGAGCTCCCGGCGCCGGACCATGACCGGTCGGGGTGGAGACCGCCGCCCCTTTCGCCTCGACCGGCTTGAAGTTCCACTTGGGTACGCGACTGTTCTCTCCGTATCCGGGCCCCAGGAAATGCCCGCAGGGTCCCTTGCCGAGCCGGTTGACCAAGAGGATGCGAGGCAGTCTAGCGGGGTCGGTGTGCTCGGCCGCAGCCACCCGGTCGTTGGTGAGCCCGGCTTTCTCGTCCCGGGTCGTAAGACTGAAGGTGCCTACTTCCGCACGGGCTACGTCGCTGGTACAAGCCCGAGCCAGGTACCAGTTGGCCCCGAGGGACTCGTGCAGGCAGACTAAGGTGCCGTGCTTGACACAGGTCTCACAGATGCACTCACACTTTTCTTGGGATCCGGTGGAAACGTGGAAGTCATCCGGCTTGCAGAGCTGAACTACCTCCTCAGGCCAGGTTCCAAGCCTACGCTTCCTGATCACTGTCTCGAGCGCGGCCGCCATTTTTCATCCCTTCTTCGCCCAGAAGCGGTCGTGCTGGACCCCAGGCACAAAACGAGCCGGCTTGCGCCCTTCGCACATTGCCGGCCTTTCCAGCATGCCCGGTGGGACCTTCACCCGACGCCGGTCTACCACGAGGCAAGTAAGATACCATCCACACCTGCCCGAGTGTAGCCGCAAGTCTCACCCAAGCCAGCTGACGTCGGCGTTCACTCTTCCCCGCCGCGCGGTGGCGGCCACCCTCAACTGTCTAGGCATACACGCCGATCAGCGCGCGCGGCGCGGGCTCGCCGCGCGGCGCGCCTCCCTCCTCATCGGTCTACCGGCCTAGAGACCTACCGCACCCCTGGGCCGGAGCTCCCCAATCCCCGGCGTACTTCCTCCAACTTACCCGCCGAGCCCAACTTCTCGTTCTTGTGGGCTATGAAGCGCGCGTACTCGGCCATGAAGATCTTGCCAGGGTCGCGAAGGTCGAACTTCTCGGGGTTGTCGCGGAAGAACTCCCGATGGACCCTGGTCCACACCAGGCGACCGTCGGTATCGATATTCACCTTGGTGATGCCTAGAGGCACAGCCTTGGCGAACTCCGACTCATCCACCCCCCGGGCGCCTTTCAAGGCCCCGCCTGCAGCGTTTATGCGTGCCACCTCCTCCTGCGGCACCGAGGAAGCTCCGTGCATGACCAGCGGGAACCCGGGCAGCCGACGCTGGATTTCGGCCAGCACATCCAGGTGCAGTGATTGCGTTCCTGTGAACTTGTAGGCGCCGTGACTCGTCCCGATAGCCACCGCCAAGGAATCGCAGCCGGTCTCTCGTACGAAGATCTCGGCTTCGGCCGGGTCGGTGAGAAAGGCGCTCTTGTCGTCCACCTTGACGTGCTCCTCCACCCCGCCCAGACGACCCAGCTCCGCCTCGACGCTGATACCGCGGGCATGGGCGGCTTCCACCACCTGCCTGGTTATGCGGATGTTCCCCTCCAGTGGCTCGTGCGAAGCGTCGATCATGACCGAGGAATAGAATCCGCTTTCAACGCAGTCGAGAGCAGTCTCCAGGTCGCCATGGTCGAGGTGCACAGCGAAGATGGCCTCCGGGAAGATCCTGTCCGCAGCTGTGATCATGGCCTCGAGCATCCGCTTGTCAGCATAAGAGCGGGCGCCTCGGGAGATTTGGATTATGAAGGGAGCCTGGGACTCCATGTTCCCCCGGAACAGCCCTAGGCACTGCTCCATGTTGTTGATGTTGTAAGCGCCGATGGCATATTTGCCGTAGGCCAGCTTGAACAGCTCCTTGGTCGTGACGATCATGCTTTCATGCTCCCTCTACGTGAATGCTCGTTCTGCTCGCAGGCTCGCCCTGCCGCACCGCCTTGTCGCTCGGTCTGGCGAGTCACGACACTCGCTCCCCCTCCGTTCCCTGGGGCATGCCCCGCTCTCCCCTCAGCGCCCGCAGCACGTCGCCGGTAGTGGTGACCCAGCCGAAAGCGTGCTCCACGTTCCATTCGGTCGCCAGCCGGTTGTGTTCGGGTCCAGAGTGGTTGCAGGCATCTATCACCAGGATGGGCCAGTAACCCAGTAGAAACCCGTCCCGCAAAGTGGTTTCCACACAGACATTGGTCGCCACTCCCGTGTAAAGGCAGTAGCGTACGTTGAAGGTCTTCAGCACCAGATCTAGATTGGTTCCCGCGAATCCGCTGTACCGCTGCTTGCAGATGACCACATCGCCAGGCTCAGGTGCCACCTCATCGTGGATCTCTTCATCCCAACTCCCAGCCGTCACGAACTTGCCCCACCACTGAGGATGCTGCCGCATCAAGGTCATGCCCAGTTCCTTGTGGTAGTTCGGCGAGTCCGGACCACCGGCGTCCGCATAGTCCGGAGAGTAGCTCATCTTGAGATAGATGATCCTGACCCCTGCAGAACGCAGGACGGGCAGCAGCTCCCGGTTGCGCTGGATGGCTGCAGGAGCTCCCGAGAGGTCGTATCCCGCTACGTCGAACATGCCGCCTTTGCTTAGGAAAGCGTTCTGCATGTCCACAACGATCGCAGCCGTACGATCCAGATCGATACTGAGCGGAGCCGGCCGGGCCTTCAGGTTGACCGAGCGGGACTCAGTCACCATGGGTACCTCCCACTGTCTCTATCAACGCACGCCGCACAGTCGCCGAGTGTGCACACTCAGTGTACGGTAAGCAGACCTCTGAGGGCAGGCAAGGTCACTGTTCTTCCTGCGATCTTCACGGAGGCTGTCACAGTAGCGCTCAGCTCGTACTGCCCCGGCTCGACGCTGAGATCATCGTTCAGCACTACAGGCATCGCGGCCCCAGGTTCGAGACTCACGGTTTCTATCGCCTCTGTGAAGGCCCGCCCTGAGCTCCACCGGTAGGCTTGCTCCCCGCCTCGCGACAGCACCACCTCCGCCTTCTGGCCGCTAGCGAAAGTGAGCACCACTGTCTTGCTTCCCCTGTTGGTGACATCAAAAACCCACCAGACCGCCCCTCCAGAGCGCGCCGGTTCGCTGACCGGGCTGAAACGCAGAGCCAACTCTCCCTCCTGGGCAGTAAACACTGGGGGTGTGGCCGTGATTTCAAAGGTCCCCTCCTCGACCTGTCCCCGCAAAGTGATCAGATAGTCAGACCACTTCACGTCGGGCAGGCCTGGGCCCTGCGGGGCTGAGCTCAGCCCCACCAGGTCGCCCGTCTTCAGCCCCTTGAGGGGCAGCGTAGGCGCCCCAGGCAAAGGCGGATAGGATTCCAGCAAGGCCGAAGCCAGCACCACTCTTTTCGCGCCGATGAAAAGGTAGCCTTCGACGTACGTCTCCTCACCGTCCTTCAGCTCCAGAGCCTGCTCCGGATTCAGCACCGAGAGCTTCTCCCCGTCCGTCGGCAAGGAGCTGTTCCCAGACTTGCCGCAGCCGGTGGCCGCCAGCAACACAAGACCTAGTACGATAACGAGCCCTAGTACGATGACCACCGAGAGGAAAGAGGGTGGTACTGACTCGTGTTTTCGACAACACATGCCGGCCTGGCCTTTCAGGTGGACCGACTCTTCAGGTCCTTACCGAGAGAGAATCCCCGTCCCAGGGCTGGCCCGAGTCCGTAGTACTGGTTCTCGCTAGGCGCCCACCAGAAAGGCTTGACCCCTTCGGCCGTCGGTCTCCCGTCGGCATCGAGACATTCCTCGTCGGCCTTCACGTCCAAGATCTCCCCGACGAAGTGCACGTGCAGACCGAGTTCTGCCACTTGGACCACTCGGCATTCGAGCACCAGCGGGAATTCCGCCACATAGGGCGCATCCACCAACTCTGACCGGATAGGCGTGAGCCCGGCGGCTGCGAATTTGTCCACGTCACGGCCGGAAGCCAAACCGAAGAAATCGGCTGCTACCACGTGTTCTTCCGAGGGGATGCTCACCGTGAAGGCTTTGCGCTCCAGGAGATTCCCATAGGTATAGGTAGCCTTGCGCACGGAGATCGCTACGCACGGCGGCTTGGAACAACAGATACCGCCCCAGGCCACGGCCATCACATTCGGCCTGCCTTCGGAGTCGTAGGTACCGACGATGAGCACGGGAGTGGGGTAAAGAATGGTCTTAGCTCCTAAGGACTTCTTCATGGTCTCTCCTTGCCATTAAGGCTACCCCTGGATGCCGCCGATGCCTCTTACCAACGATCAGCATGCACACGGCGCGGGTCGTAGCGATCGACCGGCCCAGGGTTCTCCGCCGGATGCCCGATCGGGACTATAGCCAAGGGAACGACGTGCTCTGGTAGTAGGAAAAGCTTCCTGGTGGCCTCTATCCTTTCCGGGCGAGGATGTATGCCCAGCCACACCGCCCCCAGGCCCTTCGCGTGCGCCGCCAAAAGAAGGTTCTCGGTGGCCGCCGAGCAATCCTGTACCCAGAAACCAGGACGTTGCTCGAGCTTGAGATCAGCGCAGACGACTATGGCGACCGCGGCCTTGCGGGCCATCGCCCCGTAAGGATGGAAGCTGGCGATGCCTTCCAGCAGTTCGCGGTCCCGGACTACTATGAAGTGCCAAGGCTGTTGATTGCCCGCCGAGGGGGCCGCCATGGCTGCCCGCAGCAGCTCAGTCACCACCTCGTCGCCCACCGGCGCTTCGCTATACTTCCGGATACTCCTGCGAGTAAGGATAGCCTCAAGGGCTTCCATCGCACCTCCTCCCAACCTGCTGCCGCTTACAGGCGCAAGATATGTTCAAGTGCTTCCCGGTAAAGGTCTAGCGTGGCCTCGTCCCAGAGCACGAAGCGGACCAGGCGAACATGCCGTAGCGAGGCTGCGGCCCGCACCACCGTGTCTATGGCCACCTCGGCTGCCTCCCCCTTGGGGTAGCCGAACACTCCGGTCGATATCGCAGGGAAAGCCACCGACTTGAGCTCGTTGGCCTCGGCCAGACTCAAGGCATTCTGATAGCAGTCCGCAAGTAGCCGGTCGGATGGGGTATCGATGCCGTAGCGCGGACCCAGACAGTGGATGACGTGCCGGTTGGGCAACCGGTGGGCGCCCGTGATGACCGCCTGACCAGGCTTAATGGGCGCAAGCGGGCGGCACTCCTCCTCGAGCTCGGGACCCGCAGCAGTATGGATGGCACCTGCAACGCCAGCACCTCTAGTCAGCCAGGCGTTGGCAGCGTTCACGATGGCATCGATGTCCGGCTGTCGAGTGATGTCACCTTTGACGCATTCGAGAACGACATCGCCCACGGTCACGCGCATGGTCACCTCCGTACCCATCCCGCAGAGCACCGCCCCCCGAGACCGCCTAGACCATCACATCCCTGACCAGTTCCTCGAAGGCGTTGAGATAACGATCGACGTCTTCGTCAGTGTGCTGCACCGATAGAGTCCACTCCTCCTCCCGACCCGGAGCCATGATCACCCCGCGATTGAAGTTGTAAAGCCAGGCGAGGTTGCAGAGCTCGAAGTCCTGGTACTTGATGAAAGACTCGTAGTCGGTGATCCGGCCGGTGGCGAAGTTGAAGCAGCCTTTGGAGGAGATACCCACGGTATAGCCCGGGAACCCGTACTTGGCGGCGATCGCGTCGCAGCCAGCGATGAGACGGTCGTTCAGGTAGTTTAGATGCTCATAGGCCTGGGGCGTCATCACCTCTTCCAGGCTAGCGCGAGCCGCTGCCATGGAGAGCGGGTTCCCACTGTAGGTGCCCACTTGGTACACCTTCCCCGACTCCACGACGCTCATCACCTCCTCAGTGCCACCAATAGCCCCCGAAGGCAGGCCGCCTGCCAGGGCCTTCGCCAGCGTGACCATATCGGGGACGACCCCAAAGCGTTCGACCGCGCCCCCCGCCGCCGTGCAGATGCCAGTCTTGACCTCGTCGAAGATCAGGACGACCCCATACTTCTTGGTGATCTCACGCGCTGCTTCCAGATATCCCGGCTCAGGAAGGACCACCCCCAGATTCATCATGGCCGCTTCCATGATCACACAAGCCGGTTTACGACCCTCCTCGATCAGGCGCTGGATGCGAGCTTCCATGGCCGCGGCATCGTTGAAGGGCACGGCGGCAGTCATGTCGACGACTGCTCGCGGGATGCCAGCGCCGTAGGGGATGGATTTGTAGTTGTCCCGGGGACCGATCTCGCCCCAGTCGTCGACCCCGAGACTGACCATCACGTAATCGTGGTGCCCGTGATAGGAGCCGAAGATCTTGACTACCTGTTCACACCCGGTGTAGGCCCGAGCGATGCGGATGGCATCCATAGTGGCCTCGGAACCTGAGTTCACGAACCGCCATTTGGGCAGACGGAAGTTCCGCGCCAGATGTTCGGCGACGATCACCGAGTCCTCGGTGGGAAGAGCGAACTGTGTGCCTAACTCAGAGCGTTTCTTGATGGCCTCGACGATGGCAGGATGAGCGTGCCCCTGCACCATGCAACCGAACCCATTGTGGAAATCGCTGAATTCCTGTCCGTCTACGGAATAAATCTTTGCACCCTTGCCGTGTGTGAAATAGATGGGATAGGGATCCCGCTTTTGATAGGTCGAAGACACGCCGTTGACCAAGGTCTTGACCGCTCGCTTGAACAGCTCATATGACTTAGGAGTCGCTTCCTCCAGGCGTTTCTCCTCGCGTTCCATGAGCTCTGCGATGCGACTACGATCGATCCTATACTCGTCCACCATGATTCCTCTCCCCATTGCGAGCTTACGTAGACCGGCTCGGGTGTGCGCCTCGCTCTAGCTGCCTTCTCCCCAGGAGCCCTACTCCTCAGGCATCTTGGGGTTGTCTCTCCTGCAAACCCCACGGGAAATCGTAGCTTAGCATCCGCTCCATGAACGGGTCGGGATCGAAAGCTTCCGGACCCAGTACCCCGCAACCTTTCCAGACACCTGCGTCCAGCAGTTCCCAAGCAATCACCGGGTTGACAGCGGTCTGCCAGACTACGGCTTGCACCCCATATTTCCTCATGCAGACCTCATTGTCGGCCACCTGATAAAGATAGACTTCTCTCGGCTTGCCGTCCTTGCGGCCTTTCACCCAGGTGCCCGCACAGGTCTTGCCCACCATCTGGTCTCCCAGACGGGCCGGATCGGGGAGACACGCGGCAACCACATCCCGGGGGGCCACTTTCACCCCCTTCACGTCGATGGGAAAGCGGTTGTCCAGTCCCAACATCTTGATGGTCTTGAGGACGTTGATGAACTTCTCCCCGAGGCCATACTTGAAGGTGACCCGTCTACACTTGATCCACCGCGGTATGAGGAGCACCTCTTCGTGCTCCACGTTGACACACTCCACCGGGCCGATCCCCTCGGGAAAATCGAAGACCTCCGGTTCCGAAAACGGCTCTGTTGTACACCAGCCACGCTCCTCGTCCCAGATGACCGGGGGATTGAGGCATTCCTCGATGGTGGTCCAGATCGAGAACGTGGGCGCGAACTCATATCCCTTTATCTCTAGATTCGCTCCGTCACGCACGCCGATCTCGTCGATTTCGTCGAACAGATGCTTCTGGGCATACTTGGCAAAGACGTCCGAGAGTCCGGGTTCGACTCCCATGCCCACCAAGGCGAGCAGACCTCTTCTCTCCCAGGCTTCGGACCGCTCGAACTGGTAGTCGCCGAGCTTCACCCCGCAGACATGGTAAGGGTCGCTGGGATGAGGCCGCGAGAGCGTCATCGCCATATCCATGTAGTGGCACCCTGCTTCGTAAGCGGCGTCGAAAATGGCCTCGTTGTAGACCGGGTCAACGGCATTATGGATAAGGTCCACGTCGTGTTTCCGAGCCAGGAAGAGCACCTGTTCCTGGTCAGCGGCATCCACGAACTCGACCGGCATATGCCCGGGAAGGCCCAGTTTGGCTCTGACCTCCTCCGCCCGGCCGGTGTTGTAGTCGCACAACACCAGCTTCTCCAGCCAGGGCCGGTCCTTGCCGACCACAGCGATGGCCTCACCTACCCCTCCTACTCCCACCAGAAGCACCCGCATAGCTCACCTTCCCTTGGTTGTGACCTACTGGACCGGTCGATTAGACCGGTCGAACAGAGCGGACCCTGTCGAAGCTCAAACGGCCGACCCGTCTCCGCCGCCAGACGCGCCCCTCTTCTCAGCAGCCGCCGCAAACTCCCTGAACTTCCGGCGAGCGGCTCGCGCATACCAGTACGCCACCACTAGCGGACCCACGATCGCTATGACGCCGAAGATGTAAGTGAAGATACCCCATCCCATCACGTCCTCACTTCCTGACGACCTTGGTCAGGTCGCTCCTTTCCCGACACATTACCTCGCGGTTGTTGGTCACTCGGTCGCCGCCTCGGCCTCCATCGTCTTCTTGCCGAACAGGTTAGCGACTACATATACGATGAACACGATGGGAACGATCATAAGAATGCCGTACTCCTGCCAGAGCGCGGTATCCCCAGCCATGATTATCTGGGTGCCGATATCCTCGTCCGCGTAACCCAAAGTCAGGGTCAGGATGTACCAGATGACGGACAGCGCTAAGCCTACTACGGCCGCAAGGGTCCCGGCGATCTTCTTAGGCGGCTTGCGCGAGAAGGTGCCGAAGTACACCGGTATGAGCGAAGTGCAGATGATGATAGTGGCCTGGAAGACCCACACACCCATGATCTTCTGAAAGACAAAGGCGAGTCCGACCGAGATGACCGCCGAGATGAGGATGCCGTTCTTCGTCCAACGCTCCTTCTGGCGGTCGGTGGCCTGCGGACGCCACACCTTCTGCAGATCATGCCCGATCACTCCGCCTGCCACCAGGAAATAGGAATCCGACGTGGACATGGCCGCCGCCAGCACTCCCACGAAGGCCAAGCCCAGCAGACCGGTCGGTAGGTATTCTCCCAAGACCGCGAACAACGCCTCGTTGGGCTCCACGTCTGGGATGATGGCAAGTCCCACTGCAGCCGCCCCGATGAGGCCCAGGAAGGTCACGGCCCAGTCGAACGACAGCCACATCGGCACTCCTGTCGCAAAGGCCTTCTTGATCTCCTTGGGGCCGGCGGAAGCAAAGATGCGCTGGAAGAAGGCCGGCTCCGCGAGCACCGCCAGGGCCGTGATCGAGTAGGCTATCAAGGTCCAAGTAGTCAGGTAGCCCGCCCCGGGGCTGAAGTAGTAGCCCACGTCTTCCTCGCCAGTGAAGGCCCGCAGTCCTTCCACCACGGCATCGAACCCGCCTATCGCGTGCCAAGCGAGGATGACGCCGACGCCCACTGTGATCATCATCACGCAGAACTGGACGAAGTCACTCATCACTACCGCCCATAGCCCCCCGGTGTACGTGTAGATGAGCACAATGGCTGCACCGATGA
>CAKZRW010000054.1 GCA_937148845.1 uncultured Actinomycetes bacterium | reverse complement strand
TCGCCCGACGGTCGACCGCCAATCGCGCTGAGGCCAAGCTCCAACCAAGGTCCTACAGCAACCTTGCGCTCGGCGCGCTACAATCCTTGCGGATCCTATGGATACAAGCGGTGCAGAGACACCAGTCAGTGGCAGTCCCTGCGCACACGGAGCTGGCAGTCCGGCCAGCCTCTGCGCGGCTGCCGGCGGTTGTGCAGATACCGGGGCTCGCGCTGTAGAACCCGGTGAGCAGGCCGAGCCGCAGCCGGTCGAACGAGGGCAGGGTGTGCCACACCTTGCCGGGTACCCCGTGGTCAGCGAGGTCCCCGTCCGCTGGGGCGACATGGATGCCCTCGCCCACGTGAACCACGCCGTGTACCTGCGCTACTTCGAAGCTGCGCGCATCGAGTATTTCGAGCGCATGGGCATGGGGCACCCGGGGCCCGAATGGCGGGAGTACGGCTTTGTCATCGCTTCGCTCCGTTGTCGTTACCGGGCGCCAGTCACCTACCCCGACACCCTCGCGGTGGGCGTGCGCGTGGCAGCCTGGGGCCGCGACCGTCTTGTCATGCGCTACGAGGCTTACAGTCGTGCCCTGGAGCGAGTCGCCGCCGAGGCCGAGACTCTGCTCGTAGCCTACGACTTCAAGAACGCCCGCCCCGTCTCCATCCGTCCCGAGCAACGAGAGGCCATCCTCGTGCTCGAAGGCCGGGAACCTGATCCGCTGCCCCGGCGGCGTTCCTCCGAGGTTTAGCCATGAGCCGGGGATCCACAAGGAGCCGCCTCCACATCTTGCGGCATCACCACGCTCCTGCTCCCGTCGCAAGACCCCACACTCGGGCGTTGGCTGACTTCTGGAACATGTCCAGCGAAGAGCGCTGGACTAGCCTGCTCGCCGGCATCCTTGAGCGCCACACCTATCACTACCAGCTGAACAAGGCCTACCGCAACACGGTGGCTGCCCGGGGTGTGGGAAGTCACGCCACCCCCGACGACCTTCCCCGTCTTCTCCGGCCCACCGCACAGACCTTCAAGTCATACATCGACGCCTTGGGCACCCCTTTCCCCCAAGACGACCCTCGCGGTTTCGTCGAGTGGCTGGCCGATCAGCTCTCGCTGGATGTCTCTCGGGAGCGCTGGGAGCGTTTCCGCAGCCCCTACCGGTCGCTGGAGAAGTTGCTGCGGGCCATCGAGCATGAGTTCAGAGACCTCGGGCTCGAGATGCTCACCTCCAGCGGCACATCTGGTCGCGCCAGCATCATCCCCCGCGATGTCACGAGCACGGAGCTCACGGTGGAGAGCTTCTACCTGGCCTTTCAGCGCTACTTTGGCATGAGGGCGGACCACCGCGCCATCTTCATGATGCCCCGCCATACCCGCATCGCCATGGCTCGGATGGCGCGCTTCAGCGTGGAGCGGGTGGGACTGACCCCGGACCGCGTGCACTTCACCATCCCCTTTCCTGCCTATCCCGACCAGGTGCGCATCCGGGCGGGACGGACCTTCCGCATGGGCCTCCGGGGGGCACTCGAGCGCTTCTTGTGGCACCCCACCATGAGATTCCTGCAGGAGAAGCTCGTGGACCCGCGTGCAGTCGAGAAAGCGCTGACCCTGCTCATCCCAGCCGCTGCCCACGGAGAACGGGTCCTTCTCTTCGGGAGCCTCACCCACCTGCATGCTCTGGCTCTTCACCTTCTCGATCGGGGGCAGCGGATGCGCTTGGCCCCTGGCAGCCTGGTGGGGACCGGAGGAGGCATGAAAGAAACCTACCCGGTGGGGCCGGAGGAGATCCGCCGGGATCTGCAGGAGGCTTTTCTTTCGACCGACGGCAGTCCACTACCTGTCCGCGACGTCTACGGTATGGCCGAGGCCAACTGGGCGGCCATGCAGTGCGCAGAAGGGAATTACCACGTGCCGCCCTGGGTCCATGTGGTGACCGTGGATGATGACGGACGGTTCTTGAGCGGTATAAGGACCACCGGGCTGTTGGCTTTCTTCGACCCGTTCGGAGGAGGCGATCTCTTCCCGGCTTTCTTCCGTTCCGCCGACCGGGTGACCCTGCTGACCGGACAGGAGGGGAGCCGCTGCCCCTGTGGCGAAGCCGGGGCTTACCTGGAACGGGCCTCGATCCGGCGGGTGGACCTCGTAGGGGAAGCTGGCTGCGCGGCCCAGGTGTGAACGGAAAGACGGGCGGGCCCACCATGACGAATAGGGGAGACTCGGCAGAAGAGGGCGTCATGCCAGGGGAGGGCCGCATGGCAGGGGAGGGCGTCAGGCCACGAGAGAGCCGCGTGGCAGCTGGGGGCCCCGGAGTCACAGCGGCAGAAGCCCCCGGGTTCTGGCTGCCTAGGCACCTGCGCGACCGCATCCTTGCTCAGGCGAGCGGATGGGCCACCACTCGCTTTGCTCGCGGCCGGGAGTGCGGCTTGGAATGCCCCGCCGATGAGCCAGGCGCGGTCACTGCCTGTTGGCCGGTGCTTCCGCTGGAGAGTTGGACCGATCTGCTCGACGCGCTCGCTGAGGCCAGGTCGCGCGTCCCCCAAGGAGAGGAGTTCTGGCAACGGTTGCAGGCAGCCCTGCCGCAAGCGGCGCAGCGATTGGCTGAGGCAAGAGAGGAGGTCTTGGTGGCCGAGGGGCGGGCCCCGCGCGCTGAGCGGCAGGCCGTAGACGCTGAGCGGCAGGTCATCATGAGCGAAGCCCTTCCCGCCTACACGGGTTTCTCGGAAGCCATGATCGGGGCCATGCTGGCTACCCCGGAGTTGTGGGACCTGAGAGGCATGGCCGCCTCGTTCGGCTACCGGCCGAGCAAGGCCCAGGCAGCACGCTGGGGAAGGCTGACTGACCTGCCCGGCCGAGTGCGCTTCTTCCCAGAGCATTTGCTCGACAAGATAGCCGGCTATGTGCCCGTCGCCTGGCAGATGCCGCTCTTCAGCAGTCCGCGAGCGCCCGAGCTGGTGGTGGGCTATGGGGCTGGAAATGTCCCCGGTACGGCGCTTATCATCACCCTACTCGCCCTGGCCACCACTCTCACCGGCAGCCCGCCCCCTGCTGTCCTCGTCCGTAACTCCCGCCGGGAGCCTCTCTTCAGTCCGCTGGTGCTCTCTGTGCTCGAAGAGGTCGATGAGGACCTGGTCGCCACCGTGGCAGTGATGATCTGGGATTACGACGACCCTGCACTCCAGCGAAACCTGCTGGGTCGCGCCGACTTGGTCCTGGCCGCCGCCGGGGACGAAACCATCGCCAGCTTGGAGAAAGCCCTCAAAGAGAGTGGCGCGCCGCCCGCGGCCGAGGGCCAGGGAGCGGCAGCCCCGGCCACGGCGGTCCCAGCGGGCCCAGCCCGCGCTGCCGCGGCCCGTTTCCACCCGCACGGGCACAAGGTGAGCTTCGCGGTGGTCGGACAAGAGATGGCCGACAGCCTCGACATAGTCTCCCTGCTTACCGCCCTTGATTCCGCTTACTGGGACCAGTTCGGCTGTCTTTCCGCCCGCATCCATTTCGTGGAAAAAGCCGACCCGGGAGATTGGATCACGCTCGACTACGGAGAACACCTGGTCTCCTGGCTCCGGCGCCTGGCTCAGGTCCTGCCCCGCGGGGCTTGGCCGCTTCGGCAGCTGCAAGACACCTTCGACCGCTACAAAGCCCTTGAGAACGCCCCGGGCGCTACCGGGGCCGTCCGCGTCGTCTCCAGCTACGAGGACCCCTTCGTGGTCGTCATCGACGAGCGCGAGACTCCGGGCTCGCGCCCCGATCCCTACGCCTTCGCTACAGCCATCAACGACTGTCAGGGCCGGGTCATCATCATACGCCCGGTCTACGATCTGATGGAGGTGCCTCGCCTCTACCTCAGTCTGCTACCCAGCCACTCCCTGCAGAGCCTAAGCGTGGCCGTGGGTCGCCCCGGGGCAGGTCTCACCAAGGAGTTTCTGGCCTTTGCCACCGCCTGCGGCGCCCAAGGAGTCACCGCCATCCGGGTGGCAGGACGAGGCGCTCTGCCCCAGCTCGCCTACTCGTGGGACGGTTTCCTGCCCCTTGATCTGGTCTCCACCCGACCCGCTGGGCATTTCACCACCATCGAGTTCGATTCCCCCTACGAGGCCCTGATAGAGACCTACAAGGCCCACGTGGCCAGGATCGGTGCGCATCACCACCCCCGGCCCTAGCGGGACCCGCAGGCTAAGTCTGACCGCCAGTCTGGGCGCCAGCCGCACTCCTAGGACCCCGGGAGTTCCGGCCGGTAGAGCCACCGGTCGAACAATGCATCCAACTCGGCGGAGGAAGGAGGGCCTGGAAGCACGGTCGTGCCACTCTTAGCCGCCGAGGTGCCCACCACCTCCTTCACCAGGGCGATGAAGTCCGCCGTGCTGGCGTTGCCGTAAGCGTATCGACGCGCCCACTCCCGCAAGATCTTGAAGAAGTCTTCTTCTCCCACCGTCTTCCTGAGCGCAGCCAAGGTGAGCGCACCCCGGTGATAGACGCTGGGGCCGAAGAGGTGCCGGGGGCCCGGATCCCCGGGAGAGACCGCCTCCGAGGTCTCCAGCAGCTTACGACTCTGCGAGATCGCTTCCGTCAAGGTCTCCGGACCGCGACTGTGCTCCAACCACAGCCAGCTCGCGTAAGTGGCAAAACCCTCGTTCAGCCAGATGTCTTTCCAGCTGGCGAGGGTGACGCTGTTTCCGAACCATTGGTGCGCCAGTTCGTGCGAGATGAACAACTCGGCCACATAGGCATCGGCGAAGCGCTTCTCGACCAGCCCGCCACCAAACAAGGAGAGGGTCTGGTTCTCCATGGCTCCCCCTAAGCCGACCCTTGGCACCACCGCCCCGTAGCCCGAGAAAGGGTAGGGTCCGAAAAGTTCCGCGAAGAACTCGAGCATCTCCGGGGTACGGGCAAAGGCCGGCCTGGCCTGCTCGACTAGTCCTTCGGCGTAGAAGTTGCGAATAGTCACCCCGTCGACGGTCTGCGGCTCGTCGGCCTGCAGTCGCCCCACCACCACCCCGGCCACGTAGCTTGCCATCGGTGCGGACATGTCCCAGACGAAAGTCCTCCCGGCCGGGCCCGCCTTGGTCTCTACCAGAGTCCCGCCCGCCACGGCCTTGAACGGCTCAGGCACGGTCAGCCGCAGCCGGTAGAGCGCTTTGTCAGAGGGATGGTCATTCACAGGAAACCAGGTAGCCGCTCCCTGGGGCTCGTTCAACGTGTAGATGGTATCGCCCTGCCTCAGCCAGCCGAGGGAAAGGCCGGTCGCCTCTTCACGCAGGGGCTGAGGGATCCCTGAGTACTCGACGTCTACCTGGAAGCTGCAGCCGGCTGGGAGCGGTGAGACGGGGACGACGGTGAGTTCGCCGCCGGCATGCTGGTACACAGCACCCCTGCCGTCCACCCTCACCTTGCTGACCGTAAGACCCTCCAGGTCGAGATTGAAGGCGCCCAGGGTCTTCGTGGCGATAGCGGTGACGCTGACCTGGCCGCGGAGAGCTCCGTTTTGGGGATCTATCTGCAGAGCGAGCTCGTAGCGAGAGACGTCGTAGCCCTCATTACCGGCCAACGGGAAGTAGGGGTCGCCGAGCCCGGGGGCCCCTACCAGTCCAGTGGAGACCGGCAGGGAGGCGGCGGGGCCAGTGACGGTCGGTCCAGCTGTAGGTCCGGTGGCCGTCTGCACCGCGGGGGAATCCGGGCGGGAGACCGCCGTGCTGGAGACCCCGGCTGGATAGCCACAGCCACCGAACAGAGCAGCCATAAGCACTAACGCGATGACAAGCGCCGACACCAGGAGACCGTGCTTCTCGCGCTCCTCGGTGCCAACGCCGGGCGAGGGGTCTCGCAGACGATATGGCCGGGAGTGCGCCTCCGTCCTCATTTGTATCTTGACCCTCATCTCTCCCGCAGCGACCGCTCAGCGTGGCTCCGGTTCTTCGTCGGGCGGACGAGGCAGATCCCGAGAAGTCCCCGCAGGGAACACCCGGCGGGCATAAGCTACTCCCCAGACCGCTCCCACCGCGCAAAGACCGGCCATGATCAGGATCGTCACCGTCACTCCCACCGTCTCGCTCAGCCAGCCGATGAGGTAGCTGCTTATGGGCGTGGTCCCCACGAAAAGAAGCCCGTAGATGCCCAGCACCCGGCCCCGCATATGACCGGGCACCGAGAGTTGCAGTCGGGTATTGGCGGTAGTCATGAAAAGGATGCCCACGAAACCCAGAGCGAACACCACGACCACGGTGAGCCCGACCCACCGAGAAAGCGCCACCGCCGCCAGTAGACAGGTGAACCAGAGAGAGGAGACCACCAGTCGCCGCCTGGTAGGCCTTGCCCGCCAGGCTACGAAGAGCCCCCCTACGACCGACCCCGCTCCCATAGTGGTAGTGAGCAAAGCCAGAGTAGAGGCTCCCGCCAACAGGACATACTTGGTCACCAGCGGGACCATGGTCATGAAGTTGTACCCGAAGGCACCGAGCGCGCCCATGGTGATCAATACCAGCACCACTTCGGGGGTGGAGCGAGCGTAACGCAGTCCTTCCCGCAGTTGCCGGAGCGAGCCCTCATGGGGTACGCGAGGGGCTAGATGCAGTTCCGCCGGACGCATGGCGAACAAGGCCCCGATCACTGCTGCAAAGCTGACCGCATTGAGATAGAAACAGGCCCCGATCCCCAGGGTGCTGATGACGACCGCCCCGACCGCAGGACCGGCGATGCGGGCGGCGTTGAAAAGCGTCGAGTTCAGGGCTATAGCGTTGGCCAGGTCCTCTTTGCCCACCATCTCCGACACGAACGCCAGCCTGGTGGGCCCTTCTACCGCCTCCACCACGCCCCGTACACCCGCCAACAAGTAGATGAGGGCAATGGAGATGACATCTGTGGAGTACAACACCGCGAGAGCCAGGGCCACGAGCATCTGAGCGACCTGAGCGGCGATGAGAGCCCTCCGCTTGGGCAGAACGTCGGCAAGCACCCCGCCGTAAAGGGAGAGAAAGAGAGCCGGCAAGAAACGGAAGGTCATGGTCAGACCCAAAGCCTCAGGCGAGTCGGTCAGAGTGAGCACCAGCCAGCTGAGAGCCACGTCCTGCATCCAAGTGCCGGCCAGTGACACCAGTTGGCCGAACCAGAAGAGGCGATAGTTGCGATTGCGCAGGGAGCGAAAAGCCTGCGCCAACGCGGAGAGCGACTTTGATCTCATGCGCCTGCCCCGACGTCGGGCCGGCTAGCCGGGAACACGCCTGCGGGCGCACTACTCAACCGCGAAACCTCATCCCGGTCGAAGGTCGGCCACTCGGCCGGAACCCCGTCGCGATAGGCCTCCACTCCCTCGCCGGGGCCGAGCACCTCCCCGATGTCGGTGACCTCGATGCCGGCCTCGGTAAGCGCGGCCAGGAGAGCAGGAACCTCCGCCGGACTGCAGGTGATGAGGAGGCTGCCCGAGCCGATCAGCCCCAAGGGGTCAAGGCCCAGGATGCTGCACAGGCGGAGCGTTTGTGGATACAGGGGGACGCGGTCGAGGTGGAGGCGCAGCCGGCGTCCGCCGGCTGCGCCCAGCTCCCTCACCGCCGTGGCTAGACCGCCCTCGGTCACGTCATGCATGGCGGTGACCCCAGCGAACTCGCGGGCGATGGCAGCTTCTCTCACTACGCTCATGCGCTCGAGGAAACGGGCACACTCGGCGACCTCGTCCTGGCTCAACCCCGCGGCAAGCAGCCGATCACCATATTCCCGAGCCAGCAGTCCCGTGCCTTCCACCGCTACCCGCTTGGTAAGGAGCAGCCGGTCCCCCTCCCGCATCGACCGCTTGTCTCGGAGCATCCGGCGAGGCGCCGTGCCCGCCATCATCCCTACTACCAGGGGGCGAGAGACGGTGTCGGTCACCTCGGTGTGCCCCCCGCAGAGAGTGATCCCCTCCTCAGCGCAGACGGCATCGATGTCCCGCACCACGGCTGCGACCTGGGAGGCGCTGTAACCGGGGGGAAGAAGGAGGGTGGCGAGCAGCCAGCGGGGCGTAGCCCCGCTGGCTGCCACATCATTCGCGTTAGCCACCACCACATACCAGGGCATGGCCTCCACCGCCAGAGTGATGGGGTCAGAAGCCAACACCAATACCTCTTCGCCCCTCACGTCCACCGCCGCTGCGTCTTCGCCTACTGCGGCCCCCACAAGCAAGCTGGGGTCAGTGGTCACCAGACCAGCCAGACTCTCCTGCAACAGATCGGCCGGCAACTTGCCTACCGGGAGCGGAAGGCCGTGGCGTATCACCTGTAGGGCCTCCATCAGGCTCCCCACCACGAAATGGGCTCCGCTGGGTCCCGCCCCCGGCGCGGCAGTGGGCCCCGGCGCGGCGGCAGGCCCGTGCCCCAGCTCGTGCCTAAGAAACATGGTGAGGGCACCCGCCTTCCGCCCCGCTTCGATGTCCATGGCGTGATCCCCCACCACGAGCAGTTCACCGACGGGGATTCCGAGCTGCTCAGCCACGTAAAGGACCCCGTCGGGAAACGGCTTCGGACTGAGAGGGGCGTCTCGGGTCACCACCACGCTGAAGTCTTCCCAGCGGATGATGCCTAGACGCTCGAGAGACCTCCGCACCATGGCCTCGGCGTTACGGGTGATGATGGCAAGAGGTACGTCCCGCTCACGTAGGTAAGCGATGACGGCTTCGGCCCCTTGCGCGGGGACCGCCCGCTCCGCCGCCTCCATTTCGGCCTCTACTAGGAGGGCTTCCCGTCGGCCCCGTTCTTCTCGATCCTCGAGCGAGTCCAGATACTCCAGAAGTCCCTGCTCCGGTGGACAACCGGTGGCTCGCCGAATGGCGGCGAAATCCAAGAGTCCGGGCTCGGTCAACGTCCCGTCGAAATCGAATAGAACCGCAGAGATGCGAAACGGAGAGCCGTCAGGCAGGAAAAAACCCTTGCAAGGTACGGCCTTTCCTCTCACGTTCTCGCTCACCTTATCGCCTTGCCTCTCGATGTACCCTCCTGAATGCTAGCAGCTCCCCAGTAGGTCCTGGGCCCTAGTCGGCAGGTTCTGAACCGGCTGCGGTAGGTTCTCCGCCAGCGCCTGCCGCCGCTCGGCCTTCCCCTCGGCCTCCACTCGGCCGCCCCCGCGACGCTACGTCAGATAGTAGAGGAGGGCGGGGACCACTCCTACCGCGGCGAGCGTGGTCACCAGCACCACCGAGGCCACCAGCTCTCTCTCCCGGTTCTTATACCTGAGGCAGAGCACCGAGCCCACTACCGCGGACGGCATAGCCGATTCGAAGATGACCACGGCTCGCACCAAGCCGTCCAGACCCAAGAGCCAGGCGACGAGGAGGCCGAGCCCGAATCCCACTGCCATCCGCATGAAGGCAGCGCCCAGGGTAAGCCCGAAGTGGGTGACGCGGAACTGGCCTATGGTCGCGCCCAAGACAAGGAGCATGAGCGGCACCGAGGCCTGGCCCACGAAGCGGGTGGAGAGTGCGACCACTTCGGGTACCGGCACTTTGGTCAGATTGAACACCAGGCCGACCACGGCCGCGTAGATGAGCGGGGTCTTGAGCACGGTCTTGACCCCGTCTCGCACGTTGCCCCGTTCGGAGGCCAGATACACGCCCAGGGAATACACCAGGATGGCCTGGGGGATGGCCATGAGAATGACAAGAGCCGCGCCTTCTTCCCCAAAAGCCAGATACATGATGGGGAGGGGGATGTTGATCATGTTCGCGAAGACGATAGGAAGATAGAGACCCGAGTGTTTCTGGCGCAGCACGAGGAAGACCAGCCGGGCTAGAACCGCAGTCACCACCATGACGAAAAACAGCGAAAGCCAAAGATCCAGCGCCTGCCCCAGAACCAGCTTACTGGTGTACATCGAATGAAAAGCCAGGCACGGGGTGGCCACCAAGAGCGCTACTTCGATGACCGGGGCCAGGTCCACCTTGTTCAGCCGCCTGAAGACGTAGCCCAAGAGGATGGCGAAGACGGTGGGACCGATGATGGTGACAATCTGATTCACGATGTCAGAGTACACAGCGCCCGACCGGCCTAGCAAGGACTGAGCCTGGCGCCTCACCTGCCCGCGGCCGGGCGCCTGGCCTGTCCGCGCCCGGCTGCCTGCCCCGGCGCCGGCCGGGTCCCCGGGTCCCCGACCCCTTCTCTATACGGAAAGGGTCCCGGGGTGGTATAAGTCGAACGATGAACGAAGCGACCTTCTACAATTGGTTGGTGATCGCGTGGCTGGTCCTGGCTGCGCTCAGCTTCGTCGCTCTCTTCTTCGTCACCGCTCCGTATGGACGCTTCACTCGCGATGGTTGGGGTCCACGAGTGCCTTCTCGCTGGGGTTGGGTGCTCATGGAGTCACCCTCCCTCCTCGTGTTCGTGGCGCTTTTCGGGTTGGGACGGGGGCGGAGCGAGCCGGTGGCCCTTCTCCTTCTTGCCATGTGGGTCGTCCACTACGCGCATCGCTCCTTCATCTATCCCTTCCGGTTGCGGAGCAGCCGCCCCAGCATGACCCTCTCGGTGATCGCTATGGGCGCGGCCTTCAACATCGGCAATGCCTACCTCAACGGCCGCTACCTCTTCGCCCTGGGGCCGGCCTTAGAGTCGTCGCGGCTTTTTGACCCGCGTTTTCTCTCAGGGTTTCTGCTGTTCGTGGCCGGCTTCGCTTTGAATCAGCATTCTGACCGCATCCTCCTGGGACTGCGTCGACCCGGAGAGACTATCTACCGGATTCCTCGCGGGGGCGCCTACCGGTACGTGAGTTGCCCCAACTACCTGGGCGAGATCATCGAGTGGGGAGGTTGGGCCCTTGCTTGTTGGAACCTAGGGGCCCTGGCTTTCTTCGTCTGGACGGCAGCCAATCTGGCTCCGCGGGCAGTGAAGACACACCGCTGGTACCAGGAGCAGTTTCCAGACTATCCCCCCGAGCGGAAAGCGATTCTACCCTACCTCATGTAGAATGGCGGCGTCCGGGCATGACGGCCTCACCGGGATGACGACAGCGGGTGAAACAGGGGACGGGTAGGTGGGGGATAGAGGAGGATACATCCGGACCACAGTACCGGTGGCTCGGAACGTCTTCTGGGTGATGATCACCCTGCTCGCCTGGGTGCTTTTCCAGGGCCTGCGCGCCCGGGTGCCTGTCCCTGAAGGTCGCTGGTCGCAGACCCCCTTCGACCTAGTCTTCTTGGTCTTGCTGCCCGCCCTTGCCGCCTTCACCTTCACCCGTCTTTTCCTGGTCATCACTCAGTCGGCCCGAGGTACGCTCAATGTGTACGCTGCCCTCTCCAGCCCCTTTGCTTGGCTCTTCTGGTTGGGACTCGCCATCGGGCTCGTGGGGCACGGGATACGCCTTGCTGCTCACGCTCTCCATCGGAGCTTGCCGGAGGCCTTCGCAGGGGGTGCGTACGCACAGAAGGTCGCCTTTCTCGACACCAAGATCGGCTACTGGTTGTTGGGCCTCGGCTTCTTTCTCGCCACTCTTGCTCTAGTGGTGCAGGGGCAGGGCGTGGGGCAGCGCGTCATCGGACCTGAGCGTTTCCTCTTCATCCTTGGCTCACTCGCTACCTACGGCTTCGTCATCGTGTACATCGGAGTGGCCGGGCAACAAGTGATACCGGCCATTGCAGCCAGCGTCATCCTGAGCGGCGCCAGCTTGTGGCTGCTTCCTCCCTCGGAGGTGACTTACGACCCCATCGGCGCTTTCGTCACCCCGGGGACGTTCCTGGCCGGCTTCACCCTGATCGTCTGGACCATCGTGGCTGGTGGACAGCCCACCTGGCCGTAGGGCCGGCTTGGCGCGAGGTTTCCAGCCAGCTTGGCGCGAGGCGTCGAGCCGGGTTCGCGCCGCCCGTCGGGCAGGGCGCTCGCCGGGCGGCATGGGCTATAATCGCGACCTATCGGCTTGGGTGCGGAGTGGTGTCCGAGTTGGCTTAAGGAGCACGACTGGAAATCGTGTAGGCGGGGGTAACCCGCCTCGAGGGTTCGAATCCCTCCCACTCCGCCATTGGTCCAGCAGCCGCTCCCTGGCCGGCCCTCTGCCACTCGGCCGCCCGGCACCCGATTCCCTCCCTATACCCTGCTGTATACTTCGCTTGACCGTGCTAGGTGGGGAGCTAGCGGTGCCCTGTAACCCGCAATCCGCTTCAGCGGGGCTGAATCCCCACCCGAGGAGCAGGCCTGTGAGGTCCGACGCCGGTGTGTGGTGTTGACGGCCAGGTCCTGCGCAATGGAAATCCGTGAACCGGGTCAGGACCGGGAGGTAGCAGCCCTAAGCGGACTCTTCCATGTGCCGCGGGGTAGCTTGGTCTGAGCTGGCTGCCGGCGGGCGCTTGGAGGTTTGACTTCGAAGGTGGGTGCACGGTCTCTTGTTGTGACCCTGACGACGTCACGGTGATGCCCGAGGTCCTGACCGACATCATTATCGTCATGGCCGTAGCCGTCGTCGTGACCCTGCTGTTCAGTAGGTTACGTCTCCCCACCCTGGTGGGTCTCTTTGTAGCAGGGGTCCTCATCGGGCCCAACGCCCTCCGCCTCATCCGCAGCCCCGAAAGCGTGGAGCAGCTGGCCGAGGTCGGGGTCATCTTCCTGCTCTTCACTCTGGGCTTGGAGCTGTCTTTCAAGAGGATGGCCCGCCTGGCCCGGGTGCTCTTCGTAGCCGGACCCTTGCAGGTGATCCTTACGGGGGCGGTGGGACTGGGGGTGGGCTTCGCCGTCGGTCTCTCGGCGGCAGAGGCCGTCGTCCTCGGTATGTTGGTCTCGCTGAGCAGCACTGCCGTGGTACTCAAGACTCTCACCGAGCGGGCCGAGGTCGACACTCCCTTGGGCCGCAATGCTCTGGGCATCCTGATCTTCCAGGACATCCTGGTGGTGCCGTTCATGCTTGCCCTGCCGCTCTTGGCGGGTGACCAACCCGAGTTCCCCCTGCGCGCCCCCCTTCTGGCCGCCGTGGCACTCGGACTCGTGGTGCTCATCGTAGTGCTTGCCAAGTGGGTGGTACCCCGAGTGCTTTACGAAGCCGCCCGCAGTCGAAGCGCCGATGTTTTTCTTATGGTGGTGGTGGCCATCTGTTTCGCCGTGGCTGCACTCTCGGCTCGGCTTGGCCTCTCACTTGCTCTCGGGGCGTTCTTGGCCGGACTCATCATCTCGGAGTCGGAATACGGGCATCACTCCCTGGGGCTGGTGATGCCCTTCCGGAATCTCCTGGTGAGCTTTTTCTTCGTCTCCGTGGGGATGTTGCTCGACCCCGGTTTCCTTGCTGACAAGTGGTGGATCGTGATCCTGGGAACCATCGGGCTGCTCCTGGTCAAGACCATTACGGGCACCTTGGCGGTCCTAGCCCTCCGCTATCCCTTGCGGGTCTCGCTGGGTACGGGCATGGCCCTGAACCAGGTGGGTGAGTTCTCTTTCGTCCTGGCGGCAGTGGCGGCCAGCCATTCGATGTTGCCCGAGTACTTGCGACAAGAGTTTCTTGCCGTGGCTGTGCTCACTATGGCGGTGACCCCTGTCGTAATCGGGCAGACCGCCCAAGCCTACGCCGTGCTCGCCCGTCTACGTCTCCCCACCTGGCTCAAGCAAGGTTCAGGCCTAGAAACACCGTCCGCGCCAGCCTATTCCGATCACTTGCTCATCATCGGATATGGGATCAACGGCCGCAATCTGGCCCGAGCCGCTCGCGAGTTCGACCTTCCCTACGCCATCGTAGAGATGAACCCACAGACCGTCCGCAGAGAGATCGCCCAGAATGAGCCGATCCACTTTGGAGACGCTACTAACGAGGCCGTTCTGCACCAGGTAGGAGCAGGGAGGGCGCGGGCGGCGGCGGTCGTCATCGGCGACCCGGTCGCCACTCGGAGCATCGTTGCTCTCCTCAGGCGAGTGGCCCCCGACCTGCATATCGTGGCCCGCACCCGCTTCCTTTCTGAGGTGCAACCGCTCTACGCCTTGGGAGCAAGCGATGTGGTGCCCGAGGAGTTCGAGACCTCCATCGAGATCTTCCACCGGATGGCGCATTACCTGGGTCTTCCCGAAGAAGAGGTACTGCGCCTCGAAGAAGTGATCCGCGCCGACCACTACGCTGTCCTACGCCGTGCGCAGGACGACCCCACCTGCGCCTACGAGAACGCCGAGGGCGAAAGCCGCGCGGAGCGCGAAGGCCGGCCTTGTCCTCCCGACCGCTCCGAGAGCAGTCAGTGACCCTCTTGCTATAATCGCGCCACCCGGCGACCGCGACCAAGGATCCCCCGGCGGATGGCAGTCTCTCTTTATCGAAAGTACCGTCCAGCACGCTTCCTCGATGTGATCGGCCAGGAACACGTGGCCCGGACTTTGATCAACGCCATCAAGCAAGACCGGGTGAGCCACGCCTACCTTTTCGCCGGCCCCCGGGGCACAGGCAAGACTTCCATGGCCCGCATCCTGGCTATGGCTCTGAACTGCGTACAGGGGGGAGACTCCGCCACCACCGAACCGGACGGGACCTGCCCACGCTGCCAGGCTATCCGGGAGGGTACCTCGATGGATGTGGTCGAGATGGACGCTGCTTCCAACCGCGGCATCGACGAGATCCGTGACCTTCGCGACACCATCCACTACGCCCCCGTGGAAGGCAGAATCAAGGTCTACATCGTGGACGAAGTCCACATGCTCACGCCAGAGGCTTTCAACGCCCTGCTCAAGACCCTCGAAGAACCTCCGGTGCACACCGTGTTCGTGCTGGCGACCACCGAGCCCCACAAGGTCCCCACTACCATCATGTCCCGCTGTCAGCGCTTCGACTTCCGGCGACCGGGGGTGGCGGAGGTGGTCAAGGTGTTATCCGGCATCGCTGCCCAGGAAGGGATCGAGGTGGCCGAGAGCTCACTGACCGTGATCGCTCGGGCCGCCGGCGGCAGCTTCCGCGATGCCATCGGCCTGCTCGACCAGCTGGCCACCTACGCAGGCGGGGCTATAACTCTGGAGCAGACCCTGGACCTCCTGGGTATGGTCCGGCAGGACCTTCTCTTCGAGATCGTCGACCTGGTCCACGACTACGACACCCGGGGTGCGCTTCTCTTCGTCGAAAGACTCAGCGACGGCGCCGTTGACTATGCCCAGTTCATGCGGGAGCTCCTCGGACACTTGCGGGACCTCTATGTGGTCAAACACACAGAGCGCCTGCCTGGTCGGCTCGCTTTGCCCGAGGACCAGGAGCAGGCACTGCTCAGCCAGGCAGCACGACTGTCCACCGGTCAGCTGGTGACTTTCATCGATCTCTTGGGAGAAGCCCTGCGGGCTGTTCGCCAGGGCTCCGAAGCCCGCCTTGAGCTCGAACTAGCGCTCATCAAGATGACGGCCTTGAGCGGCCAGGAGCCGGGCCTCGGAGAGGCAGTAGTCGCGAGGGAGGCATTTGGACCGGCAGCAGCGCAGAGAGCCGCGGCCGCTTTGGGCCGCGGGCAGGATTCCTTCACTCCTCTGCCAGCTCCCCAGGCGGTTCCCTCGGTAGGTTCTGAGACTGCTCCCCGGACAAGTTCCCAGGCGGCCTCTCAGCCACCGCGCCCGCCCGAACCGGCCCCTCCCGCCAGTGTACATGCCGCCGGGCTGCACCCCCCTGTCGGGACACCGGCAACAGCGGACCTGGAGCACGTCCGGCGAGCTTGGCCTCTTGTGCTCGAAGCGGTCAAGAAGCGGTCGGTGGCCCTTCACGCCGTGCTCCACGAGGGTCGGCCGGAAAGTATCGAGGAAGGGACTCTGGTCGTCCGCTTTCCGGCGGGGTACCGATTCCAGGTCGACCAGGTCAGCCGCGGCGACAACCCGAGAGTGGTGGCCGAGGCTGTCAAAGCTGTCACGGGCCGCGCCCTCGCCGTGACCGCGCGGCTGGCCGAGGAACCGGCAGAGGAGACCGGTCCTGAAGAGGAAGGTGCTAGAATCCTGAGCAAAGATGAGCTGATCCGGGTGCTCAAACAAGAGTTCGGAGCGGAGATCATCGACGAGGAAAGCGACGGTTGACGACACCGAGGAGAGACCGGTGTATCCCAATCCCAATTATCAGAAGATGCTGAAGCAGGTCCAGAAGATGCAGGCCGACATGGCCAAGATCCAGGAGGACCTCGCTAACGAAGTGGTGGAGGCTTCGGCTGGTGGAGGCATGGTCACCGTTCAGGTCTCTGGGGGCCTCGAGATCAAGAGTGTAAAGATCGACCCGGCGGCAGTGGACCCCGCCGACGTGGAGATGCTCGAGGACATGGTCATGGCCGCAGCCAACGAGGCTCTCCGTTCAGCGCAAGAACTGGCCAGCAAGAGACTGGGCGGCCTCACAGCTGGCCTGAACCTGCCCGGCTTGCCCTTCTGACCGAGCTCTCGCGCAGAACGTGTTCAGTCCCCGCGTGCAGAAGCTCATCGATGAGCTCAGCAAGCTCCCCGGCATCGGACCGAAGACGGCTCAACGCCTTACTTTCCACCTGCTTAAGCTGCCTCCCGAGGAGGCGCTCCCCCTGGCCCACGCCCTGATCGAGGTCAAAGAGACGGTGCGCTTCTGCGCCCGTTGCTTCAACCTCACCGAGAGTGAGCTGTGCAGCATCTGTGCCGACCCTACCCGTGACCGGAGCACCCTCTGCGTGGTGGAGGAACCAGCCGACATTATCAGCCTGGAACGCACCCACGAGTACCGCGGGCTCTATCACGTGCTGGGCGGTGCTCTCTCTCCCATCGACGGGATCGGGCCCCAGAAACTGCGGCTTGCTGAACTGAGCGAGCGGGTCCGCGCCGAGGGCATCCAGGAGGTCATCGTGGCCACTAATCCCAACATGGCCGGAGAAGCCACCGCTCTTTACATCGCCGAGGAGCTGCGACCGCTGGTCGAAGCCGGCACCCTGCGCATCACCCGGCCGGCGGCCGGCCTGCCCATGGGAGCCGACTTGGAGTACGCCGACGAGGTCACGTTGAGCCGCGCTCTCGCCGGACGTCGCGAGATTCGCTAGAATCCCGCAGACTGTAAACCTGTATCTGGAGCGGTGATCGACGTGGCGGAGAAGGAAGACCCCCGGCAAGAGAAGCTCCCTGCAACCGAGGACGCCTTCGGCTCCCAGTACGTCATCATAGGCGGACCGGAGCAAAAGGCCGAGCGTACCAACATCATCGTCATGAAATTCGGAGGGACGTCGGTGGCAGATGCCACCTGCATGAAGCGGGTGGCCCAGCGCATCGTCGAGGCCCGCAGACAGGGGCACCCGGTGGTGGCGGTAGTGTCGGCCAGGGGGGACACCACCGACGAACTCATCGAGCTGGCCAAAGAGATCTCGGAGAACCCGCCCGCCCGCGAGATGGACATGCTGCTCTCCACTGGCGAGCGCATCTCTGCCGCTCTGGTAGCTATGGCCATCCATGAGCTGGGCTACGAGGCGATCTCGCTCACCGGCTCTCAGGCAGGCATCGTCACCGACACCGTGCACACCAGGGCCAAGATCTTGGACATCCGTCCCCACCGTATCCTGCGTGCGCTGGAGGAGGGCAAGATCGTACTGGTGGCCGGTTTCCAAGGAGTCTCCACCACCCAGGACGTGACCACCCTCGGCCGCGGAGGCTCCGACACCACCGCGGTAGCGTTGGCGGCGGCGTTGGGCGCTGAAGCCTGCATCATCTACACCGATGTGGACGGCGTGTACACGGCTGACCCCCGGGTCGTACCTGATGCTCGCAAGCTAGACTTCATCTCCAACGACGAGATGCTCGAACTCACGGCGAGCGGGGCCAAAGTGATGATGCTGCGCAGCATCGAGCTCGCCCGTCGTTTCAACGTGCCCTTGTGGGTACGTTCGAGCTTCACCGATGATCCCGGCACTCTGATAGGACAGGAAGAACGCAGCATGGAACAAGCGATCGTTTCCGGTGTGACCTACGCTCTTGATGACGCCAAGGTGACCATCCACGACCTGCCCGACAAGGTGGGGGTGGCGGCCAGGGTCTTCACCGCGCTGGCCAAGACCAATGTCAACGTGGATGTCATCATCCAGAACGTGTCGGAAGATGGCAAAGCCGACATCTCCTTCACCGTCGCGGAGGCCGACCTATCGAAGGTAGCGGGGGTCTTGGACGGTCTGCAGGACGAGCTTGGCTTCTCTTCCTTCGACCTCGACAAGGACGTAGCCAAAGTCACGTTGGTCGGGGCCGGGATGAAGACCTATCCCGGCATCGCCGCCAAGATGTTCGAGACCTTGGCTGAGAACAACATCAACATCGAGATGATCTCTACTAGTTCGATCAAGATAAGCTGCGTGATCCGCAAAGAACACGCCGAGACAGCGGTGAGAGCCATCCATGCCGCTTTCAAGCTGCACGAAGGCATGATCACCCGGGAAGAGGTGTTCAGCTAGACCACGACATTCCAAGGTCGCTGGGGAAGAAGGGACGCGGGGCGGCAGCCCGAGAAGGGCTGCCGCCCCGCATAGCGATCGGTCAGAAGTCACTTGCCTTGAGTAGCCCCATGCGGGCCCGAACCGTCGCAGGTTCCGAAACCGGCGCTGGTGCCGGAACCGGCGCAGGTGCCGCCACCAACGCAGCTCCCGTCTTGGGCGCGCAGAGTCGTGCGTGTCTGCTCAGTGGTGCGCGTCTGCTCGGTAGTCTGTGTCTGCTCAGCCGTGCAAGTGTGGTCAGTAGTGCGTGTCCGCTCTCGTACACGATCAGGAGTGCCGTCACATTCGGAGCCGCAGCTGCCATCTCGCAGTCTGAGCTGCTCCTGGTCCTGACAGGTCTCGGCAGTGGTCGCTAAGCCCAGAGGCTCACCATACATTGCTTGCGGACCCGGACCATACTGCACCCGAGCCGTCGTGGTCGTCGCGCCATTGCCCGCGGTGTCTGTTCCGCCGGATCCGCTCCGCGTCGTCGCGCTCGCTGCAAAGGCCGAGCCTGCTATCGCCAGAGTCAGAACGGCGACGGCACCCGCTACAACAAGCGTCTTCCGTCTACTCATCTGAAACCTCCCGTTTCATTCTTGGTCTTTATGGCGGACTTTCTCATCCGCAGTTCAGAGTCTAGGGGGTAGGGGTGAAAGAACGATTAGCCCACGATGAGAATCTTCTAATCGAGCACTGCACACGCACGCGAGCCTTGGACGACCGCGAGCTCTAGGCGACCACGCGTGCACTAGACGACCACGGCCGGCTACCGCGGCGCCTGTCCGCTCGGCTCTCCAAACGGCACCTCCACCGTGAAGCAGGCACCCCGCCCCCTCTCGCTCTCCACAGAGACCTCTCCGCCATGGGCCACCACCAGCGCCTTGACGATGGCAAGGCCTAAGCCCACCCTTCCTCCCGCAGCTTCCCCGTCACCACGATAGAAGCGCTCAAACACATGCTGGCGGACCTGCTCGTCCATACCTTCACCCTCGTCACGCACCCAGAGCCGCACGACGCCCTGCTCAGGATGCCGGCGTCCCCCCAGGGCGATGACTTGGCCGGGCTCGGTATGGGCCACCGCGTTCTGCATCAGGTTCAAGAACACCTGGGTCAAACGGTCCTGATCAGCGACAAGCACGCCCCTGGGCAGGTGGTCGACCGTCCAATCGCGGTCCCCCAGATGCGGCCCTTGCTCCACCAGCGAAGTCAAGAACAGGTCGAGCTCTATCGGCTCCTTGCGCAAAAGGTCGGTCCGGCTGGCCCGCGCCAGGGTTAGCAGGTCGTTCACGAGCCGGTCCATGCGGTCCAGTTCGTCGATCACCAGCGCGTGTTCCTGCCTTACCCGTTCGGGATCGAGCTCCTGCTCGCGGTCCAAGACCTGCAGATGACCCTTGATGATCGTGAGCGGGGTACGCAGCTCGTGGGACACATCCGAGATGAACTGCTCCTGGGAGGCGAACGCTTTCTCGATGCGGTCGAGCATGGCATCCATGGTGGCGGCCAGTTGTCCGATCTCATCCACCGGGCCCTGGTAGTCGATCCGCCTGGTCAGATCTTCCCGGGAGATGGCAGCAGCCGTCTGCGTGATCCTGCGCACAGGGTCAAGGGCCTGCCCCACGAGGACCCACGAGCCCGTGCCTACCAACACGCAGCCCAAGGCCCCACCGACCGCCAACAGTAAGAGCACCCGATCGAGGGTGTTCCCGATGTCCTCCAAGGAACCAGCGATCTGGACCGCACCTACCGGTTCGGCCCCCGCTCGCACCAGCGTGCCGGCCACTCGGTACTCATGGCCCCCAAGCTCAGCATCGATGAGGAAGCGGGGACCGCCCGCCAGGAGAGCCTGGGCCTCGGGGAGGTCCTCCAAGCGGACCTCGTCAGAGTTGGAGATGATCGCTCCGCTCCGCGTCTTGAGCGCCAGTATGAACCCTCCCGCCCGCAGGGCGTTCGCGCCTCGCCCCTCGAGGTAGGTCCGGGTCATGTCCACCAGGGCGGACTCGTCCTGGGCGGTCGACACAGCCTCACCGTAACGAGCGAGCTGCTGCGACAGGCGGGCATCCAGGTCGTCCTGCAACTCAGCGGACAGCACCGCGTAGATGCCGGCGGCGCCCGCCAAGACCACGATAACGACCGCGAAGACGAACCACAGGGTCAGGCGGAGTCGCAACTCTCCTCCGCCTTCCCCGCCACCTGCGGCTCTTCAGGCACTCGCAGCCGGTAGCCTCCCCCGCGGACGGCTTCGATAAGACTCGGCTCCCCGGGCCGGTCGAGTTTGCCGCGTAGGTAGCGGACATACACGTCCACCACGTTGCTCTGAGGATCGAAGCCATACCCCCAGACGCCGGAGAGTATCTGCGACCGGGAAAGCACTTGGCCTTCGTGGCGCATCAAGAATTCGAGGAGGGCGAACTCCCGCGAGGTCAGATCATGCTCTTTGCCGCCCCGAGTAGCCTTCCGGGTCTTGAGGTCCAGTCTGAGATCACCGCACTCGAGCACCGCAGCCTGTGGCTGGCGGGCATGGCGGAGCTGAGCCCTGATCCGGGCCAGCAGCTCGTCGAAGTCGAAAGGCTTGGGTAGATAGTCGTCGGCTCCCAAGTCCAGACCGCGCACCCGCGAAGGCACATCCCCCCGAGCGGTCAACATGATGATAGGCGTTCGGGTATCGGTCTTACGCACCTCCGCCAAGACCGCGAACCCATCGAGGTCGGGCAGTCCCACGTCGAGAAGGACCAGGTCATACGGCTCCCCTTGCCGTAAGCGGGCCAGCGCTTCCCGACCTGTCGAGACCACTTCGGCCACATAGCCCGCCCCCTCCAGGCCGCCGGCTAGGAAGGAGGCCACCCGAGCCTCGTCCTCGACTACGAGGATGCGCATCGCGCTATCTACCCCCACCGGTGGTCGGGGTCGTGGTGGTCGGGGTCGCAGTACTCTGGGTCGTGCCGCTGCGTACCCCGCCGTGGATGGTCTCCCGCATGGTACTGCCGGTAGTCTCGGAGTGCTCTTGCGTGCCGGGGGTGCTGGTGGTGCTGGTCGCGGCGGTATTGCCTGTCTCGCTTACCGTTGTTTCCGGGCCGCTCAGCGGCGGCGAACTACCCGTGGAGCCGGGCCCCGTGCCACCCGGGCCTGGGCCACCATCTCCCGAAGACGGCGAAGCCAAGCCGATCTCAATCACTGGAAGCTGGGTAGCCTCGACCCCACCTCGCTCCGCTTGCACCACCAGGAACGCGACCCCAGCAAGGATGACCAGGGCCACCAAACCCAGCAAGGGGAGCCGCACCTGCTTCAGCAATCTGCGCATAAGCCGCTCGTTTCGCGCTACGGTCCACTTTCCGTTAGTATATCGGCACGCACGTCCATGCGTTCCGGCCTGCGCTGCTCGAAGAGGTCGAGATGGAAGCCATAGTGGTTGAGAAGCTTCGCAAACAGTTCGACCCGCCCAAGGGCCCCGTAGCCGTGGACGACGTCTCTTTCCGAATCGCAGAAGGCGAGATCTTCAGTCTGCTCGGGCCCAACGGGGCCGGTAAGACCACCATGATCTCCATTCTCTCCTGCCTCCTCAAGCCCGACCAAGGCGAAGCCTGGGTAGGCGGCTTCTCGGTCACCAAAGAGCCCGAGAAGGTCAAGCAGCTCATAGGGGTGGTGCCCCAAGAGATCGCAGTCTACGAAGACCTGACCGGCCGCGAGAACCTGGCTTTCTGGGGAAGGATGTACGGTCTAGGCGGGCAGCTGCTCAGACAGCGGGTGGATGAGGTGCTCGAGGTGGTCGGCTTGGTCGACCGCCAGAAGGACCGCGTAGGCAAGTACTCGAGCGGCATGAAGCGCAGACTGAACATCGGCATCGCTCTCCTCCACCAGCCCCGCATCCTCTACCTGGACGAGCCCACCGTAGGCATCGACCCCCAGAGTCGGCGTTCGATATTGGACCGGGTGAAGGAACTCAATGCCGCGGGAACCACCGTGCTTTATACCACCCACTACATGGAGGAGGCTCAGGAGCTCTCCCACCGCGTGGGCATCATGGACCATGGCGCCATGATCGCCATCGGCTCCCAGGCCGAACTCGTCCAGCTGGTGGGGGGGCGCACCCGGATCGACTTGAGGGTGGACCGGCACCTGCAGCTGGTAGCCGAACAGTGGCAAAGCCTACCCGGCGTCCACAGCCTGTCGCGAGACGAGGACACTGGCTTGCAGCTCTTGGCAGACGATGCCGCCGCCTTGATGCCTAGACTGTTGGAGAGCGCTCGGGCCCTGGGGGTACGCATCACCGAAATGACCGTGGCCGAGCCGAACTTGGAGATGGTGTTCTTGCATCTCACCGGCCGCGCTCTGCGGGACTAGGCCGGCAGGTCCTGCGATGCTACGCGCACTCTTGGTAGCAGCCAAAGACGTCCGTCACGTCTATCGGAGCCGCGCTAGCCTGGTCCTGATGCTGGTCGCCCCTCTTCTCGTCACTGGCGCCATAGGGGCTGCCTTCGGCTCCGGAGAGGGCTTCGAGATCGAAGCGACGAGGACCGTAGTGGTGGACCAGGACCGAGGCGCGGGCGCGGGTCATCCTGCCAGTACGGACGCGAGCGCGGATGGCGGCGCCGGCGCGGGCTTCCCCGCCGCCGGCGCCGCCATCCGCGCCGCTCTGGGCAGCCCGGAGCTGGCGGACCTGGTGGATCTGACCACCTCCCCGGATCCCCAGTCGGCGCGCGCCGCTGTAGATGCCGGCGTGGCCGACGTAGCTGTCGTCATCCCACCTGACCTGAGCGAAGCGCTTTGGGGTGGCAGCCCCTTCGGAGACGGTGAACCTGGGCCAGCCACGATCCAGATCTACAAAGACGCCTCGCGCACAGTAGGGCCCGGCATCGTGGCTGCTGTGGTGGAGCAGGTGGTGCGGACGTGCCAAGGGGCGGTGGCCGCGGCCCGCTCAGCGGTCGCGGCCACCGCCGCCCACGGCCTCGACGACCCCGCGGCCCTTGGCGCCCTTGCCTCGGCGGCCGCCAGTGATTTCCTGACCCGAGCCCAGAGCGACCCTGGCCTGTCCCTCCGGGCTCGCCCACCGAGCGTCTCCACGACCGGTCCCGAGCGCGCTCCCAACGTAGCCGCCCAGGTTCTCATCGGGATGATGGTGTTCTTCACCCTGTTCGGCGCCTCAGTCCCTGCTCGTAGTGTCCTAGACGAACATAGGGCAGGGACACTTCCGCGCCTGTTCACCACCGCGACACCGCGTTCTCTCATTCTGGGCGGGAAGTACATAGCCGTCTTCGTGGTGGTCCTCCTGCAGTCGATCATCCTGCTCATAGCCGGCCTTCTGCTCTACGGCGCCCACTGGGGCGCATTCGGCCCGGTAGCGGTCCTCACTGTCTGCGGAGCCGTGGTGGCT
Source organism: uncultured Actinomycetes bacterium (assembly GCA_937148845.1). Lineage (GTDB taxonomy): Bacteria > Actinomycetota > Thermoleophilia > RBG-16-64-13 > RBG-16-64-13 > CAKZRW01. Next base: position 15,473 of record CAKZRW010000054.1, on the reverse strand, counting down.
GCCTCCCTGGGTCTGGTCACCGTCTCTTTTGCTAAGACTCCCGGGCAGGCGGGCGCGGTCAGTTCGGTCATCTTCGTCTTCCTCGGCCTCGTCAGCGGCAGTTTCACCGGGACCGCCGATCTGGGCCAGGTGTACAGTGTGCTCCGCAGGATCAGCCCCCTGGGCTGGCTCCTCGAAGCCTGGGACAACATAATGTTCGGCGGCTCCTTCAGCGATATCGTGCTACCCGTTCTGGTGGTACTCGCCTTCTCCCTGGTCTTCTTCGCCTTGGCCACCTTCTTCTTCAGGCGGCGCTACGCATGAGTCGAGTCTGGCACATCGCGTTCAAAGAGTTGCTCCAGACTAGGCGAGACCGTCTGGCAGCCCTTTTCACGCTGATCCTCCCCGTGATCTTCACCGTGTTCCTCGGGATCATGATCGGTCGGGCCAACGAGGACAGCGGGCTTCCCCTGGCCCTCGCCGATCGGGATGGAAGCGAGGCCTCGCAGACTCTGGCCCTCACCCTCTCAGGTTCTCCCGCCCTCGCTATCCGACAGATTGCCCTTCCTGGGCTGGAAGACGCGGTCCGCAGCCGCAAGGTGGCCGCGGGCCTGGTGATCCCCGTCGGCTACGAGACGGCTTTGCAGGCTGGGCAGACTGTGAGCTTGGACTTCGTCTGCCTGGAGACGGTACCCGGGGCGCAGAGCGCCCGGCAAGCGGTCGAGAGCGTGTTGTTCGAGAGCCACCTCTCTAGCCTCGCTATCAAGAGCGCTGCCCATGTGGTCACCGGCGCTACCGGCTTGCCCTTCGACGACCGACTCGACCGGGTCCTCCGGGAGTCAGTGACCGCCGCTCTCGCTCAGCCCACCGTGACTCTCGACGTCACCGACGCCGGGCGACCGCTCCCCGGGGAAGCCTCTGGTTTTGAGCAGTCTTCCCCCGGGGGCATGGTCAACTGGGTGCTCTTCGGACTTCTGACCGTGGTCGCAGGGGTGGCTTGGGAAAAACAGCGGGGCCTCTTGCGCCGCTTCCTTGCCGCGGGAGTGAAGCAACGAGAGATAGTGGCGGGCAAGCTTCTAGCGATGGTGGCCGTGACCTTTCTGCAGCAGCTGCTACTTGCAACCGTCGGGCAGGTAGGTTTCGGCGTCCGTTACTTCCACGCACCGCTCGCCCTGCTTGCGACCATGCTCTCCCTGTCGATCTTCGCCGCCTCGTTCGGGCTCCTCTTGTCTTCCCTTTTCCGCCGTGAACAGGCCATCATCGCGGTGACCATCATCTCGGCTCAGTTGCTAGGCGTCATGGGCGGAGCCTGGTTCCCTCTAGAAGTCGCCAGCCACAGCTTCTCCCGGGCGGCCCATTTCTTCCCGACAGCCTGGATCATGGAGTGTCTGCATGGGATCACGCTGAGTGGCTGGGGGATGACCCAGGTGCTCGTCCCGCTGGGATACGTCTGGGCCTGGATAGCAGTGGTCTTCTCTCTCGCCGTGTGGCGATTCCGTCCCGACTAGTACACCGGTCCGACCGGTACCCCGTCCCGACTAGTACAATCTGTGCATGGATACTCTGCGTGAGCTGACCGCCATCATGGAGTCCTTGGGCCGAGCTCGATCGTTCTCTGAGCTGGTAGACCGCCTCACTGCCTGGGCTAGACAGTTCGCGCAGTGCCAAGCCGCCATACTCCGGCTCTGGCAGGGACCCGGCAACGCTTGGCTGGCCAGCTGTTCCAGCGAGGGGCATTCCCCCGACTTCGTCCGCCACGAGACAGTGGTGGGGCACGACGACTGCCTCTGCGGCCGGGTAGCCGCGGGACAGATCGATCCCGCTCTCCCCTTCTACACCCTGGGGGGCTCTTTCTGTTGGGGCCGGCTGAGCAGTCTGACCGAGGAGTTCAGCGCCGAGGTGGTCGGCCCTCTGCGGGGACGCTGCTTCGACGAGGCCTACCAGTCGGTAGCCATATTCCCCCTGCGGGTGGACGAGCGCATCATCGGCTCCCTCCATCTGGCGGACCGCCGTCCGGACCACTTCACCGAATGCGTGCCCATCATCGAGGCGGTCTGCCGCATGGCCGGCCCGCTTTTCCTGAGCTACCTCGACCGCGACAAAGAACACGCCATTCTCGAGGCCATCCAGGCGGCTTTGATGCCTCCGGAGCCCCCGGTGGTGGAAGGGCTCGAAATAGGGGTGAGCTTCGACTCGGCTACCGACCTCGCCCGTCTGGGCGGCGACTTTTGCGACGTGCTCGATCTAGGCGCAGCAGGGGTGCTCATACTGGTTGGTGATGTGGCCGGCAAAGGGGTGGAAGCAGCCGGGATCGCGGCCAAGACCCGCTATGTGCTGGGCGCCCAAGCCGGACTCGACGCTGAACCCGCCCGTTTCATGGAGCGCACCAACGCGCTCTTGGCCCGGTCGCTCGCTCCTGGCCGTTTCGTCACGGCTGCCGCCTGCCTCCTGGACCCCGGCACTGGCGATCTCAGCACCTGCCTCGCTGGGCATCCCGCTCCCCTCAAGATCTCCTATCCGCCGGGCCCAGAATCGCCACCAGCAGCGGTGGCCGCTCTTGAGTCAAGAGCGCCTCATAATCCCCCGCTCGGCGTCCACCCCGAAACCAAGTTCCGCAGCCACCGAGAACGCCTTGGGCCGGAGCAGGTCCTGCTTCTCTACACCGACGGGATCTCGGAAGCCCGGCGGGGGAAGCAGGTCTTCGGAATCGAGCGCATCGCCGAAGCGGCCCGGAGGAGTCCGTCGGCTGACCCCCAGGAGGTCGCACGCCGAGTACATCGGGAGGCTGTCGCTTTCCACGACCCCAGTCTCCCTACCGATGACCGGCTGGTCATAGCCGTACGGCGCAGAGTGAGCCCCGCCAAGACTACGGCCAAGAGGCAACAAGGGGTGGCCGTTGCCCCCCTGACCCCGTGAGTTCACCTATGGACACCGAGAGAGACTCCTTCGAAGCGGTAGCCTCGGACACCGAGCCGGGTATGAACCTCATCTCGGTGGATTTCGACTTGGTCATGGTGAACCGAGCCAACGAACGCCTTTACGCCAAGCCTATAACGGCGCTCCTCGGCAAGAAGTGCTACCGCGAGTTCGAGAAACGGGACGAGCCCTGCCCTCACTGCCCAGGACGTTTGGCCCTAGCTACAGGAGAGCCCCACGAAGCCGAGACCATCGGCGTCAGAGACGACGGCACGCGCTTCGCAGCCCGTATCCGGGCCCATCCGATCATCGGACCCGACAACAAGCCCACCGGCTTCATCGAGGTGGTGGAAGACATCACCGAGCAGAAGCGGGCGGAGAACCTTGCCCGCCTTGACAGTGAGCTGCAGGAAAGTTTGGTGACAGCCCAGAACATCCCTCAGGCTCTCCGGCTCGTCCTGAAGGCTGCCCTGCGCATGGAGAGTATCGATCTGGGCGCCGTGTTCCAAGCGGAACCCGACAGTCGCGAACACCGTCTGGTGCAGGCCGAGAACGTCCCTCCCGACCTGATGGAAGCCCTTACCGTCCTGAGCCAGGGCGCCTCCTTCCGGCCTGATCTCCACGGTCGTGGTGGTCTACGCGCTATAGCTGTGGTGCCCATCCTCCACCGGGGGACCGTCATGGCCACTCTCTTGGCCGGCACCACCACCTATCCAGACCTTCCGCCTTCCATCCACGCCGGGCTGCAGACCCTGGGAGCGACCGCAGGCAACGCCATCTCACGGATCTTGGCCGAGAAATGCCGCGGAGACGCAGTGGCCGACCTGGAACAGTTGATCTTCGCTTCGCCCTTGCCGACCTGGGTCCTGGACAGTCAAGGTAGAGTGACGCTTTGGAATCGCGCTGCTGAGCGAGTTTTCGGCTGGAAGGCAGGTGAGGTCAAAGGTCAGCCGCCTCCTTGGTCCAGAGAGTCGTTCCGACCAGTCAGAGGCAAGACTGAGCTCGAAGAGAAGACACGCGGGGAGCACGAAGGACCGACCAGCATCGGGAAGGTGACTGAGACCAGCGTTGCTGACGTGACCGGCATCGCAGATGTGACCGGCGTCCCACATGCGATGGGGGTCGCGGATACTCGCGGCGTCGCCGAGGCGACCGCCGCCCGCCTCGCTGTCGCCGAAGCCCGCGAGACCTGGCTCCCCCGCAAGAGCGGGGAGGCAGTGCCGGTGCGTCTTCACGCTGCCCCTTTCCGCGATGTGGTGGGCAACCGCTCGTCACTCGTGGTGATAGCCGAGGACCTCAGCCTCGAGCTCAAAGTCGCCGAACTCGAGCGCGCCCTCGAGCACTTGCAAAAAGGGCTTGGAAAGGCTCCGCCTCCGGGCAGGACCGGGGTTCGAGACCCGAGCGGAGTCCAGGACCCAGATGGGTTCCATGACCCGAGGGGGCCGGACTCCACCAGTACCGCCTCCATGGAGCACAGTCCCGCCCGGGTACTCATAATCGATGCGGGTGAACCTTGGGGTGCCGAGCTTGCCTCTCTTCTCGGCCAACTCGGTCACGAGGCCGAAAGATCTCCTAGCGTGGAAGAAGCCCTCGGACTGTTGGAGCGGGCAACAGGTCGCCCCGGCGAGAACACCCTAGGAAACGCCGGCCCGGTCGCTGCCGCCTCACAGAGTGACGCCGGCCCGGTCGCTGCCGCCGCCGAGGAAGGTCCTGGCCCTGAGAGGCTGCCGGTGGGCAAGACGCCTCAACAGCCCTTCTCTCTGGTCGTGGTCTCGGTGGTGGGACCGGGCGGCTCCAGCGCTCTCAGCGTGGCCGCAGCCCTGCGCACCCGGGGCTGGAACCTGCCCGTGCTCATGTCCAGTGACAGCGAAGTGCGCGGCTACCAACACCACGGCATAGCCGCCGTCATCAGGCGTCCCTTCCGAAAGGAAGAGGTCGCAGCGACGATCGAGAAGGTGCTGGGTAGGGCCTAGAGGTAGAGCGGGAGACCCGTCGGCGAGGCCGGGCCTCCGGCCGATGAACCGGGAAAAGGCGCGGGGCGGCAGGCGCTCAGGCGCCTGCCGCCCCGCCAACCCCCGGCGCATTCCGGGACTACGCCGGGTACTGCACCTCCTTCATGGAGGCACCGACGGGGATATCAGGATGAGTAGCACTGACGGGGATCACCAGGTCATACTTCCACTTGCCTGAACCCTTGACCCACTGTCCGCCCGCGATGGGCTTGGTGCAGAAGTTGTAGTAGCCGCTCACGGGATCGGGGTTCTGAGTCCAGTCCACCGGTCCCCCAGTGACAGTGACCTTGGTGGCCTTGATGGCCTCTACAATGCTGTTCTTGTCCTTGGGATCCTTCGCCCGACGAAGAATATCGGTCCAAAGCTCAAAGCAACCGATGAAGCAGACGGGCTGGGTCCACTGTAGGCCGGTGTCGGCCTCGTATTGGTCACAGTATTGCTGCGGAGTCATGCCGGTGACGTCGCTCTTGTAAGGATAGGTGGGATGGTACCAGCACTCCACTGTCATGCCGTCGCCTAGATCACCCAGGGCGTTCACACCATCGGGGAAGAGCAGAGCCTTCGCCACCGTGACTATCTTGGGCCGGAACCCTTGCTGCACCGCCTGCTTCCAGAAATTGGAGAAGTCGCCTGGGGCGGCCATGCCGCACACGATCTCGACCCCGTCCTTCTTGAACTGATTGATGATGGCCGAGTAGTCTTCCGTACCGATGGGGTACTGGCCGGGATTGCTCAGAGTGAGACCCAGCTGCTCGAACAGCCCAGGCAGCACATTGGCGAAGTTGTCGCCGTCTGCCGAGTTCTCCCACAGAGCCCCTACCACCTTGTTGTTTGGGATCTTCTCCCACATGCCCAGGAAGTTGCCCACGACGTCTTTACCGATCCACCAAGCACACCAGTTCCACTTGAGAGGTTCTTTGAGGTTGGCCCCCCAAGCGTCGCCGGGGCAGTCGTAGAAGATCCCGGGGCATTCGTAGGCTTCGGCCTGGTCTCTCACCGGGATGACGTTAGCCGCGCTGGAGCTGCCCCCGATCAGAGTGATGCCCTGGTTGTTGATGAGGTCGGCCGCTACCTGAGCCGAGCGGTTGGAGTCGGACTGGCTGTCGCCAATGATCGTCGTGATCTTATACGCCTTGCCATCGCCGCACACCAGACCGTCTTTCCAGACGTTCTTCTCCATCCACTCGACCTGCCACTTGGCGGCGGCACCGAACTGAGCCATGCCCCCCGTCAGCGGCACCACGTATCCGCACTTGATCTCGCCGCCCATCTCGGCGCCGGTCGAGACCGAAGTGGTGGTCTCACTCGGGGCGGAGGTGCTTGTCGCGCCCGCTGTGCTGCTGGTTGTGGTTTCTGGCGTCTCGCCGCAGGCAGCCAGCAGACCCCCCAAGCTGGCTCCCACGCCGACCGCGGCCCCCGCCGTCCCTGCGATCTTGAGAAACTCCCGTCTGCTCAAGGAGCGTGGTTCACTACCTGACATTTGTCCCTCCTTGGAAGAGTTGGATGACCTGACGGCACGGTCTTCGGTGGAAGCTTAGTCTGCTTCCGCTCCGGAGGCAAAAATCCGGCCGGCATTGGGGTTCCGTACCGCGGAATCAAGTGCCGTGATACAGGAAGCAACCGGCGTTCTCTCTCTCGGCGACTCCTGTGTCGTTGCCACTCTCCCTGCGGGCCCGATGGTAGAATCTGCGCTCAACAGGCCGACTAAGGGAGGACGCGTGGGCAGGGAGTATCGAGTCGCTGTGGTGGGCGCAACCGGCGCTGTAGGGCGCGCCATGCGCACTATCTTGGCCGAGAGAGGTTTTCCGGTCAAACAACTCGTCGCCTTGGCCACGGCCAAATCTGCAGGCACTAGACTCGACTTCCGGGGTGAAGAGGTCGTCGTCCAGGAGCTCACGCCCGAGAGTTTCAAGGGCATGGACCTGGCTCTCTTCTCTGCCGGCGGCGGGACCTCGCTCACGTATGCCCCCATCGCCCGCGAAGCCGGCTGCGTGGTAGTGGACAACTCCTCCGCCTGGCGCATGGATCCGCAGGTGCCTTTGGTAGTGCCGGAGGTCAATCCGGATGACGTCGAGTGGCACCGCGGCATCATCGCCAATCCCAACTGCTCCACCATCCAGATGGTCGTGGTCATGAAGCCCTTGCACGACGAGGCCCGCGTCACACGGGTGGTCGTTTCCACCTACCAGGCAGTCTCCGGGACCGGGGCCAAAGCCATCAACGAGCTCATCCACCAGACCGGCGAAGTACTGGCCGGGCAGGACCCGACCATCGCCGTCTATCCCCACCAGATCGCTTTCAACTGTCTCCCCCACATCGATGTGTTCCTCGAGGACGGCTACACCAAAGAAGAACGCAAGATGGTGGACGAGACCAAGAAGATCATGGGGGACGACAGCATCGCGGTGAGCGCCACCTGTGTGCGAGTGCCGGTCCAGAACGGGCACTCGGAGTCGGTCAACCTCCAGTTTGCTCGCCCGCTGAGCGTCGAACGGGCCCGGGAGCTTCTGGCCGCGGCGCCCGGTGTCAAGGTGGTCGACGACCCCCAGAATAAGCTCTACCCCATGCCTATCCTGGCTTCGGGCAAGGATGAGACCTTCGTCGGGCGCATCCGTCGCGACCCTACGGTAGAGTTCGGTCTCAACCTCTGGATAGTAGCCGACAACCTGCGCAAGGGAGCCGCTCTCAACGCCGTGCAGATCGCAGAGCTCTTGGTCGAGCGCGACCTGGTCCGGGTCCCCAAGTAGGCAGGCGACCGGCTCAGTGAGCAGGTCTCCAAGCGCGCGGTCGGAGTAGACTGATGAGCAGGTCGGTAGCTACGCCACCCCCTTCGGCGACCAGCCCTCCATCTGTGAAACGGGGAGCCGACACTAAGAGTCACCGTAAACGACGTAGGTTGCGGGCTGCGCTGGCGGCTTTGGGAGCTGCTCTTGTCGTCTTCCTGGGCTACAGCCATGCCGAGACCTACCGCATCGAGGTCAAAGAGTACACCGTCGTCAGCGAACACCTCCCGACTGCCTTTGCCGGCACCAGGGTCGCAGTAGTGGCTGATGTCCACCGGAGTTGGTTCTTCCGGCAGAGCCGGGTGGAGAAGATCGTAGATTCCGTGAACGCCCTCGCCCCCGACCTTGTGGTCCTGGCCGGTGACTACGTCTACGGAAGCACGCGTTACGAGGCCCCTTGTTTTCAAGCTCTGGGTAGGTTGAAAGCTCCCTTGGGGGTGTACGCGGCCCTGGGGAACCATGACTACGGAGCTTACGACCCTTCCGGCCGCGACCTTGATCCTGTTTACGCTGCAGTGGAGCCCACGAACATAGTCCTCCTCCGCAATCAAGGTGTCTGGCTTGAGAGGGGCGGTGCTCGCCTGCGGCTGGGTGCGGTAGGCGACCTCCGGAAAGACACCCCTGACCTGGCCCCCATCGTCCGGGGCACAACTGCCGAGGACTTTGTCATCTTGCTGTCGCATAATCCCGACTTTGCGGAGCAGCTTCCCCCCCAAGCAGTGGACCTTGTCCTAGCCGGGCACACGCACGGCGGTCAGGTGACCTTTTTCGGAAGGTGGGCACCTTTAGTGCCGTCCGACTACGGCCAGAAGTACCGCACGGGGAGGGTGGAGCGTGACGACACGACCGTGATCGTCTCCAACGGGATCGGGGTCATCTTTCCACCCCTGCGGTTCTTCGCCCGACCACAGATCGTGCTGGTCACCCTGGAGAAAGCTGCGGAGTAACTAGGCGAGACTCTGGCAACTCTCAGGAGGGCGGCGGCCCCGAAAGGGGCAGCGGCCGCAAGCGGCCTTTCTCCAACTTTGGCTGTATGGCGAGCCCGCTCCGGCTAGGCTACCCTTGGCCTGACATGAAGGCACAGGCGCAGACCCCGCTCTTCGAGCTGCTCACCCCCGGGCGGTTCCCCCAGGTGGCAGCCCAGACCGTCCTCCCCGCCCGGCCGGGACGGGCGGTGCCGCTGCCGGCCGGGCTCCACCTACGGCTCGTCGACGCCCTCGCCGCTCAAGGCATACGCCAGCTGTGGACCCACCAGGCCGAATGCTGGGCAGCTGTGGAGCGGGGTGAACACTTCATAGTCACCACCGGCACCGCTTCCGGCAAGAGCCTTTGCTTCAACCTGCCGGTGCTCGACCATCTGTTGCGCAATCCCCACGCCCGCGCCATCTACCTCTACCCCACCAAGGCCCTGGCGCAAGACCAGCTTCGGCGCATCCGCCTGTTGACAGGGCGGCAAGTCGAGGTGGCCACCTATGACGGCGACACCCCCAGCGCCGCCCGTACCCTGGCCCGACAGAAGGCACGCGTGCTCTTGACCAACCCCGATATGCTCCATCTGAGCCTCTTGCCCTGGCATGAACGTTGGGACGATTTCTTCCTTAACCTAAGCTATGTGGTGATCGACGAGGCTCATACCTATCGCGGGGTCTTCGGCAGTAATGTAGCCAATGTGCTCCGACGACTCCGCCGGGTCGCCTCCTTCTACGGGGCCGAGCCTCGTTTCATCCTGGCCTCGGCCACCATACGCAACGCCGCCGAGCATGCCTGCCAACTGACCGGTCTAGAGGTCACCCACATCCACGGCGACGGTGCCCCGGTGGGAAGACGCCAGATAATCTTCTGGCAACCACCGCTGGTGGAGGAGGAGCTCAATCTTCGCCGCTCCACTACCAGCGAGGCCGCCGAACTCCTGGCTGAACTCGTACGTCACCATGTGCGCTCCATCTGTTTCACCAAGTCCCGCCGCCAGGCAGAAGTCATCTACCAGCAGACAAGCGAGCTTCTCGAGGAGAGCGCTCCCGCGCTGGCCAAACGCATCTCCCCCTATCGCGCCGGGTACACTCCCGAGCAGAGACGTACCGTCGAGAAATCGCTCTTCAGCGGGGAACTCCTCGGTGTGGTCAGTACTAGCGCGCTTGAGCTCGGCATCGACATCGGAGCCCTGGATGCCGCCATCACCGTAGGGTACCCGGGCACCGTAGCCAGCTTGTGGCAGCAATGGGGCCGCGCCGGCCGCGGCAAGGGAGAGAGCCTAGGGATATTCGTGGCCGGCAACGACGCCCTTGAGCAGTTCTTCGTCAGGCATCCGGACCTCCTCCTCAGTCGGGAGGTCGAGGCCGCCACCATGGACTTCGCCAACCCTTTCCTGCACCTCGACCATCTGGCAGCAGCCGCCTACGAGGCACCTCTGGTGCGCGAAGACGAGGAGTTCTTCGGCCCGGGTCTGGCGGAGAGTCTAGAGCAAGCGGTGGAAAAAGGTCTCTTAAGACGTCGACACGACACCTGGTTCCTGACCGGAAGCGGCTTCCCGGCAGCCAAGATCGGCCTCCGTTCTACCAGAGGCGAACAATACACCATCGTGGAGGAGGACACAGGCGACATCGTAGGCACCGAGGGCGCCGAAACTGCCTTCTCTGCCCTCCATCCGGGAGCCGTCTACCTCCACATGGGGGACTCCTATCTGGTCAGCCGCCTCGACTTGGAGCAACACCTGGCCCTGGTCCGCCCCTTCTGGGACAGCTACCACACCATTCCGCGGCGCGATACCGAGACTCGCATCCTGAGCGAAAGGCTGCACACCGCTCACGGTCCGGTCACCCTGCATCTGGGCGAGATAGTCGTGCGCAGCCGAGTGATCGCCTTCGAGAAGCGCAGGAACGGCCGCAACGAAGTGCTCGGTACCGAAGAACTCGACCTGCCGCCTCAAGAGTTCGTCACCGAGTCCCTTTGGTTCACGGTGCCCCCAGAGCTCCTCGGCGCAGAGGCGGAGCTAGTGCGGCTGCCCGGGGCCATTCATGCGGTCGAGCATGCCCTCATCGCTCTGCTTCCCCTCTTTGCCATGTGCGACCGCTGGGACATCGGCGGCTTGTCCTCTCCGGTCCACATACAGACCGAGCGGCCCACCATATTCGTCTACGACGCCCATGCGGGGGGAGTGGGGATCTCCCGCCAGGGTTTCGACCGCTTCGCCGAGTGGGTCCGCGATGCTCATCGGCTGGTACGGGATTGCACATGCGAGAGCGGCTGCCCCTCCTGCATCCAGTCGCCCAAGTGTGGGAACTGGAACGAACCTCTCGACAAGGAGATGGCCCTGCATCTGCTGGCTGCACTGGTCTGAGGCGGCCCAGTCGCCGACCGGCGACTGGGCCGCCCGACCCACGGTGCTGCGATAAGCGGTGGTATGCTTTGCCGCATGCGACCGCTGTATGTATCAGTGATAGGCGGGAGTTCCTGCTCCCCAGCCGAGTACGAGCAGGCCCGGGAAGTCGGTCGCTTGATAGCCAAAGAGGGCGCCATCTTGGTCTGCGGAGGTCTGGGCGGGATCATGGAAGCCGCCGCTCGGGGAGCCAAGGAGGCCGGCGGTACCACCCTCGGCATCCTGCCTGGTCATAACCGGACCGTTGCCAATCCCTACCTCGATTACGTGGTGACTACCGGGTTGGGTCATGCCCGCAACCTGGCGGTGGTCAGCACCGGTGATGTCGTCATAGCCGTGAGCGGCGCTTACGGCACCCTCTCTGAGATCGGCTTGGCTGGGGTATTAGGTAAGCCTGTGATCATCCTGGGGGGCTGGCATCTGCAGAATGACAGTCTGGGGGATGCTCTTGCAAGCGATGTGAGATATGCCACCTCTCCGCGGGAGGCGGTCGACCTGCTGCAGGAAATCCTGGCGAGGCGGGTCGCTTCAAGTACGCCGACGGCGGCCCCATAATGTCCCCTCTCCAGCCACGCCATCGTGAGACCCAGGAGTTGATCTCCCGCTTAGAGGCCCGCCGGGCTCGTAGACGCCGTCTGCGCCTGCTGTGGGCAGTGGCCGCCTTGGCGGTGGTGGTAATTATCGCCGCCATCGGCGCGACAGTGCTTACCCAGAGTTCCGGACCGGCCGGAGCCACCACCTCCGCAACCGTCGCCACTTCGACCGGATCTAGCGGCTCCGCGGTAACCCCCAGCTCTCACATAAACACCAGCCTCAGTCATCCCAGCTCGTCATCTACCTCGCCGACCTCTTCGACCCCTTCCACTTCCGCAGCCCCTTCCACTTCCACGACCCTTGTCAGCACCACCACCGGTCCCCCCAAGGTAGTGGTCATCGACCCTGGGCACCAGGCCAAGCCCAATCTCGACCCCGAACCCATCGGCCCGGGTTCCACCCAGACCAAGGCCAAGGTGAGCAGCGGCACGCGGGGCGTGGTCACCGGCATACCGGAAAGCGAGCTCAATCTGGCCATCGGGCTTAGACTGCGCAAAGCTCTCGAGGCCCATGGGATCAAGGTGGTCATGACGCGTAGCACCCAAGACGTCGATATCTCTAACCGCGAGCGCTCCGAGATCGCCAACGAAGCGAGGGCCGATCTCTTCATCCGCATTCATGCCGACGGGAACGGCAACCCCGAAGTGAACGGCATCCACACCCTGTATCCGGCCTCCATTCGAGGCTGGACCGATGACATCGCCGCCCGCTCTAAGGAGGCCGCCGTGCTTGTGCAGCGAGAGCTCATCAAGGCCACCGGGGCCCGCAACCGGGGTCTAGATGAACGAAGCGACCTCACCGGCTTCAACTGGTCCGATGTGCCTGTGGTCCTCCCGGAGATAGGCTACATGACCAACCCCACCGAAGACCGACTGCTAGCCACCGATGCCTACCGCGATAAGATTGTGCACGGCCTAGTAGAGGCGATACTGCAGTTCTTGGGCTTGCAGTGAAGACGGCTTTCGGCGACTAGGCGAGTCTAGGGCCGTCAAGCAACACGGTCGGCTAAAGAAGCTGGAGAGTAACAGAGGAGGATCCGAGTTGGGCAGGATAACGATTGTAGGCGTGGGCTACGTGGGTTTGGTGACCGCTGCTTGTTTCGCCCATCTGGGACACCGCGTGACCGCCCTGGACGTTGACGCCGCCAAGGTGGCGCTGCTCAAGCGAGGCGAAGTCCCCATCTTCGAGCCGGGGCTCAAGGAGCTGATGACCTCCGTCCGAGACCGTCTGGACTTCACCACCGACCCTGCCAAGGCCTATGCCGACGCCGGGTTCGTTTTCTTCTGCGTGGACACTCCTGCGACCTACTCGGGCGATGCTGATCTTTCCCGTGTCTGGCAGGCCATAGACGCTCTACCGCCCGGCCTGGAGGAGCAAGTGCTCGTGATGAAGTCGACGGTTCCTGTGGGCACGGGAGCCTTGGTGCAGGCTGAGCTCGAGTCGCGAGGGTACGACCACCTGCACTATGCTTCCAACCCGGAGTTCCTCAGGGAAGGCTCGGCCGTCTCCGACTTCCTGCACCCTGACCGGATCGTGATAGGCGCGGACGAAGCGGGCATAGCCGAGAAGGTGGCTACTCTCTATACCGGCGTGAAGAGCCCGGTCTTGCTGACGAACGTGGCCTCTGCCGAGATGATCAAGTACGCCTCGAATGCTTTCCTTGCCACTAAGATAAGTTTCATCAATGAGATAGCCAATGTATGCGAAGCTGTCGGGGCCGACGTGAAAGTTGTGGCCCAAGGCATGGGTCTGGACCACCGTATAGGTCCCCATTTCCTGCAGGCCGGTATCGGCTACGGCGGCAGCTGCTTCCCCAAAGACGTTTCCGCCTTGAAGCAGATCGCCGGCAATTCCGGTTACCACTTCCAATTGCTCACTGCAGTGATCGAGGTCAATGAGCTGCAGAAGCGTCGAGTGATCGGCAAACTGAAGCAGCATCTAGGTGGAGAGTTGCGTGGAAGTCGGATTGCGTTACTAGGACTTGCTTTCAAGCCTAACACCGATGATATCCGGGAGGCCTCCTCGCTGGTCTTAGTTGGCCGCTTACTTGCAGAAGGAGCAACGGTGGTGGCATACGATCCGGTAGCCATGGATAAGATGCGCACTGTGGTCCCGTCTATCGAGTACACTGCGTCTGCAGAGGAAGCTGCTAAAGGAGCTGATGCCTGCATACTGGTGACTGAATGGGATGAGTTCCTACGCCTCGACTGGGAGCATGTACGTAAAACTATGAACCGACCCATAGTCATCGACGGTCGTAATGCACTCGACGACGAAAAGCTTACAGCGCTGGGCTTCATATACGATGGAGTTGGACGCCCCTGCCGTAGCGGGAGTTGAACAGTGGTTCTGTATCAGGTGCTGCTTGCCTAGGCGGTTGCCAGCCCCTTCTTTCTATTTCTCTCAAGCGTTTTCTCTGCGCCCGGTAATAAGTAAGACTAAAGTGTGAGCAAACTGAGCCGATATTTGAGATGTAAACTTAGCAGCGGCTTCGTTGAGTAAGTAAGAAAGTGAGGCCGGTGATGGCAAAGGCTAAGGGATATGAGTTGATTCCACGGCCTGTCCCCACCCGTCGGCGGGCAAGTATCTACAAGGAGATTATTGCCGAGTTCATCGCAAGTGGTCACGATAGCGCACAGGTGGTATGTCCTGATCGCAAACCGGTGACCCTCTTGCAGGGACTCCGTAAAGCGGTCGTCGCAGAAGACTTGCCCGAGCTGAAGGTAGTGCAGCGCGGAAGTGACATCTATCTGGTCAAGGAGTAGGACCGGAGCCGACAACCTCTGGGAACACAGTCAGGCCCGCAGAACCTCCTACCGCCTCCGCAGGCCTAGACCCACTTCTGACCGCGAGCCCGGGGCGTTCTAAGACGCTCCGGGCTCGCCTCTTCCATGGACCCCCGCGCCGCCGCGCGACCGCCAGCCGCGCGGCCCTGAGGTCGACCAGACTCTAGGCCTTCTTCACGTCCTTCTTGATCTCGTCGGTGTTCTCATGGATACGGAAGAAGGTGATCACTATCTCCAGCACCACCCGGGCCCAGAGTAGAGCCAGGAAGCCGTAAATAATCCCACCGATCAGGAAAAAGACCCCGGTAGCAGCCGACATGGTGAAGCCCATGATTATCATGCCAAGCACGCTGAGCCCTATCACCACCATGAAGACGATGAAGAGCACCTTGATCAGACTGGGCGTCACAAAGCTTTTGAACGAGAAGTCGAAGAACCTACCCCAGAAGCCCTTGCTGGTCACATCAGCATACGGCCCAGGAGCATAGGCGTAGGGCGGCTGACCGGCATACGGCGGGGATGTCGGTGGGGGAGGCGGCGGAGGGGGAGGCGTGGGGGCAGTTGCCACAGGAGCCGCCTCGGCCACAGGCAGCCGGGACCCACAAGCCTCGCAGAAATCACCCGTCGCCTGCATGTGGCCACAATTAGCACATGTCTTCATCGCTTCAGCCACTGCACACCCTCCTTCTGGTCGTAGACGCTGCATAGCCTTGTTTTGGCCCTATTCTTCCCTGGCCACGGTAAGACCACACCTCGGAAATGTCAATCACCAACGGAAACTCGCGCGGTGCCGGAGAGTGTCCGCCAGGTCTTGTATAATGAGTACTGACGCCCCCGCGCTTCACCCATGCATCCAGCGGCGAGGAGAACTGCAAGGCAAACGGCCAAGCAGCCAGAGACAAGAGAAACCGCCGTCTTGGGACCATCGCCCTGGACATCCTCGCTGTCATGGTCGTTTATCTAGTGGCCATCAGTTTCCGCTATTGGGGCACTGTTATCGGATGGACGCCCTGGACGGCAGACTTCC